>NZ_JBICWF010000007.1:0-68022 GCF_043199595.1 Streptomyces sp. NPDC048584
CCGTGCAGGTGTGTGTGGACGCCGGGTACGAGGAGCCGGGCCCGCTCGGCCATGTACGGCGCTGGTGGCTGGCGCACCACCTGGGCGCCGTCCTGCTGGCGTCCTTCGCCAACTCCCCACTGTCCGAGGGGCGGCGCACCGGCTGGTGCTCCACCCGGCAGCTTCGGTGGATGCAGATCGGCGCCGGCCGGGCGGGCGGCCCGGTGCTGGACGCCGACCCGCGTGCCTCCTGGGCCCGGCACGTGCTGGACTCGCCGGTGATGTGCGTCCGCACCGACGACGGCCCCTGGGACGTGCCGGAAGATCTGAGCATGCGGGAATGGATCCGCGAACCGACGCCGAGGCCGCCGACCCGGGACGACTTCGACTATCACGCGACGACCCTGTTCCCGCCGGTGCGTCCGCGCGGTCATCTGGAGCTGCGCATGATCGACGCGCAGCCGGGTGACGACGGCTGGATCGTGCCGCTGGCCGTGGTCGCGGCGCTGTTCGACGATCCGCAGGCCGCGGAGACCGCCTACCGGGCGGTGAAGCCGCTGGCCGAGCGGACGCACGGCCGCCCCGCGCCGCACAATCCCCTGTACGAGGACGCGGCCCGGGTCGGCCTCGCCGACCCGGAACTGCGCGAGGTGGCCGCCGCCTGTTTCACGGCGGCGCTGGACGCCCTGCCCCGCCTCGGCGCGGCGGCCGAGGTCACGGATGCCGTCGCCGTGTTCCTGGAGCGCTACGTCCTCCGGGGCCGCTGCCCGGCCGACGATCTGCTGGACATGCCGGGCGGCGCCGACCGTGGCCCGCACGGGAAGGAGACCCGCTCATGACCGACCACACCGACAACACGGCAACGGAAACCGCCGTCGTGGAGGCCGTGGACACTGAAGTCCTGCGTGAGCGTGCGGTCGCTTCGCTGATCACCGCGCGGGAGCGGACCACGCTGCTGACCGATTGTGTGGAGGGGCCCGATCTGACGGCGCAGCATTCGCCGTTGATGTCTCCGCTGGTGTGGGACCTGGCGCATATCGGGAATCAGGAGGAGCAGTGGCTGTTGCGGGCCGTGGCGGGGCGGGAGGCGATGCGGCCCGAGATCGACTCGTTGTACGACGCCTTCGAGCATCCGCGTGCGCGGCGGCCGAGTCTGCCGTTGCTGCCGCCGCGGGAGGCGCGCCGGTACGCGGCCGATGTGCGGGGGCGGGCGCTGGACGTGCTGGAGGGAGCCGTGTTCGGCGGGACGCGGCTGACCGAGGCGGGTTTCGTCTTCGGGATGATCGCCCAGCACGAGCAGCAGCACGACGAGACCATGCTGATCACCCACCAGCTCCGCAAGGGCCCGCGGGTGCTGAGCGCGCCGGACCCGGAACCGGTGGGGCTGTTCACCGGTCCGGCCGAGGTCCTGGTCCCGGGCGGCCCGTTCACCATGGGCACCTCCACCGAGCCGTGGGCGCTGGACAACGAACGGCCCGCGCACCGGCGCGAGGTGGCCCCGTTCCACATCGACACCACCCCGGTGACCAACGGCGCGTACCAGGCGTTCATCGAGGACGGCGGCTACGACGACCCGCGCTGGTGGACGCCGGACGGCTGGGCCCACGTCCGCCGCAACTCGCTCACCGCTCCGCTGTTCTGGCGCCGGGACGGCCGGCAGTGGCTGCGGCGCCGCTTCGGGGTGACCGAGACGGTGCCCGCGCACGAACCGGTGCTGCACGTGTGCTGGTACGAGGCCGACGCCTACGCCCGCTGGGCCGGGCGGCGGCTGCCGACCGAGACGGAATGGGAGAAGGCCGCCCGCCACGACCCGGCCACCGGCCGCACGATGCGCTACCCCTGGGGCGACGCCGACCCCACCCCCGAACACGCCAACCTCGGCCAGCGCCACCTGCGCCCCGCACCCGCCGGCAGCTACCCCGCCGGTCAGTCACCGCTCGGCGTGCGGCAGCTGATCGGCGACGTATGGGAATGGACCTCCAGCGACTTCACCCCGTACCCCGGCTTCAACGCCTTCCCGTACAAGGAGTACTCGCAGGTGTTCTTCGGCCCCGAGCACAAGGTGCTGCGCGGTGGTTCCTTCGCCGTGGACGCCGTCGCCTGCCGGGGCACCTTCCGCAACTGGGACCTGCCGATCCGCCGGCAGATCTTCTCCGGCTTCCGCACGGCGCGATCGGAGAACGTCTGATGTGCCGTCACATCGCCTACGTGGGACCCGAGGAGACGCTGGGCGCGCTCCTCGTGGCCCCCGCACACAGCCTGTACCGGCAGTCCTGGGCGCCGCGCCACCAGCGCTAC
This sequence comes from Streptomyces sp. NPDC048584, assembly GCF_043199595.1. Classification (NCBI taxonomy): domain Bacteria; kingdom Bacillati; phylum Actinomycetota; class Actinomycetes; order Kitasatosporales; family Streptomycetaceae; genus Streptomyces; species Streptomyces sp. NPDC048584. The sequence continues at coordinate 2,278 of NZ_JBICWF010000007.1, forward strand.
GGCACCGTCAACGCGGACGGCTTCGGCGCCGGCTGGTACGCGGACGGCGATCCGGTGCCGGCCCGCTACCGGCGGTCCGGGCCCATCTGGGCGGACCTGTCCTTCACCGACCTCACCCGCGTCGTACGCACCCGGGCACTCCTGGCCGCCGTACGCGACGCCACCCTCTCCGGCGCCGACGCGGAAGCCGCGGCAGCGCCGTTCGCGGCGGACACCTGGCTGTTCAGCCACAACGGCGCCGTACCCGGCTGGCCGGGGTCGCTCACGCCGCTGGTGTCGTCCCTGCCCCCCGCGGACATCCTGTCCCTCGAGGCACGCAACGACTCCGCGTTCGTGTGGGCCCTCGTCCTCGCCCGCCTACGCGCCGGCGACACCGAGGGACAGGCCCTGGCCGACACGGTTGTCGAGGTCGCCGCCGCGGCCCCGGCCGCCCGGCTCAACCTCCTGCTCACCAACGGCGACACCATCACCGCGACCGCCTGGGGCGACACCCTCTGGTACCTCACCCGCACCGGCGGCGGCACCGTCGTGGCCTCCGAACCCTACGACGACGACCCGCACTGGCAGCAGGCCCCCGACCGCACCCTCCTCGCCGCCACCCCCACGGACATCCTGCTGACCCCGCTCAAGGAGCGATCACCACAGTAGTGATCGCCGAGAAGACGTGAGGCGCCCTGTGGTCGTCGGGCCGTCGTAGTCCACACGTCCACAGGTTTCCCGGGCCGCGGCACTCACCTTTGAGGACCGGGCCCGTGGTCGTATCCGAAGGACCGTGCGGCAGGCGAGTCCGGCGCGGAGCCTGCCCGTGGGAGGTCATTGTCCGCGTCAGGGCCACCGTCAACGGGTCGGCTCCACGCTTGATGTGCCGCTGCCGCTTCGATCGTGGGCCGCTGCTTCGTGGCGCAGTCCGTCGTAGAGGATCGTGGCGATGCGCACGGCGTCCTCCTTCCAGCCCTTGGCGCGCATCCCGCAGATGCCGCCGAGGGCGCGCAGGACGACGCGTCCGTTCACGTCACGACGGATGAGACCGGCCGCGACGCCTGCCGAGAGGAGTTCGTCGAGGGCGAGGCCCATCTTCTCGCGTGCGTCGTCGAAGACCGGCGAATCGGTCGCCATGATGCTGTCCAGCGCCTCGCCCATCCCTCGGCCCACCGCCGCGTGCTCCACGAGCAGGAGCAGGAAGGCGCGCAGTGCTTCGTCCGGGGCGTGGTGTGCGAGCAGCCGGTCGGCGGTTGCGCAGAGCTCCGCGACTTCCTGGCGGTACACCTCCGCCACGAGCGCCTCGCGTGTGTCGAAGTGGCGGTAGAGAGTTCCGACGGACACGCCTGCCAGGCGGGCGATCTCCTCCACGTGAACGGCGTCGGCGGCGAGGAACGCCTCGCGCGCGGCGGCCAGGAGCGCGTCGCGGTTACGGCGGGCATCGGCGCGCAACGGACGTGATGACGGCAACAGTCCTCCATAAGGTGAGTCCGACTCCGTTTACGTGTACAGTTTCCGGAGTTGGGTTCACCTTACTGAAGGAGTACGCCCGTGACGATCGACCACGAGGAGTTCGCCGGTCTGCGCGTGCTGGTGACCGGCGGTAGCAGAGGGCTCGGGGAAGCGACGGCTCGCCGGTTCTCCTCGGCCGGTGCCACCGTGCTGACGGCCTCGCGATCCGCACCCCCGGAAGACCTGCCGGCCACGTTCATTCCTGCCGACCTGCGGTCCGAGGAGGGGGTGACGCGGCTCGGCCGCCGAGTGGTGGAAAGCGTCGGAGGCGTCGATGTCCTGGTCAACAACGCGGGCGCCGCGACCGGCCCCATGCCGACCCTGAAGCGGTCGGACGCGTCCTGGTTCGCCGACCTGGAGATGAACCTGCTCTGTGCGGTCCGTCTCGACCGGGCCCTCGTTCCCGGGATGGTCGAGCGCGGGTCCGGCGTCGTGGTGCACGTCTCGTCCATCGCGAGCCACCTCCCCCAGCCCGCGGAGGCGTCCTACGCTGCCTCGAAGGCGGCGTTGAACGCGTACAGCCGCGAGTTGGCGACGTCGGTGGGGGAGCACGGCGTACGCGTGGTGTGTGTTCTGCCGGGGTTCGTCGTCACTGAGGGAGCGGCCGCCCACCTCCAGCAGATGGCCGACAGCCAGGGCATCGGCGTCGCAGACGTCGAGCAGCAGATCGTGGACAGTCTGAAGGTGCCGATGGGACGTCCAGGAGAACCCGAGGACGTCGCCGAGATGATCGCGTTCCTCGCCTCGGTCCGCGCCAAATGGCTCACGGGTGCTGAGTTCCGGGTCGACGGCGGCATCATCCCCGTGGTCTGAACACCATCCCGACACCCGAACGGAGGAGGGACACCATGGCCTTCACCTTGATGTCACTGATCGTGGACGCAGCAGACCTGGAGAGCGAGAGCTCGTTCTGGCACCGGCTGCTCGGCGGGTCGATCACACGAACGGCGACACACCACTTCCTGCGCATCGACGGCTTCCCCGTGATCGTCATCCAGTACGCTCCGGGGCACATACCGCCCCGGTGGCCCGAAGGCGCCGCCCAGCAGATGCACTTCGACCTCGCCGCGGACGATGCCGCGACCGCCGACGAGAGGGTGCTCGCTGCCGGTGGGCGACGGCTGCGACCGACCGACGACGTCGCCGATTCCCGTCAGCCGGCCTCACGGGTGTATGCCAGCCCGGCAGGACACCCCTTCTGTCTGCGGTTCGCCTGACCCGGCGACCGAGCGGTGTCGAAGCCGGCCGGTCGTCGAACCGTGCGGTACCCGCGGCAGCGGTCCGGAAGACGTCGTGGGGGCGTTCCACCGCGAACCGGGGCCCGCGAAACCCATGGTGCGGTGAGCACACCGACGGTCCTTCAGACGAGGGTGCTGCGGTCATCGCGACCGCAGCGACCGCCGCAATGCCTCCTTGGACGGTTTGCCCGTTCCGGTGAGCGGGAGAGCTTCGAGGACGACGAACTCGTCCGGCACCCACCACGAAGCGACCTGGTGAGAGGCGTGTTCACGAAGCTGATCCGTGGTCAGGACCGACCCCGCGCGCAGGACGACGAACGCGACCGGGCGTTCCCCCCAACGCGGGTCCTCGCGTGCGACGACGGCGACCTGTGCCACGTCCGGGTGGGTGGCGATGGCTGCCTCCAGTTCGACTGAGGAGATCCACTCACCACCGGACTTGACGAGGTCCTTCAGCCGGTCGACGAGTCGCAGGTAGCCGTCGTCGTCGACGGTGGCGAGGTCGCCGGTGCGCAGCCAGTTGTCCTCGGTGAAGTTGTCGACTCCCTCACCACCGAAGTAGCCCCTGGCGACCCAGGGGCCGGCGACCTGGAGTTCGCCGACGGACGCTCCGTCGTGGGGCACGTTCTTGCCGGACTCGACGTCGGCGAGGCGCACGCTCACCAGGGGGATCGGGCGGCCCTGCGCGGCCCGGACGGCGTCGCGCGCGTCGGCGTCCAGTCCCTGATGCCGGCTGCTCAGGCCTCCGATGACACCGACGGGGCTGACCTCCGTCATCCCCCAGGAATGTGTGAGCGGAACCCCGACCGTGTCCTCGTATGCCCTGGACAGTTCCGGCGTCACCACCGACCCACCGCCGAGGAGCAGCCGCAGTGATCGAAGGTCCCGGCCCGCGAGCCCCGGGAGGAGGTCGGTCCAGACGGTCGGCACGGCGGCCGCCAGCGTGACCCGGTGGCGCTCCATCAGGTCGGCCAGATGGTCCCGGTCGGCCGACGGGCCGGGCAGGACCAGGTCTGCTCCGGCCATCAGCGCGCCGTACGGGAGGCCCCAGGCGTTCGCGTGGAACATCGGGACGATCGGCAGGACCACATCCCGTTCGCTGATGCCGATCAGACCGGCCGCCATGGTCCCGAGGCAGTGCAGCACGGTCGATCGATGGCTGTACAGGACACCTTTGGGGCGTCCGGTCGTCCCGGACGTATAGCACAGGCCCGCCGCCAGGTTCTCGTCCGTGTCGCCGAACGTCGCCTCGAACGAGCCCCCTTGCGGCTCGGCAGCGCTCACCAGCTCGTCGTAGTCGATGAACCGGGGGTCTGGTGGCAACGCGGAGTCGGTGCCGTCGGGGAAGACCACCCAGTGCCGTACACCGGGCAGCCGGTCGAGGCACTCGAGGACCAGTGGCAGATGTCGCCGGTCGAGGAAGACGACGTCGTCACCGGCGTGTTCGACGATGTAGGTGAGGTGGTCCGCCGAGAGCCGGATGTTGAGCGTATGGAGGACCCGCTTGCTGATCGGAGCCGCGACGTAGACCTCCAGGTGCCGGGGATGGTTCGCCGCCAGGGTCGCCACCCTCGCGCCGGGCGGAACGTCCAGCACGGCGAGGGCGGAGACCAGGCGGCGTACCCGGTTCGCCCACGTGCGGTAGACGGTTTCCCCTCCCTCCGCGCCGATGACGCGCTTGTGCGCGAACAGCGTCTCCGCGCGCTCGAAGAGGTGTGCGATCGTCAGCGGGTGAGGCTGCATGAGCCCGTCCATGAGCGGTTCTCCCCCCATCCGGGTCCGGGTGACGTGTCGTGCGGGCCCGGGCGCCGTGGCGGGCGTCCGGCCCGGTGCCGACGACGTGGTCGGGATCACCGTAGAAGTCGGGCCGGTCTCCCAGGGAGATGAACAGCGACCACACCTCCGGCCCTCACGGTGGATGAATGATCTACTGCTCCGCACGACGACGACCGGCCCCGGCCTCGGCCCGGAGGCCTCACCCGAGGGATGACGCAGGCACATGAACGAGCGCGCAGACGCCGACATCCGCCCGGACCGGGAGCGCGAACTGGCTTCGCTGTACGCGACGGCGCGGTCCCTGACCGCCCTGGGCGATGTCGACGACGTGTTGGATTCCATCGTCCGGTACGCGCACGACCTGATCGGCACCGACTTCACCTACCTCTCCTTGCTCGGCGACGACGGCGTACTGAGAATCACGGCCAGCGAGGGCACCGTCTCGGCAGCGTTCCGGTCGGCGCACATTCCTCCGGACACCGGACTCGGCGGCAAGGTGATCGAGTCGTGTGCCGCACACTGGGTCGGCGACTACCTGGCCGCGGGAGAGTTGCGGCACGACCCCGGTTTCGACGCCCTGGTCGGCAACGAGGGTCTGGTCGCGCTGCTCGGAGTGCCCCTCCTCGTGAGGAACCGCGTGATCGGCGCCCTCTTCGCCGCCCACCGCACCACTCGTGCCTTCCGTACCGGTGAGATCGCCCTTCTCAGCGCGTTCGCCGACCACGCGGCGGTCGCTCTGGACAACGCGCGGCTGTACGAGGCGAGCCGGAGCGCGCTCGCCGAACTGCGAGCGGCCTACCGGACCATCGAGGAGCAGGTGATCGTGATGGAACGGGCCCAGGGCGTGCACGAGGCGTTGACGGGACTCGTGCTCGCCGGTGGCGAGCCCCAGGTGGTGGCCCGCCAGCTCGCAGAGCAGATGGGAGGCTCCATCGTCGTCCTCGACCGCGGCGGCGATCTCCTGGCCCGCGGCGGTACCGGCGGACCTCGCGAGGAGGAGCCCGGAGGTGAGGCGCTCGCCGAGGTGATCGGGCTCGCGCGCAGCACGGGTCGCGCGGTCACGACAACCGGTGCGGACGGCCTGTGGCACAGTGCGGCGACCATCCGGGCCGGGGACAGCCTCCTGGGCACAGTGGTGTGGAGCCAGCGCCAGGAGCCGTCCGCGTTCGATGTGCGCAGCCTCGAACTCGCCACGCACGTCGTCGGACTGCTGATCCTCAAGGACGATGCCGCCGCCGACGCGGCCGAGCGACTCAGCGGCGAACTCCTCACCGAGCTGATCGTCGCCAGCCCCAGTGTGAGCGTGACGCAACGGAGGCGGGCACGCTCGCGCGGTATCGACCTGGACGCCCTGAACGTGGTGGCCACCGCAGAGGCCGACGGCGTCCCCGCCGGCGATCTCGTCCGTCACCTGCACGCGCTCGCCCGGCAGGAGGCGGGACTGGCGGGGGAGCACCTCGGCCGAGCGACGCTGATCGCTCCCGCAGCGGACGCGGAACTGTTCACCCGCTCCCTCCACCAGCGGCTCCGCGCGGAGCTCGGCCGTCCCGTCCTGGTCCTGTGCGAACGCGTCACCGGTCACGACTGGGGGCGGGCGTTCTCGCGCGCCGCGGGTTGCGCCAAGATGGTCCGGCACATCGGAGCGACGGACCTCGGAGCCACGACGGACCGGTTCGCCCTCTACGCGCTCGCCTTCGACGTCGATCGCGGACACGAACTCGACCGCTTCGTGGCCGATGCGATCGGTCCCCTCCTCGACTACGACGTCAAGCGGTCGACCGATCTCATAGCCACGCTGGACACCTACTTCACCAACGACGGCAACCTGCGCCGTACCGCGGACGCCCTTCAGGTCCATCTGAACACCCTGCTCAAACGACTCGACCGGGTCACGAGTGTCCTCGGCCACGACTGGCGGGCCACTGACGACCTCCAACTGCGACTGGCGATCCGGCTGGAGAGGCTCAGGCGCGCCGTGAGCCTCTGACACGAGCCACGCCACCGCATCCATGGTGGTTCTTCTTCCCACCCGGACGTCGGCAACTATGGAGGATTCTGACCTCATGACACCTCTCGCCGCTCCCTACAGTGACGGCGACCACATCGGGCAGTGCGGAGACGCGCCTGACTGAGGGAGAGTGCGTGAGCGTCGTATCAGTGATCCGCGCGGAGACGGAACGCGGTGTCCGGGACCTGCCCTCCGGAGGCCCGTCGTGACTCAGCAGAGCCGCATGGAGGACGAGACCGACCGCGTGCACGCGGTCGCCAGCCGCAAGGCCGCGTTCCGCCTCCTGCCGATCCTGTGCCTGGTCTACTTCATGGCATTCGTGGACCGCACCAACGTCGGCCTGGCGAAGACCTCGCTCGACGCCGACGTCGGCATCAGCGCCGCGGCCTACGGCACCGGTGCGGGCGTCTTCTTCCTCAGCTACGCGGTCCTCGAAGTACCGAGCAACCTCGTCATGCACCGTGTCGGACCGCGACGGTGGATCACCCGCATCGCCGTGACCTGGGGGGCTCTCTGCGCCTGCATGATGTTCGTGCAGGGCGAGTTGTCCTTCTATCTCGTCCGCCTCCTCCTCGGAGCGGCCGAGGCCGGCTTGTATCCGGCGCTCATGTACATCGTCACCATCTGGTTCTCGCAGCGGCAGCGGGTGACGGTGGTCGGGACCCTCTACCTGGCCGTGTGCGCCGGCCTCGCCCTCGGCGGTCCGCTCGGCGGCGGGCTCATGGAACTGCACGGCGCAGCCGGTCTGTTCGGCTGGCAATGGATGTTCCTGATCGAGGGCGCGATCACGATCCTGGTGGGCGGCGTCGTGTGGCGCTGGGTACCTGACCGCCCGTCCGAAGCCCCCTGGCTCTCGGCACGGGAGGCCGCGGTGCTCGACGAGCGGGCCGTCGTGCGCACGGCTCCGGCACACGCCACCCTGAAGGGCAACGCCAAGGTGGCGTTCGGCCGCCCGTTCATCCTCGCGCTCTCGGTGATCTACTTCGCCAACCAGATCAACAGCGTGTCGATCCAGTACAACTTCCCGTCGATCGTCGAAAGTCTCGGTGTCGAAGGGTCCTTCACCATCGGTCTGGTGAGCGGGAGCGTGGGTATCGGCGCGCTCGTCGGAGTGCTCGCCATCCCATGGCTCCACCGCCGGGCGGCGGGTGAGCTCCACGTTCTCTCAGGCGTCACCGTCGCCACAGCGGTGGTCGCGGGCGTCTACACGCTCGCGGACGGGGCCGTCGCCCGCATCCTGTTGATCGACGTCGCGATGATGCTGCTCATCGGGGTGCTCCCGCTGTACTGGTCGGTCGCGATGGCGCGGATGTCCGGGTTGATGGCCGCGGCGGGGCTCGCGTTCATCAACACGGTAGGGCTGCTGGGCGGGTTCGCGGGACCCTACCTGTACGGCTTTGCCGAGGGCCGGGGCAGCGAGGCGGGCGGACACGCGGTGCTGGTCGGCGGAGCGGTCCTCGGCGTACTGCTTCTTCCGCTCCTGCGGCGCACGGTGCGCGCCGAGGACCACAGGTCGGCCGCCGGTACTCACGTGGAACCCGGCGTCGAGGCGGAACGGAGGCAGTGATGGTGATCGGACGCATCGGCGCCGCGCTTCTCGGGATGGTGCTGGCGGCCGCACCGATGGGCGTGGCGTCGGCGGACGGGCCCCACCGGGCGACGGTGGTACGTCACACCGACCTCGGCAGCGTCAAGGGGCTCGACCAGAGCCGGTCGACGGGAACCCATTCCTGGCTGGGCATCCCCTACGCGGAACCCCCCGTCGGGTCGCTGCGCTGGCGGGCCCCGGTGACACACCGGCCGTGGGCCGGCGCCAGGGACGCCACCGAGTTCGGAGACGGCTGCGCCCAGCAGGGCAGGCTCTTCAGTCCGGCGCCGAGCGGGCCGCACTACGGGCTGGACGTCCGGGACGGCCTCGGCGAGCCGGTCGGCGCGGAGGACTGTCTCACCCTCAACGTGTTCCGCCCCTCCACCAGGAAGCAGGACCTGCCGGTCATCGTGTTCGTCCACGGTGGGAGCAACGTGGTCGGCTACTCGGCGGACCCGATGTACGACGGACGCGCTCTGGCACGCAGGGCCGACGCCGTCGTGGTCACCATCAACTACCGTCTCGGGGTGTTCGGTTGGCTCGGGCTGCCCGAACTCAGGACGGGCGATCCGTACGGTGACTCGGGCAACTTCGGGACGCTGGACCAGATCGAGGCGCTCCGCTTCGTCGAGCGCAACGCGTCCGTCTTCGGCGGCGACGCGTCGAACGTGACGGTGATGGGGGAGTCCGCCGGTGCCGTGGACGTCTGGGCACTGATGATGTCGCCCCTGAGCAAGGGCTTGATGGACAAGGCCGTCCCGCTCAGCGGTGGCCTCAAGTTCGCCGCCCCCGAACAGGCCCGCACCTATGCCGAATCCTTCCTGGACGAGGCCGTCGGCGCGGGCGGAGACCGGTCCGATGCCGTGCGCCGTCTGCGGGAGATGCCCGCAGACGATGTCATCCGGGCGCAGATACGCCGTGGCGCCGTCGTCGGCGATCCGCCGGCGGTGCTTGCGGACGGTGCCGTTCTGCCCGCGGACTACCACGCCGCCATCGAGACGGGCCGGTTCCGCGACATACCGGTCCTGGCCGGCAACACCCTCGAGGAGGGCAAGCTCTTCGGGTCCCTCATCGGCGCCTACCGCCCGACCGACTACGAACGCTTCACCCACCAGTACTACTTCGATCCGGACAAGCCGTCCGCATTCACGGTCCGCGACTTCATCACCGACCGCTACCTGCCGGCCGACGGCCCCGGCGGGTGGAACGAGGCGGCCGGGCAGCTGACCGACACCGTCTTCACCGGAATCGTCCACGACTCGATGGACTCCATGAGGGAGGCGGGGAACAAGCACCTGTACTACTACCAGTTCGCCTGGAACCAGGAACCGGCCCCGTTCGACACGGTCTACGGGGCGGCACACGCCATGGACCTGCCGTTCGTCTTCGGCACCTTCGACGAGGGACTGTTCACCTTCGCCTTCAGCAGCCGCAACCAGCCCGGCCGCCTGCGGTTGTCGAAGCTGATGACGGACAGCATCCGCGCGTTCGTACGCACCGGCAGTCCGCAGCATCATGGCCTCGGCGCACACTGGGGACAGTGGCCGCGCAGCGTGGTTTTCGATGCCGGGGACCGGAGTGCGACCGCGCGGCCCGGATCAGCCGACGGCTAGCACGGCCCGGTCTCGGCGCCGCACCACGTCTGGACCCGGCTCACGGGGTCAGGTGAAGGCCGGACCGTCGTTCGCCACGCTCCAACTGTGCCAGCGCTCGACGTCCATCCACGCGCTGACGCGTGGGCGGACCCGGTCGGGGTAGGGCGCACCCGTGATGTGCAGGGCCAGGCGGTCGATGTCCCGCAGGCCTTCGTCCTGGTACATCTCGGTGACCCGGCCGATGAGTGTGACGTGCGTGTACCAGTTGTCGCCATCGAAGACGGTGAGGGTCGCGCGGGGGTCCCGGCGCAGGTGTTTCAGGCGTACGCGGCTCTCGTCGAGGCTGATGAGGACGCGGCAGTCCTCCCACAGATACCCGGTGGCGGTGGAGACGGGAGTGCCGTCCGGGCGCAGGGTGGCCATGACGGCGGGGTTCGCGCGGCGCAGCATTTCCTGAGCCTCTGGCGGCAGCGGTGGCTTGGGCATACGGCTATCTCCTCCGGTGGGCTCTCGGAGCCGGCGGGATCGTCCTCTGGTCCCCTCGGAACAAGGAACCTGACACGCGGTCCGACGCAGCCGGCCCAAGACCAAACGTTCTGTCTCGCACCATGGTCAAGCCCTCGCGCCCTCCGTGTCAATACCGAACGTTCTACCTTGGGGATGTGGGAGCTCAAGAACGGCCGGACCCGGGCCGTTCAGTGGGGACACCTGACGCCGGCATCGGAACGGGGACCTTCGCCGGTCACGTACGACGCGCTGTTGCCCCGACCCTCGGCTCCGCGACCAGCGGAGGGCATGCGAAAGTGGGCGGATGAAGACCATTGGGTTGATCGGCGGCATGAGCTGGGAATCGACGGCCGAGTACTACCGGCTGCTCAACGAAGGGGTCCGGGAGCGGCTGGGGGGTCTCCACTCGGCCAAGTGTGTCCTGTACTCGGTCGACTTCGCCGAGATCGAGCGGCTGCAGGTGGCCGGACGGTGGGACGACGCCGGCGAGGTGCTCGCCGACGCGGCCCGGTCCTTGCAGGCCGCCGGCGCGGACCTGTTGTTGCTGTGCACCAACACCATGCACAAGGTCGCGGAGCACGTGGTGGCGGCGGTCGACATACCGCTGTTGCACCTGGCCGACGCGACAGCGGCCGCGGTGCGGAGCGCGGGTCTGCGGCGAGTGGGGCTCCTGGGGACCGCGTTCACCATGGAACAGGACTTCTACCGCGACCGCGTGGCCGGGCATGGTCTCGAGGTGTTCGTGCCCGACGCGGACGACCGTGCTGTCGTCCATCGGGTGATCTACGAAGAGCTCTGTCTGGGTGTCATCCGGGAGGAGTCCCGAGAGGCGTACGGTGAGGTGATCAAAAGACTGGTCGCCTCCGGCGCGCAAGGCATCATCCTCGGCTGTACCGAGATCGAGCTCCTGATCAGCCCCGAGCACAGCCCTGTCCCGGTTTTCGCCACCTCCCGGCTGCACGCCGAGGCCGCCGTGGCCGCGGCACTCGAATCCGGGCGGTAGCGCAGACGGTGTGCCGCCGCGCCTCCCGGTGCCCGGGCGGGCGGCGGACGGCGGCTCCCTCTTCGCTGTGCCGAAGGGGCCCGTGGAGGCTCCCGCCCAGGAACCGTGCCTGAAGCCCCGTGACGAGCGGCTACTTCTGCGAGGTGTGGGCGGCGCAGGCCTCGAGGATTCCCTCGACGCCGTCGAGGAAGGTCTCGGAGATCAGTTCGGGGTCGAAGAGGCAGCCGGCCGCCATGGCGCCGTCGCGGAGCATGACGAAGTGCCGGCCTGCGGCGTCGGCGGTCTCCTCGCCAGTTTGTGCCAGCAAGGCTGTGACGGTGTTCAGGAACCATTGCCGGTGCGCCAGGACTGCCTGGTGGATCGGGTGGGCGGGGTCGAAGTATTCGGCGGCGGCGTTGAGGAAGGCGCATCCGCGGAATCCGTCGGACCGGATACCTTCGGTGATGGACTTGGCGACAGCGCGGACCTGCTCGGGTGCCGACTGGGCGCCGGCCGTCGCAGCGGTGACCCGCGCGCGGATTGCCTGGTCGGCCTGGTCGAGGTAGGCGAGGACGAGTTCTTCCTTGCCGGTGAAATGGCGGTACAGCGTGGCCCGGGTCACCTGTGCCTCGGCGACGATGCGGTCGATGCCGACGGAATGGATCCCCTCTGTGTAGAAGATCCGGGTTGCCGTGCCGAGGAGGCGTGCTCGTGCCTCGGAGGTGCTGGCGCTTACTGTACTCCGACTCATACCACCCCACCCTACCAAACAGTAGAACGTTCGGTCTTGACAGCTACCTGGGCATCTTCATCCCTGGCGAAGGATGCCGAACGTTCTCCTTCTCGCCGGGGGCGTCAGTCGGCGACGGGAGGGATCAAGGCTGCCGTGCTTCGGCGGAAACGGCCGGGTGAGACGCCGTACTCACGAGTGAACGCCCCGGAGAAGGCGAACTCCGTCGCGTACCCGACCTCGCGCGCGATCGTGGCAAGTGTCGCGTCCGTCTCCCGGAGCGCGCGAGCCCCGAGGCTCAGCCGCCAGCTGGTGAGGTAGGACATCGGCGGCCGGCCCACTCCTTCGGTGAAGCGTCGCGTGAACACGGTGCGGGGCAGCCCGACCACATCACTCAGCCTGGTCACCGTCCACCTCTGCTGCGGGTACTTGTGGATCTCCCGCAGGGCGGCGGCGATCTCGGGATCGTCGGTTCGTGGCCATTCGGCAGAGCCCTGCTGCTCGTGCCACTGACGGAGAACGTGGATCAGGATGAGGTCGAGCAACGCGGGAAGGGCCGCCGCGGCGCCCAGGTCCGCCCCGGACGTATCCGCGCTGAGAAGGTCGATCAGTGCACGCGTCTGCGGAGAGCGGCCGTAGTCCGGCGACAGCGTGATCAGGTCGGGCAGGGCGCGGAAGTACTGCGGGGTGCGGCCCTGCCGGAACTGGTAAACACCGCACAGGAACTCGAAGTCGAACGGCCCCGGCCTCGGCGCAGCGGGGCGCACCGCCATCGACGGCAGGTCGTGCAGTGCACAGGGGACGCGGCTCAGGCCATGGGGGGCACCGGAGGTGACGAGCACGACATCGCCCGGTTCCAGGCCGACAGGGTCCTGGTCCTTTGAGAGGAGCCAGCAGGTGCCACGCAGCACGACATGGAAGCCGGTGCCCTCGAACGCGGAGAATCGAATGCCCTGGGAGTCGTACTGCCTGATCACGCGGCTCCCGGGGGTACCGACCCGAGCGGCGCGGACTACCTCGCTGACTAGGTCCACTCAACGATTTTAGCGACGCCGCAGTTCAGGCTCGTATAAAGGCGTGCCGCTCGCGTATGGTCCGGCGCGACAGCCGTTGGTTGTATCTGAACATGATCGATTACACCCTCGAACACACGACGAGCGACATTCTGACCAGCCAGGCGGAGAAGGCGGAAGCTGCCGACCGGCCTGCCCCGGAGAGCCTGGAGGCCCTGCGCCGAGACGGGATCTTCGCCCTGAGGACGCCCCGGGAGTATGGCGGTACCTGGGCGGACGTGGAGAGCATGGCCCGGCGCTTCACGGAGCTGGGCCGGGCTTGCCCGTCCATGGCCTGGATCGCCGGGACGTGCGTGACCGCGAAGGACATGGCGGCGAGGAGTTTCCCGGATGCGGCGGCGCGCGAGGCGATCTTCGCCGACCCGGATGCGCTCTTCTGCGGTTCGGGTGTTCCCGGAGGTCCGGGCAGGCGAGTGTCCGAAGGCGTGCGCGTGAGCGGCCGGTGGCCGAATGTCTCGGGGTGTGAGGACGCGGCTTGGGCCGGCCTCGCCCTCACGGTGGAGGGCACACCCGCGTTCGCGGTCATACCGGTGAGCGATCTGACGGTGGAGCGGACCTGGAACATGGCCGGCATGCGCGCCACGGGCAGTCACAGCCTCATCGCCGAGGACGTACTGGTGCCCACCGCGTTCGTCACGCCGGCGCCCGCCTTCGCCGTGACGGATGTCCTGCTGTACGCCATTACGGCGCTGGGTGCGGTGGTGGGGGCCGCCAAGGGCGCACTCGACGCGACCGGGGCGATGTTCGCGTCGGACAGGAAACCGTTCATGACCGCCTACTCCCGCATGGGCGAGTCATCGGGGGCCCGGCAGTGGCTGGCGGAGGCCACCCACCTGGTGAATCGCGCCGAGAGGACCATGCTCGCGGTCGCGAGGGCCGCCGACACGGCCGACCTCTCCCCAGCCGAGAAGCCGCGGCTGCAGATGGACCTGGCGGACGCCGGTCACGACTGCAGGGCCGCGGTCGAGCGCATGCTCGACGTGCACGGCGCGAGCGGCTTCAACATGTCCAACGTCCTGCAACGGCACTGGCGGGATCTCTCCGTCGCCAGCCGTCATCCTCACCTCAATCCGTACCTTGCCGTCGAGTCCTTCGGCGCGACGCTGGTCGAGCGCCTCTGAGCGGCGAGGGGACGAGCGGCTCCGAGGGACACGGCGACGGGGCCGCTGTTTGGGACGTCGTCATCGGGGAGATTCGGAGCCGTGATCACAGGGCGGGACAAAAGGACTGGACGCAGTGATGTCCGGGCTTGTAGCTTGCGCACGACCGTGACACCACCCGAGGAGGTGAGACCCATGAACGCTGTATCGATGTGGGTGCTCCCCCTTCCCGTCATGGCCGGCGGCTGACGTAGGTGTCGCCGGGAGTGCCTCCCCAACAAGGCACTCCCGAAAGGCAACAGCCATGGACCCCTCGAAGTGCACCGCCGAACCGTCGTCGAACCCTGCGCGCGAGCGCGACGGCGCCATGGGCGGCGACGCCCTCCCACTCCGGTCGTCGGCCTCCGGCGCCGAACGCGTGCCCCCCATGTTCGACGTGATCATCGCCGGATGCGGACCGACCGGCGCGACACTGGCCGCCGAACTGCGGCTGCACGAGGTGCGGGTACTCGTACTGGAGAAGGCGACCGAGCCCGCGTCGTACGTCCGCATCGTCGGTCTGCACATCCGCAGCCTCGAGCTGATGGCCATGCGCGGACTCCTCGACCGCCTGCGCGAACACGGCCGGCAGCGGCCGGCCGGCGGATTCTTCGCCGGCATCGGCAAACCCGCGCCCACGGACCTCGATTCCGCGCACGCCTATCTGCTGGGCATGCCGCAGCCGGTCGTCGTCCGCCTGCTCGAAGAGCACGCGACCCGACTGGGCGCCGAGGTCCGGCACGGTGCCGCGGTGGCCGATCTCGAGCAGGACAGCGAAGGTGTGACCGTCGCACTGGCCGACGGCGAGCACCTGCGTGCGCGGTATCTCGTCGGGTGTGACGGCGCGCGCAGCACGGTGCGCAAACTCCTCGGCGTCGGCTTCCCCGGCGAGCCCTCGCGGGCCGACACGCTGATGGGCGAGATGGAAGTGGGCGTACCGTGGGACGAGATCGCCGCCAAGGTGACCGAAATCGGCCGGATCGAGAGGCGGTTCCGGCTCACGCCCGCCGGCGCACGGACGTACAGCGTCGTGGTCCCCGCCGCAGCGGTCGGCGATCGCGCGGAACCGCCCACCCTCGCGGACTTCAGGCAAGAACTGCGCACCGTCGCCGGAACCGACTTCGGCGTGCACTCGCCGCGCTGGCTGTCCCGCTTCGGCGACGCCACCCGGCTGGCCGAACGCTACCGGGTCGGACGCGTGCTGCTGGCCGGCGACGCGGCACACATCCATCCGCCCACCGGAGGACAGGGCCTCAACCTGGGAGTCCAGGACGCGTTCAACCTCGGCTGGAAACTGGCCGCCCAAGTCCGTGGCTGGGCACCGGAGTTCCTGCTGGACACCTATCAGACCGAACGGCATCCGGTCGCCGCCGACGTGCTCGACAACACCCGTGCCCAGATGGAACTGCACTCCACCGAACCGGGCCCGCGGGCCGTACGCCGGCTGCTCACCGAACTGATGGACTTCGACGAGGTCAACCGCCGTCTCATCGAGAAGATCACGGCGATCGACATCCGCTACGACGTCGGCGAAGGCCCCGACCTGCTCGGCCGCCGCCTGCCCGACCTCGACATCGCGCACGGCCGCCTCTACGACCTGCTGCGTCACGGCCGCGGACTGCTTCTCGACCGCACCGGACGCCTGACCGCGGGCGGCTGGTCGGACCGGGTCGACCACCTCGCCGATCCCACGGCGGCACTGGACGTTCCCTGCCTCCTGCTGCGCCCCGACGGCCATGTCGCCTGGATCGGCGACGAACAGCGGGATCTGGACGACCACCTCTACCGCTGGTTCGGCAGGCCCGCCGACTGACCGAAAGACATGTGAGGAGTGCACAGGGCCCATTGACCGCACGGGGCCGTCGCGGTTGCATGCTCCTCGTCCTCCGGCGGGGAACCGGGGGAGACCGTGTCCTTTATGGGGGGAACATGAGGGGTCATGCGAGACGGAGCGTCAGCGGACGCGGGCGGGGAGCCCTGAGCGCGGCGGTCGCGGTCTGCGCGGTCACGGCGGTGCCGCCGACGACCGCGACGGCCGCGCCCGCCACCGCGTCGGGTGCCGGAGTCGAGAGGATCAGCGTCGCGTCCGACGGCACCCAGGGCGACGGCGACTCCGCCGGCGCCTCGATCACATCGGACGGCCGCCACATCGTCTTCTCGTCGGCGGCGAAGAACCTCACCGCCGACACCACGACGGCGACCGAGCGGGTGTACGTCCGGGACCAGCGGACGGGGCAGACCAAAGGGCTCGGGTTCCTGACCCCGAGCCACCCTCCGGTGATCAGCGACGACGGGGAGTACGCCGCCTACTTTGGGCGGTGGTTCAACGACTGGCGGATTCGCCTGGACCAGGTGGCGACGGCCAGGGAGATCTCCCTCGACTGCTCGGCCTACAGCTGCAGTCAGCCGTCCCTGAACGCGGACGGCCGCTACATCGCCTATGCCGTCACCACCTCCAAACTGCCGCCGATAGGCCAGCGCGTCGAGGTCCAGGACCTGAACGCCCACACCAAGGAGATCGTCGCCGAACTCGACCACACCATGTCGTCGTGGCCGTCCATCAGCGGCGACGGCCGCTTCGTCGCCTACCAGGACGCGCAGGCGGAAGACGTCCTCCTGTGGGACCGGACGGACGGCACCGTCTCCGGGCCGGTCGAGGGGGAGTCCGTGGCGGCGGCACTCGTCCAGCTCAGCGACGACGGCGGCAAGGTGGTCTACCTCTCGGGCTCCGACACCTACGTCCACGACGTGGCCTCGGGCACCGCGCAACCGGTGCCGGACGCGCGCGGCGTGGCCATCGACCCCACCGGCCGCTACCTGCTGTACGCCCCGCGCGACACGGGCGGACCGTCACTCGTCCTGCGCGACCTGCGGACGGGCACCGACGAGACCGTCTCGGACCAGCCGGCGTCCGCCGGCACCGACGCGGTCAGCGCCGGCGGACGCGACGTGGTCTTCCGGTCCACGGCCGACGACATCGTGCCCGACGACACCAACGGCAAGTCGGACGTCTTCGTCCGCCACTTCTACTGATCGTCGGGTGCCGGATCAGCCGGCAGGACCGAGGCCCGGCGGCATCACCGTCGTACGGCCGGATCGAGACCGCAGATCCCCGAGGCCGAAGCGCCGTCCACTCCCGTGAGCTTACGGTTGCCCGGCCGTCGGCGTCGTGACTGTAGGCGATCGTGCAGATCAGCTGGCGCAGCGCGGTCCGGTCCAGCCCGTCCACGGCGACGGGCACCTCGGCCTCGACACCGTCGCCGGCGGCCTCCTCCACCCGGATCGTCCGGCCCGAGGCGGCGGGCGGCACGGACGTACCGAGCCCCGCCGCGCGGTCCTGCTCGTCGGGACCGTGCAGCAGCGCGAGAATCACCTTCTCCGTCGGCACCGGCACGGTGTCCACGGTGACGGGGTCGAGCCCGGCGATCGGCCCGCCCTCGGGACCGTACTCGGCGCCGGAGTTCACGGACCGGATCACCGGAGTGATGCCGCCGTCGGAGGAGTGGAAGAAGAGCAGCATGTCGTAGTCGTGGTCGACGAACGTCTGGACGGTGGCAGGACCGCCTGCCTCGATCACATCGGTCTCCCGGATACCGCAGCCGCCGAGCAGCAGCACCGCCGACACGACGGCGGCCACGCCGGTACGCCGGCCCGTCCGCGCACGCCTCATCCGTCGGCCTCTTCCACATGAAGCGGTATCTCCACGGTGAAGACGGCGCCGCCCGCGGGAAGGTTCCCGGCACGGACGGTCCCGCCGTGCAGCCGTACGTTCTCCAGCGTGATCGCCAGCCCCAGTCCGCTGCCCGCCGACCGGGTGCGCGCGGCGTCCGCCTTGTAGAACCGGTCGAAGATGTGCGGCAGCACCTCCGGCCGGATGCCGGGTCCGCTGTCCGCGACCTGGACGATCAGTACGGGCGGGCCGGACGAGCGCGCTTCACTGCGCAGGCTCACGGTGACGGGCGTACCGCCGTGCCGCAGCGCGTTGCCGACGAGATTGGCGATCACGATGTCGAAGCGGCGCGGGTCGAGCCGGGCGCGGATGCCGGAGGGCAGCTCGGTGCGGACACGGCCGTCGGTCCAGTGCCGGTGCTGCAGCGTCTTGCCGATGGTCTCCGCGAGGTCGACCTCGTCGCTGTTGAGCTCGGCGGCGCGGGCGTCGAAGCGGGAGATCTCCATCAGGTCCTCGACCAGCACGGCGAGCTTCCCGGTCTCGGCGCTGACCAGCCGGACCGCGCGGGCGGTGTCGGAGTCCAGCCGGCCGGCGTCCTCGTCCAGAACCTCGGTGACGGCGAGCATCCCGGCGAGCGGCGTGCGCAGTTCGTGCGAGACATCGGAGGCGAAGCGGCGGGCGCGTGCCTCCGCCTCACGCAACTCGCGTACGGAACACTCGAGTTTTCCGGCCGTCTCGTTGAACGTACGTGCCAGGTCGGCCAGTTCGTCGCTGCCGCGCACCGCGATCCGGGTGTCGAGCCTCCCGCTGCCCATGCTCTGGGCGGCCTTGCGCAGTTCCCGCACCGGCCGCAGCACGCTGCGCGCGGCCAGCAGACCGGGGATCAGAGCGACGGCGAGACCGGGCAGGGCGCCGTCCCGGGCGGCCAGCAGCAGCGCGTCCACGTTGACCTGTTCGTCGGTCATCCGCATGACGGCGTAGAGCACCAGACCGCTCGGCAGTCTGCCCTCCGGTCCGGTCTTGAAGAGGGTGGGCATGGCGATGGTCAGATACGGCACACCGTCCCGCACGACCCGTTCGAAGCTGCCGTTGGGGTGGGCGTGCGCGGCCCGGCGCAGTTCCGGGGTGATGACGGTCGACACCGGGTTCTCACCGGAGGAGGCGCGGACCGAGCCGTACTCCGCGAAGACCACCCAGGGACGCGGCTTGCCCTTGCGGGCGATGTCGCGCAGGACCTCCTCCAGTCCCTCCTTCTGTATGGGCAGACCCCAGCCGGTCTGCTGCACCTGGTCGCGGAACGAGGAGACCGCGGTGTCCTGGGCGGTCTTCAGCAGGGCGTTGCGCGCGTCGCGGTAGGTCAGCGCCGACGTGGCGCCCGCGCTGACGGCGGCCACCAGCAGGAAGGCGAACACCAGCCGGGTGCGCAGCCCGAACGCCCTCGAACGGGTCCGGCCGTCGGCGCGGGGGACGCCGCGCGGAAGCCGAAGCCGCCGCAGCCGACCGGGACCGGAGGTCACAGCGGTCCGAAGCGGTAGCCGAAGCCCCGCAGGGTCTGGATGTAGCGGGGGCTGCCCGCCTCGTCCTCGATCTTGCCGCGCAACCGTGCGACACACGCGTCGACCAGCCGGGCGTCGCCGTGGAAGCTGTGCTCCCACACGTGTTCCAGCAACTGCTGTCTGCTGAACACCTGCTCGGGAGCCGCGGACAGATGGAGCAGCAGCTTGAGCTCGGAGGGGGCCAGCGCGACGATCCGGCCCGACTTGGACACGCTCAGCCCTGCCCGGTCGACGGCCAGGTCGCCGTGCACCTCGATGGCCGTCCTGCCCTGGCCGGAGGGGGCGATGCGGCGCAGTACGGCACTGATCCGGGCCTCGATCACCTCGGTACGCGCGGGCTTGACGATGTAGTCGTCGGCACCGGCCTCCAGGCCGATCACCACGTCGAAGTCGTCGCCCCGCGCGGTGAGCATGATGATCGGCAGCTGGCTGCGCTCCCGGACCCGCCGGCAGACCTGCACCCCGTTCATGCCGGGGAGCATCAGGTCCAGCAGCATCAGATCGGGCCGGAACTCGGCCAGCGCGGCGAGACCGGCCTCACCGGTCGCCGCCGCGCGTACTTCGTGTCCACGGCGGCGCAGACCGAGCTCGACCCCTTCGCGCACGGAAGGGTCGTCCTCGATGAGGAGCACGCGGGGCATGAGCAGTTCTCCCTCAATGATGGTCAGGGCCGAGCCGCTCTCCGGCGGATGCCGGAGAGCAGGGCGCCGAGTTCGGTGAGCCGCAGCGGCCGCGCGAGCAGGGCGAAGATGAGCACGACGACAGCGGCCCCGGCGGTTGCGGCCGCGAGCGCGCCGGCCCGCCCGGCGTACAGCGCCGCCAGATGGCCCAGCACGGCGGCGGGCACCGCGGCGACGACGAGCCGGGCGTGCGCCCCCGCGGCGGTGGACCGCAGCGGACGGGCGACGGCGAGCCGCCGGCTCAGCACCAGGGCGGTCACCGCCCAGCCCGCGCACAGCGCCACCGAGTACCCCGCCGCCATGCCGGTCACCGCCCAGCGGGCGGGCAGCGATTGGGCGGCCGCCACGGACAGGCCCGCGTTGAGGACGACGATCACCAGGTTGAGCAGGAACGGCGTACGGGTGTCGGAGAGGGCGTAGAAGGTGCGCGACAGCACGTACTGGCCCGACATGGCGACGAGTCCGGGCGCGAAGGCCATCAGGATCGCGGCCATGGCCCCGGTGTCGTCGGCGCTGGTACGGCCGTACCCGAAGACCAGGGCCATCACCGGCTGGGCGAGGGCGAGCAGCAGACACGCGGCGGGGACGACGGCGGACGCGGAGGTGCGCAACGCCCGGGAGACGTCGCGGCGCAGGGCGGCGGTGTCCCCATCGGCGGCGGCCGCGCTCATCCGGGGCATCAGCGCGGTCACCAGGGAGACCGTGATGATGCCGTGCGGTACGACCCACAGGACATAGGCGTTGTTGTACGCGCTGAATCCGGGGCCGCCGTCGAGGCCCGCGGTCGTGGCCAGCCGGGTGGTGACCCAGTAGGCGGCCTGGTTGGCCAGCACCAGCAGCACCAGCCAGAAGGCCGCCCGCAGCGGGCGGGTCAGGCCGCTGCCGCGCCAGTCGAAGCGGGGCCGCCAGCGGAACCCCGCCGCGCGCAGCGCCGGGAGCAGGGCGACGGTCTGGACGGCGATACCGGCCGTGGTGCCCCAGCCGAGCAGAGCCGTCTCGGCCCCGGTGAGGCCGTCCCCGCCGCCCGTCGCGACGGCCAGGTACAGGCCGAACACGGCGATGACGACGAGGTTGTTGAGGACCGGCGCCCACATCATCGCGCCGAACCGGCCGCGTGCGTTGAGGACCTGCCCGAGCAGGGTGAACAGTCCCAGGAAGAGGATCTGCGGCAGACAGCAGCGGGCGAACGCCGTCGTCATGGCGGCCTGCCGGCCCCCGTAGTCGGTGTACGCGCCGACGATCGCGGGAGCCGCCCACACCGCGGCCGCGGTGATCGCCAGCAGGCCGGCCACACAGACGGTGACGAGCCGGTCGGTGTACGCGACGCCGCCGTCCGCGTGTTCCTTGGCCGCCTTGACCAGCTCGGGGACGAAGACGGCGTTGAGCGCGCCGCCGAGGAGGAGCATGTAGACGATCGTGGGCAGTGAGTTGCCGACCGCGTAACCGTCCGCCGTGGGCCCGATGGTGCCCAGCGCCGCCGCGACCACGGCGGAGCGGGCGAAGCCGGTGCCCCGGGAGACGATCGACCCGGCGGCCATGACGGCACTGCTGCGCGCCGTGGAGGCCGCCTTCGTACCGGCGGCGGACCGTGTGTCGTCCGGCCGGGCGGCGGAACTGTCCGCACCGGTCGGAGCCATGGCGCTCACCGGCGGCTCAGATACGCCTGGAAGGCGCGGTACAGCGTCTGGTTGGCGGTGCCGCCCAACGGTCTCTCCCATTCCCCCAACGTCTCGACGACCTGTCCGCCGGTACCGAGCTTCCACCGCAGTAGTCCGTACGCCCGTTCGGCCGGGTCGAGAGTGGAGGGTACCCCGCGCATGTCGTAGACGTCCGCGCCGAGGGCGTGGGCGTCCTGCAGCATCCGCCACTGCAGGGCGTTGGAGGGCCTCACCTCGCGGCGGTGGTCGGCCGACGCCCCGGTCTGGTACCAGACCTTGCGGCCCACCGTGATCATCGTGTGGGCGGCGAGGATCTCACCGCGGTGACGTGCGAGGTACAGCTTCATCCGGCCCGGCTCCTCGGCGTTGAGCGCCGCGTACTGACGCTCGTAGTAGGCCAGGGAGCGGCCGAGCCGGAAGCCGTCGCGCCGTTCGGTGAGGCCCAGCAGCCGGTAGAACTCGGGGAGTTCGGCGGCGCTGCCCACGACCACCTCCACACCCTCCTTCCGGGCACGCCGCACATTGCGCCGCCACTCCTGGTTGAGCCCGGACCACAACTGCTCGGCGGTGCGTCCGGCCAGCGGAACCCGGAAGACATGGCGGGGCTGCGCGTCCCCGTCCTCGGCGGTCCCGTCACCGCCGCAGCGGCGCCATCCCCGGGCGCGCAGCCGCTCGGCGACGGCGGTGCCGAGCGGGTCGACCTCACTGGCGAGCACGTCCCGCAGCCGCCGGCCCGGTCCGGCGTGCGGCTTGAGCGCGGCGGCGTCCCAGCGCCGGAACGCGGGGGAGGGGCCGATGCGTACGGCGAAGACACCCGCGTCGCGCAGCCGGTCGAGCAGCGGAGCGAGCCAGACGTCGATGTCGGGGTCCGACCAGTCGGCCACGGGCCCTTCGGGAAGGTAGGCGAAGTACCGGCGGGTGCCCGGGAGCTGACGCAACAGCACCAGTGCCGCGCCGCTCAGCGTCCCCGATCCCGGATCCGCATCCGTTCCCCAGCCGAGCAGCCGGGCCCGCCAGCCCTCCTTGACGTCGGCCCAGGAGGGGCACTGCAGGAAACCGGGGCCGAGGGCCCGGCCGGCGGGCGACGCCAGGAAGTCACGGTAGGCCTGCGGCGTGACGGGGCCGAGGCGCATGGGCCCCTTCCCGGTCGGGGGCACACGGCCGGGCGGTACGAGGAGTGCTGACACGGTCCGAGCCTCACCTTCTCCCCGGCTGGTCAACGGGGACGACGGTGATGCTCACAACGGGGCATGACCGCTCCGCGCGGCGAATGTGACGGGACCATGACCGTTCCTCCCCAACCGCGGTCACATGGCTCCGCATCGGCTGACCAGGCCTTTTCCGGCTCTAAAGTCACGAAAGTCCGCCAGTCGTCGCGGAGTTGTCCCTCGTCCCGGAGGTCCCTGTGCATCGCACACGTGTGTTCGCCCCTGCCCCGATACGGGCCGCCGTCGCCGCGGCCCTGCTGGCACCGCTCGCCGCCTGCTCGTCCGGTCCGTCGCCGTCCGCGCCGGACGCGACCGCGGCCGGGCGGCCCGACGGCCGCCCCGTCACGGTCACCGTCACCCCCGAGGGGCGGGAGGCCGCGCCGGGACGGCCGGTCACGGTCACCGCCGCGCACGGACGCCTCACCTCGGTGACCGTCACCGACGCCGAAGGCCACCGTCTGCCCGGCAAGGTCACGCCAGGCGGCGACAAGTGGACCTCGGAACGGAGGACCGCGCCCGGCACGGCGTACACGGTCACCGCCGCGACCCGTGACGAGGGCGGCGCCGCCGGCAGCACGAAGGCCTCCTTCACCACGGTCGAGGCGGACAAGGTCAACAAGGTCGACTGGCGTCCGGGCACCGGCACCACCGTCGGCGTGGCCCAGCCGATCTCCCTGGTCTTCGACAACCCGGTCAGGAACCGGGCCGAGGTCGAGAAACAGCTCAAGGTGACCACCTCGGACGGCACCGAGGGCTCCTGGGGCTGGATACGCGACTGGTCGGGCAGGGACAGGGTCGACTGGCGTCCGAAGTCGTACTGGAAGCCCGGCACCAAGGTGACCTTGAACGCCGAGCTGAACGGCACGGACTCGGGCCCCGAGGGCGGCTGGTTCGTCCGCGACTACACGACGGCCTTCACCGTCGGCGCCCGGCAGATCGTCGAGGTCGACCTCGACCGCCACCGGCTCGCACTGGTCCGCGACGGCAGAACCGTACGGACCATCCCGGTCTCCGGCGGCACACCCGGCGGCGACAAGCGTTCCTGGCGCGGCACGGCCGTGCTGATGGCCAAGGAGGGCACGATCAACATGAACTCCGAGACGGTCGGCCTCGGCGACGCCTACGACAAGATGGTCGACTACTCGATGCGGCTGACCTGGTCGGGCATGTACGCGCACGCCGCCCCGTGGAACGCCCGCTACTTCGGCAACGCCAACCGCAGTTCGGGCTGTATCGGCATGAGCGACGCGGACGCGGCCTGGTTCTACCGGCAGGTGCGGCCGGGTGACCCGTTCGAGATCACGGGCAAGGAGACCAAGGGCGTGGTCGACGAGGGGAACGGCTTCGGCGCGTGGAACGTGCCGTGGAGCGACTGGAAGAAGAGGAGCGCACTGCGGTGAGGGACGGCCGACGGCTCAGACGAGGGCGGCCGCCAGGCAGGCGAACGCGGCGATGATGACGGCGACGCGGACGTAGTGGAAGCGGTCCCAGCGGTCCATCTGCTGCTTCCAGTCGGCGGGCCGGTTCTCGGGGGTCCACGTCTTGCCCCGGTTGTTGATCGGGACGAGCAGCAGGACCGACATGATCACACTGACGACCAGGAGCGCGGCGCCGGCGACGACCAGGCCGGTGCCGTGCCGGTCGGCGAGGGCCCAGACCGCGGCGAGGACGACCGAGCCGATGTACCAGACCGGCATCACGGCACCGAGCATCCGGCCCCCATGGGCGCGGGCGAGCTGACCGCTGTCCTCCGGGAGGGCGTTGAAGATCCGGTTCATGACGAAGGCGACGGAGAACTCCACCCCCACCATCACGCCGACGACCACGGTGGTGACGACCTGAAGTGCGTTGAGCATGACGACTCCCTGATCTAGCGTTGCTAGCTGATGTGGCAACGCTAGCCCTACTGCCGCTCGATTGTCTAGCGGTGCTAGGATCTGATGTATGTCGGTACAGGAACGCAAGGAGCGCGAGCGGGCGGACCGCGAACGCCTCATCGTGGCGACCGCTCGCGAGCTCGCCGAGCGGCAGGGCTGGGACGCCGTCACCACCCGCCGGCTCGCCGAACGCATCGAATACAGCCAGCCCGTCCTCTACAGCCACTTCCGCGGCAAGCGCGAGATCATCGGCGCGGTCGCCCTCCAGGGGGCCACGGAACTGGCCGCGGCGCTGCGGTCCGCGGCCTCCGCCGCGGACGGCCCGCGCGCCGGGGTCACCGCCCTCGCCCGCGCCTACCTGGACTTCGCGGCACGCAACCCGGCCGTCTACGACGCCATGTTCCAGCTCGACGGCGGCCTGGCGTTCGCCGAGGAGGACACCCCCGAGCCGCTGAAGGAAGGCTTCGCCGCCCTGCTGGAGAACCTCAGCGACGTCGCCGGGGACGGCGTCCACCCGGGGCTGTTCACCGAGGTGTTCTGGGCCGCCCTGCACGGGCTGGCGACCCTGACCCGGGCGGGAAGGCTGCCGCCGGGAGACGCCGAGCGCAGAACGGAACTGCTGGTGGACCGGCTCGCTGTGCTCTGAGGCCGGTGGCTCGGGCGCCACGAACCTGCTGGCCCGCGCCACCGACACGGCCGGCCGCACCCAGCCGGACCTCGCCGTGCCCCACACCCAGGGGTATCTGTTCGACGCGCCGGCGCGGCATCCGGTGAACGTCGTTCGTCGTGTGACTGACGGTGGCAGCGCGGTCCTGACCCGGTCCCCATGATCGGACCGGATCGCGGCGGTCGGGTCCGGGCGGGGTCCCGGCAGGCAGGGTGGACAGCGAAAGGAGGCCTCGTGATCTCGGCACTCAACCGACTCGTGGATCTCGTCGAGGAGCACATCGCGGAGGAGTTCGACGTCCGCACAGTGGCCGCGGAGGTGGGCACGACCGGTTACCACCTGCGCCGGATGTTCTCGTCGCTGGCCGGCATGCCGCTGTCGGAGTACGTCCGCCGACGTCGTATGACCCTCGCCGCCGCCGACGTGGTCCGGGGTGAGGACGATCTGCTCACGATCGCCGTCCGGCACGGATACGGCTCGACCGAGGCGTTCGGCCGGGCGTTCCGCGCGGTCCACGGCGCCGGCCCCGGTGAGGTACGCCGCGAGGGAGGCCCCCTGCGCACACAACCACAGCTCAGGTTCCACCTGACCGTCGAAGGGAGCGTCCCCATGGACACCCGCCTCATCGACCGCCCCGCGTTCCGGCTGATCGGACACGCGGCCCGGGTCCCGCTCATCCACCATGGCGTCAACCCGCACATCCAGGAGCACATCACCGCACTGCCGCCGGAGGAACACCCCCGGCTGAAGGCCCTCGGCGACACCGAACCGGGCGGTCTGCTGCAGGTGAGCGACGACGTCGACCCCGACGGCAGGGAGGGCACCGAGCTGACCTACCTGCACGGGGTCGCCGTATCCCGGGACACCCCGGCCCCCGACGACCTCGACGCCATCGAGGTACCGGCCGGCAAGTGGGCGGTCTTCCGTACCGCCGGACCGCATCCGCAGGCCCTGCAGACGACCTGGGCCGCGACCGCTACCGAGTGGTTTCCCTCGAACCCGTGGCGCCTGCGGCCCGGCCCCTCGATCGTCGCGGTCCTCGAGCGCGCGGACGACTTCAGCACCGCCTCCTGCGAGCTCTGGCTGCCCGTCGAACCTGCGTGACCGGCACGGCGGACCGCCCACAGCGCCTTCTCCACCGGCGCCGCGGGCGGTCGGTCGGATGCCGCAGGCGGGCGCCGACCGGTACGCCGACGGACCGAAGCGCACAGGCGTGTGGCGTACTCGGCGCAAGCCCTCGCACCCCCGCAGGCATACGCGGCCGGGCCGAGTCGGCGGGAGAGCCCGTGATCAGTCGGGAGGGCTTCCGCCCGGAGTGATCAGCCCCGTCTCGTAGGCGTGGACGACGGCCTGGACACGGTCGCGCAGATCCAGTTTCGACAGGATGCGGCCGATGTGGCTCTTGACCGTGGTGGGGCTCAGAAAGAGCCGGGAGGCGAGTTCGGCGTTGGTCAGGCCCGTCGCCAGCAGGCGCAGCACCTCGAGTTCACGCGGGGTCAGGGCCGACAGATCCCGGTGCGGGGCGATGGTCCGTGGCTCCTCGCGCGGGGCGAAGCGCTCGATCAGCCTGCGGGTGATCGTGGGGGACAGCAGGGCGTCCCCGGACTGCACCAGTCGCAGCGAGGCGACCAGACGCTCGGGGGTGACGTCCTTGAGGAGGAAGCCGCTCGCGCCCGCCGTGAGCGCGGCGTAGACGTACTGGTCGAGGTCGTAGGTGGTGAGGATGACGACGCGGGTCTCCCGGGTGCTCTCACCGGCGAGGATGCGTCTGGTGGCCTCGATACCGTCCATGCCCGGCATCCGGATGTCCATCAGGACGATGTCGGGCCGTGTGCGGCGGACCGCCGCGACGGCCTCCGCCCCGTCGGCGGCCTCGGCCGTCACGTCGATGCCGTCCGCGGCCAGGATCATCCTGAATCCGGTACGCACCAGAGCCTGGTCGTCCGCGATGACGGCCCGCAGCGCCGGCCCGTCCGCCGTCATTCCGCGCTCCTCGGGATCCGGGCCGTCACCCGGTAACCGCCGGTGCCGGTCGGCCCGGCCGTCAACTCGCCCCCGTAGACGGCCAGTCGTTCACGCAGCCCGAGATGCCCGCGACCACTGCCCGCCACCGCGGGACCGGCCCGCCCGCCACCGGTGTCCGTCACCTCGATCCGCAGAGCGCCGTCGGTGCAGCCGATGGAGACGAACGCCTGCGCGCCGTGTGCGTGCTTGATCGTGTTGGTCAGCGCCTCCTGCACGACGCGGTAGGCCGCAAGGCCCACCCCCGGCGGCAACGGCTCCGGCGGCAGTGACCGTTCGACGCTCACGGGCGTCCCCGCCGCGCGCACGCGGGCGACCAGGGCGTCGAGCTGTGCGAGTCCGGGCTGGGGTTCCAGGCCGTCGGGCCTGTCCTGGTCCGGCCCTGCCAACAGGCCCATCACATGACGCAGTTCGGCCATGGCGGCCCTGCCGCCCGCCTCGACGGCCAGCAAGGCCTCCTTCGCCTGCCCGGGCACCGACTCCATCACCTTGCGGGCCGCGCCCGCCTGGATCACCATCACGCTCACATTGTGGGTCACGACATCGTGCAGCTCGGCGGCGATACGGGCACGCTCCTCCTCGACGGCCCGGCGCATGGACTCGGCCTGGGCCGCCTGCAGTTCGGCGACCCGTACCCGGCTGGACGCCAGCCGTAGCTGCAGCAGACGGACGAGACTCGCCAGCATTCCCGCCACCAGCAGGACGAAGCCCGGACTGGACCATCCCGGGACCACGGGATCCGCGTTCCGGAAGGCGAAACCGGACAGTACGGCGGCAACTACCAGGATCCCGATCGCCATGATCCGGTAACGGCTGTGCACGACGGCGGTGTAGGCGGCGACGACACAGGCCAGAACCGTGATCCAGGAGGCGGCGTCGCCGATGACCAGGCTCGCGCCCAGCGTCGTCGTGAAGACGGCCAGCGGATACCGGCGCCGCAGTGCCAGCGGCAGCGTCGACAACATGATCAGCGACCAGGGCGCGGACGGAAGTCCGTTCTCCACGGGCGCCTGATCGGGGCCGGGCGGTGGTGGCGCCGGGAAGCCGTTCCCGACGTCGACCACGGGCGGGTGGACGCCCACCGGCCCCTCACCGGGGTGGTTCCGTGCCACGTACAGAGCGACGGCGGTCAGGACGACCGCCAGCACCACGTCGGCGCGTACCGCTCGCCCCGTCGGCGGCGCACCCCTGCCCTCGGGGCGCAGCGCGTCGAGAAGCTGCCTGCGCCGGCGTTCCGTCTCCATCCGCCCATTCTGCTGGTCTCCGCACCCGGCCCGCGTCCACCTGTCCGACCAGGGCGTCCTCCTCAGGTCGTCCTCCTCGGGGAGGAGCCCGCGGCCGGTTCGTCCGCGGGGAGGAGCCGATGCCGTTTCCGCGGCCGACGCGCCCCACCGGCGGCGCTCCTAGGTTCAACGGCATGTCGTTTCCCGAAGAGCGCGAGGACGGACAGCCCGCATGAATCACGTGATCGAACTGGAGGGCGTGGCGAAGCGCTACGACAGCGGCGGCGCGCCGGTGCTGGGACCGCTCACGCTCAGCGTCGCCAAGGGGGAGGCCCTTGCCGTGACGGGGCCTTCCGGCAGCGGCAAGTCCACACTGCTGAACCTCGTCGCCGGACTGGACAGGCCGACGGAGGGCTCCGTGACCGTGGCGGGGCGGCGGATCGACCGGTGCGGAGAGCACGCCCTCGCCAGGTTCCGCCGCGCGCACATCGGCATGGCCTTCCAGTTCTTCAACCTCCTCGACGACCTCACCGTCACGGACAACATCCAGCTCCCGGCCCGGCTGACCGGTACCGGCCGGCGGGCGGCCGAGGCCCGCGCGGATGAGCTCATGGAGATGCTGGGCATCCAGAAGCACGCCCGCGCCCACCCGGGCAGGCTGTCCGGAGGCGAACGTCAACGGGTCGGTGTCGCAAGGGCGTTGGTCAACCGGCCCGAACTGCTGCTCGCCGACGAGCCCACGGGTGCGCTGGACACCGCCTCGGGCCACGACGTCCGCGATCTGCTGACGGATCTGCACCGGGCCGGCCAGACCATCGTGCTGGTGACCCATGATCCGGCACTGGCGGCGGCGTGCGCGACCCGCACCATCCAACTGGTCGACGGCCGCCTGGCCCTCGACACATGTGCGGGGGCTGCCCGATGAGCCCGTTCGGCAACGGCGCGCTGGGACGGGTCGTACGCTCCGGGGTCGGCCGCCGTCGCGTGCAGACCGTGGTGATCGCCGTGGCCACGATGATGGCCGTCGCCTCGGCCGTGGTCGCCGGGGCACTGATGGTCGCCGCGGCCGCGCCCTTCGACCACGCCTTCGCCGAGCAGCGGGGCGCACATCTCACGGCTCAGTTCGACCCGGCCAGGACGAGTGCCGCACGGCTGGCGGAGACCGGGCGGCTGGACGGCGTCACCGCGAGCGCGGGCCCGTATCCGTCCACGGCGTTCCGCCCGGTGGACCGGACCGGATTCCGGCTGCCTACGCTGACCCTGGTCGGGCGGCCCGCCCCGGACGGTGACGTCGACCGCGTGGAACTGGCGTCCGGCCGGTGGGCGGGGAAACCGGGCGAGATCGTGCTCAGTTCGTCGTTCGAGGGACCCGGCGTCGAGATCGGGTCCGCCCTCAGGGCGTCCGGTACCGCGAACGGCCCGGCGCTCACGGTCGTCGGCTTCGCCGTGTCGAGCGGCAGGAGCGCAGACGCCTGGACCACACCGGCCCAGATCGACGCGCTGGCGGCACAGGGTGGTCCGGTCACGAGCCAGATGCTCTACCGCTTCGATTCGTCGGGCACCGAGGAGCAGATCCTCGCCCACCGGGCGAAGATCGCCGGCTCCGTGGAGTCGGGGGCGCTGCTGGGCACACAGTCCTGGCTGGACACCAAGCGCGCCGCGGACCAGGGAGCGGCGGCGACCGTCCCGTTCGTGACGGCGTTCGGTGTGCTCGGCATCGTCATGTCGGTGATCATCGTCAGCAGTGTGATCAGCGGCGCCGTCGGCACCGGCCTGCGCAGGATCGGCATCCTCAAGGCCATCGGCTTCACCCCGGGCGAGATCGTCCGCGCCCATATGGCCCAGGCGCTGATTCCGGCCTCCGTCGGCACCGGCATGGGAGTGCCGCTGGGCAACCTCCTCGCCATGCCGCTGCTGGCGGACACGGAGTCGTTGTACGGCACCGTCTCCCTCTCGGTGGCCTGGTGGGTGGACATCGCGGTGCCGGCCGCCGCCCTGCTCGTCGTAGGGCTCGCGGCACTGATCCCCGCCCGGCGGGCCGGAAGGCTGCACACGGTCGACGTCCTCGCGGTCGGCCGGGCGCCCCGCACGGGGCGCGGGCGGTGGGCGCACCGGACACTGGCGCGGCTGCCCCTGCCGCGGCCGGTGACCCAGGGCCTCGCCACCCCCTTCACCCATCCGGTACGCGCCCTCGCGATGCTGCTCGCGGTGGCGTTCGGCACGGCCGCGGTGACCTTCGCGGTGGGCCTGACCTCGTCCCTGAGCGCGATCGGCTCCTCGCAGGATCCGGAGGACCGTGCCGCCGTCACGGTCACGACGGCCGTACCGCACACCATCGCAGCCCCGCCGCCCCCTCCGGTCGGGGGCGGCGAGCCCACCCCGTCCCCGGCGAGCGGCGGCACGGCCGAGCCGCGGGCCGCCGACCCGGCGAAGGTGCGGTCCGCTCTCGACGCCCAGGCGGGCACGGCGTCGTACTACGGCACACTGCGGACCGAGGTCGCCGTGGCCGGGCTCTCCGGCTCGGTCCGGGCGAGCCTCTACGAAGGCGATGCGCGCGAGGGCGGCCACGCGATGCTCTCAGGCCACTGGATCAGCGGAAAGGGGCAGGTCGTGGTGCCCACGCGTTTCCTGGAACGGACCAGCACCGAGGTCGGTGACACGATCCGCCTGACCCATGAGCGGGAGAGCGCCGACCTGCGCATCGTGGGCGAGTCCTTCGACACCTCGGCCAACGCGCAGGAGATCCACGCGGACATGGCGAACTTCCCCTCCGCCGAACCCAGTACCTTCCTCGTCGAGGTGAAGCCCCAAGTCTCCGCCGACGCGTACGCCCACCGACTCGCGTCGGTGGTACGGCCGCTGGGAGGCGACGCCACGACCACGCCCCCGGCGGAGCGGAAGGGCGTCATCCTCGTCATGGACGCGATCGCACTGCTGCTCACCCTCATGCTGGTGTGCGTGGCCGGCCTCGGCATACTCAACTCCGTGGTCCTCGACACCCGGGAACGCGTCCACGACCTGGGCGTCTGCAAGGCGATCGGCATGACGCCACGGCAGACCGTGACTCTCGTGCTCTCCTCGGTGGCGGTGGTCGGTGTGCTCGGAGCGCTGGCGGGTGTGCCGGTGGGGTACGCGTTGCACGGCCTCGTCATGCCGGTCATGGGCCGCGCGGTGGGTACGGGCATGCCGTCGTCCGTCCTCGATGTGTACGCCCCGGTTCAGCTGCTCCTGCTGGGGTCGGGTGGCGTCGCCCTCGCCGTGCTGGGCGCGCTGGTCCCGGCCGGCTGGGCGGCGAAGGTCCCTGTGGCGACGGCGTTGCGCACCGAATAGCGTCAGACGGACCGCAGGCGTCGCAGTGCGTCACGGGCGTACGAGCCGTTGGCCGCGGCGGCCCTCCTCACCCGGGCGCCGGTGTCCGCCGTGCGGACGGCTGCCGCGAGCTTCCCGGCCTGGGTGAAGTGTTCGACGAGCGCGGATCGCAGCAGACGGTCGAACCGCGGGCCCCGGGCGGCCTCCAGGGCCCGCAGTTCCTCGGCGTTGACCATGCCGGGCATGTCGTGGCCCTCGTGCGGGTTGTCGTCGGGCAGGCCGGCGTGCCTCAACAGGGCCCGCAGCTGGACCAGTTCGGCACGGTGGTGGTCCGCGGTGCCGGACGCCCAGTCCTTGAGGCCCTGGCTGCCGCTCCGTCGCGGCGCGAGGCGAAGGAGGTACCGGGCCTGGTCGTCCATGGCGATCAGGAGCTGGGCCCAGCCGATGTCGGTGGTGGTCAGGCCGCCGTGCGAGGCGGCAGCCGATGCCGGGGCGGGCCGGGGCGGACCCGGTGACGAACCGGCACACCCCGGCACGGCCAGCGCGCACACCAGGAGGACAGCTCCGAGGGCGCTCGGCCGGCGTGAGGCCGTGACATCGCGCATCGCTGCTCCTTCGGCTCGGCGGACGTGCCGGGGTACGGGACAGCCGGACCGGTGATCAGGACGGCCTGCCGTCCGCTCCGCACTTGACGATGACGTTGATGCAGTCGGTCACCCTGCGGGCGAGTTCGTTCTGTGGCCATGCGTTGAAGAAGTCGCCGTGCATGGTGTAGCCGGGTCCGGACGCCAGGCGCAGTCCCTGGGTGCTTCCGGAGACGGGGTAGCGCAGGACCTGGCGGAGTTTGGGCACGGGCACCGGATGGCCGGCCGGGCACGCTCCGTTGACCGGGTAGGACATATGGCTCTTGTGGTCGGGGGAGTCCAGATCCTTGCCGTTCCAGCACTGCGGGAAGTCCAGGTAGGACTCCAGCATCGATCCCGCGGGGCAGTTCACGAAGTCCTTCGAGGGATTGACCTCGCCGTGGTGCAGACACGACCAGCGGGACACGGAGGTGGGATCGTCGACGCCGGTCGCCTTGGCGTTGCCGGCCACGATCCGCAGTCCCTGCGGGAAGGGCCGGATGCGCTGGATGACGTCGTCCCGCACCCCTTCACCCAGGTAGTAGAAGGTGGTGCCGGTGGGCTCCACGGGCTGATCACCGCGGTACATCGTGGGCACCCAGTACGACGACGTGTCGACGGCGGGGCTGCAGGTGGAGGACGAGCCCAGCAGGTCGGTGACATCGGTGTGCGCGTCGGTGACCCGGCTGCCGAAGAAGCTGTGCATATGAGAGGCCCCGGGCAGGCCGGGGAAGACGATCGGGTCGTCGGGGAGCCGGTGGCTGTAGGGACACTCGGCGAGGAATTCCGCGACCCGGACCACCTGGGCGGCCTGGGGGGCGGCATCGAGCTCGGTGGATCTCGTGGCGCCGCCGGGTGTGGCCGCGCCGCTGTACAGGGTGGCGAGCAGCAGGCCCAGGGCCGCCAGGGCGGTCGGCCAGACGCGACGCCGGCGAGGGCTCTCCGCGGGCGGGTGTGGGGACGTTCTCAGCACAGCACTCCTCCTAAGGAAGTGGTGGGGGCTGCCGGAACCGGTCCCGGAACCGCTTCCGGGACCTGGCGAGAGTGAAACGACACTGTCATGTCGCCGTCAATACTTCCGGTGGAGATCGGTACATCCCGATGCCCGGACGCCTTCAACACGTGACACTGTCCCGAGGTCACGGTGTTGACGTCCGGGCGAGCCCGCTGCTTCACTCGGCGCCGCGACGGACCCGAGACCGCGAGTGGCGGCCTGTCCGGCGGCACACGGGGAAGGGGAGTCTCATTGCGGGTCACCATCGCGGACGTGGCCCGGATCGCGGGCGTGAGCAAGACGACCGTCTCACGCGTGCTCAACACGCGTGGCGAGGTGGACCGTTCGACCAGGGCCCATGTCCGGGAGGTCATCGACCGGCTGGGCTACGTGCCCAGTTCGGGTGCGGTGGGTCTGGCCCGGGGGAGCAGCCGTACCGTCGGCATGCTGGTGCCCTCCGTGACCTGGCCGTGGATGGGCGAGGTCCTCCAAGGGGTCGTCGACACCGTCGAGGAAGCCGGGTTCGGGCTGCTGCTGTTCACCTGCAACCGGGGTGTCGAATCCCTCGGGCGGTTCACCCGCCAGGTCTCCGCGGGGGCCTTCGACGGACTGCTCGCCGTGGAGCCGGAGGACACCCTGTCGATGCTGGCGGCACTGCACCGCAAAGGACTCCCGGTCGTACTGATCGACGACCGCGGCCGGCATCCGGAGTTCCCCCACGTCACCGCGGCGAACCACGAGGGGGGCGCGGCGGCCGCGCACCATCTGCTGGCCGCGGGCCGGCACACGCCCCTCGTCCTCACCGGGCCCCTGCGCTTCGGCTGCGTACGCGACCGCCTCGACGGCTTCGCGAACGCCTGTGCCGACGGCGGCCATCCGCTGGATCCCGCCCTTGTCGTCGAGAGCGACTTCACCGAGGCGGACGCGCGCGAAACCGTCACCCGACTGCTCGGCGAGGGACGCGTCTTCGACGCCGTGTTCGCCCACAACGACCTCGCCGCCATCGGCGCACTGGCCGCCCTGCGCACCGCCGGCCTGCGCGTACCCGGCGACGTGGCCGTCATCGGCTTCGACGACATTCCCGCGGCCCGCCTGACCCACCCCTCCCTCACCACGGTCCGCCAGCCGATGAGGGAGATGGGGGAGACCGCGGCACGGATACTCCTCGCACGTCTCCAGGGCGGGGAACCGCCCGCTCCCTCCGCCGTGCTGCCGACCTCGGTGGTCGTCCGGCAGTCCACGACAGGCATCTGACCGAGCCGGGGCGAACCCGGTCGAGCGGCGGGATCTTCCCTGGTACGGTGCGCCGATGCCGGCGATCAAGAAGTTCCAGGTCACCTTCGACTGTGCGGAGCCCGAGCGCCTCGCGCGCTTCTGGTGCGAGGTGCTCGGGTACGCCGTACCTCCGCCACCGGAGGACTTCGCCACCTGGGACGCCTACAAGCGGTCGCAGCCCCCCGAGCAGCGGGACGCGTGGTTCGCCTGCGTGGACCCCACGGGTGTGGGCCCGCGGCTGTACTTCCAGCGCGTCCCCGAGGGGAAGGCCGCAAAGAACCGGCTGCATCTCGATGTGCGGGTCGCCACCGGGCTCGTGGGTGAGGAGCGCCTCGCCGTGCTCGAGGCGGAATGCGCACGGCTGGTGCCGCTCGGCGCGGTCCATGTGCGCACGCTGTACGACGGCGACGACGCGTGCATCCCCATGCTCGACATCGAGGGCAACGAGTTCTGTCTCGACTGAGCGCCGACGGTACGCATGGCTGTGCCGAACCGGCACGCCGCACACCCCGGGCAGGACGATCATCCGCGTCACGGAGGAGGACTGACGCCTACCGGCTGCGAGCCCGTCGCGCGGTACAGCCGGCCCGTGGTGCACGGCCTCACGCGGTGGAGCCGGGCAGCCACAGGTCGGGGCCGAAGACCTCGTAGCGGATGCGCTGGGCCGGTACCCCGGCGCCGAGCAGCCGGGTGCGGATGTCCCGCATGAACGGCAGCGGCCCGCACAGGAACACCGCCGCGTCCTCGGGCAGTTCGACGCCGTCCAGGTTCATCAGGCCCTCGCGGGCGTCGGGTTCCTCCGGGCCCGGTCGCTCGTACCAGAAGACGGCGCGGGCGTCCGGCAGCCGACGGACCAGTTCGCCCGTCTCCGTGCGCAGGGCGTGCTCGGCGGGGGAGCGGTCGGCGTGCAGGACCAGCACCGGACGGGGCGAGCCGAGGGCGGCGAGATGGGCCAGGATGCCGGTCATGGGAGTGCCGCCGATACCCGCGGAGACGAGAACCACCGGCGTGGTGGCCTCGGCCGGGTCGTCGAGGAAGACATCGCCGAAGGGTGCGGAGAGTGTCAGCTCGTCGCCCTCGCGGACCTGGTCGTGCAGGAGATGGGAGACCTCACCGTCCGGCGCGCCGGACGCCCCGGCGACCCGCTTCACCGTGATCCGCCGCAGCTCCCCGCCGGGATCCGAGGAGAGGCTGTACTGGCGCAGCTGGCGCACCCCGTCGGCCATCCGCACGCGCACGCTCACGTACTGGCCCGCCCGCGCCCGCGGAGCCGGCAGACCATCGGCCGGGCGGAGCAGGAAGGACACCACGTCCGGCGTCTCGGTGCGCCGCCCGACGACCGTCCACCGCCGCCACACGTCGCCGGGTTCCACGCCCGCGTCCTGGTACAGGCGGGCCTCACGGCCGATCAGGGCACCGGCCATCAGCCAGTACACCTCGTCCCAGGCGGCCGCCACCTCCGGGGTGACCGCGTCGCCCAACACCTCGGCTATCGCGCCGAACAGATACTTGTGGACGATCGTGTACTGGTCGTCGGTGATCCCGATCGAGGCGTGCTTGTGCGCGATCCGCTCCAGCAGTGAGTCGGGACGCATGTCCGGATCGTCGAGCAGCGCCGTCGCGAAACCGGCGATCGAGCCGGCCAGCGCGCGCCGCTGGACCCCGCTCGCCTGGTTGCCGCGGTTGAACATCCCGTCGAGCAGTTCCGGCCGGTCGCGGAACATCGTGCCGTAGAACCGGGTCGTGATCTCGTCGAGCGCGCCGCCCACGGCGGGCAGGGTGGCACGGACCACAGCGGCGGATCCAGCGGACAGCATGAAGCCTCCCGGGGCAGGGGACTGGGGGGAAGGACGCCGCGTCGCAAACGGGCGGCCTCATCTGTCTAACAGGCACCCGGCCACGTTTCGGCGCCGATGCGCGGCACGGGACCAAGAGGGGCCGAACGGCCCCATGGATTCGGGCACATCGGTCCCGCTGCTCGTGCCGTACCAGGGCCGTACGGCACCGGTACGACCGTCGTCCGGCCCTGCCCGGACGGCGGCAGCAGGCCATCCTCACCGCAAGGTCCCTCCGTCCGCCGCCTGTCCCGGACGCCCCGCCCAAACGGCTTCGGCAGACGCCCCGTCGAGGCCGTCGACCGCACCTCGGGCGATGGACGCCGCCCCGAACAGGCCGCGCACAAGGCGACGTTCGGACCCGCCGTCCGGGCCGTGCGGCCCCTCCGGCACCGCGCCACGGACCCGGGACATCGAAAGCGCAACGAGAGACCGCACCACCTCAGGCGCCGCTCATTCGGAGGGGATGAGCACCATGCCGGTCCACGATCACCCGCACCGTTGCCCGGAACTCCGCTTCCCGTCCCCGCACCGCACCGCACCGGAACGGCACCAGCCGTGACCGGCACGGCGGCGACCGCGACAAGCGCGTACGTCCTCGCCGGGCTGCGGCCGCCGGCGGGTTCGTCTTCCTCCGGGCCTTCCCCGACAAGACCTTCGGCCTCGGCTACGCCACCCGGTCCGGCAGCGGCTGGACCGCCGGCGGCTCCCCCACGAAGAGGTTCCTCGCCGGCGTCGCCGTCGGCCCGATGGAGTCCGCCTTCCACGACGGGGCCGGAGCCGCCTGGGCCGACCGGCTGTTCATGCTGGGCCTGCCCGGCGTCGGCCCGGCGCTGATCCCGGGCGTCGGAGGGAGCCAGGCCGCCGTCGCCGGCACGACGATGACGGCGCTCATGGATCGCGGGATGGCCGCCCGCCCGGCATCTGTCCGACGGCTCGCCCAGCATGCCGACGAACCCGTTCGCCGACCACCACCTCGTCTACGCCGTCGCCCTCATCGCCCTCGCGGCCGCCGGCGCCGGAGCCACCTGGGGACTCGGGAAGGCGTCGGCGCGGCTGCCCTTCGTCAGCCACAACCCCTGGCTGCGCTGAGGACCGCGCGCCCCGGTCTCCTGTTCCGCCCCGGGTCGGCCCGGCGGGGGGACGTACACCGCCGGAGCGAGCGGAGGACGGTGCGATAGGGCCGACCGGCCCTGGCCGTTCGGCCCGGAATCACGCAGGATCTGCGGTAGACAGGGACCGGCCATGCCCAGCGGGCACAATCGGTACGGGATCCAGACAGCGCGCAGAACAAGGAGCATCCGATGGCGGACGGCGAGCAGCCCGGCCCCGACAACCCGATCCGGGTCTTTCTTCTGGACGACCACGAGGTGGTACGGCGCGGGGTGCACGACCTGCTGGACGACGAGCCGGACATCACCGTCGTCGGCGAGGCCGCCAACGTCGAGCAGGCCCTGGTGCGGGTGCCCGCACTGCGCCCGCAGGTCGCCGTGCTCGACGTCCGTCTGCCCGACGGCGACGGTGTGACCGTGTGCCGGGAGCTGCGCTCACAGCTGCCGGAGCTGGCCTGTCTGATGCTGACGTCGTTCGACGACGAGGAGGCCCTCCTCGACTCGATCATGGCGGGCGCCTCCGGCTATGTACTGAAGCAGATCCAGGGCTCCGATCTGGTGTCGGCCGTGCGCACGGTCGCCGCCGGCCAGTCCCTGCTCGACCCCAGCGCCACCGCCAAGCTGATGGCCCGGCTGCGCCAGGGCCAGGAGCCGGAGCCCGAGCCCGACGCACTGCCGGGCCTGACCGAGCGGGAGCGGGAGATCCTGGCCCTCATCGGCGAGGGCCTCACCAACCGCCAGATCGGCCAGCGGCTCTACCTCGCCGAGAAGACGGTGAAGAACCACATCTCCCGCCTGCTGGCCAAGCTCGGTGTGGAGCGGCGCATCCAGGCCGCCGTCATCGCGACCCAGGCCCAGGACAGGCTCAAGCGCGAAGGCCGCTGAAGCAGGCGGTGAGCAGCCGGGGGACCGCACGGCCCCCGGCTACAGCAGGCTGCTCCAGTACGTCCAGAAGCGGGTGAGGACCAGCAGGGCGATCACCCCGTACCAGGCGCCGAGCAGCAGCCAGTGCGTGTCCCGGACGAGGTCCAGGACACCCCGGGGAGCCGGGATGATGCCCCGCTCCAGACAGTGCACGGTGACGTACCAGAACAGGCCGATGGTGACGGCCCAGACGCCGACGCAGTAGGGGCACAGCTTGTTGAGCTCGTACAGCGACTGACCGATCAGCCAGTGCGCGAAGACGACACCCGCGAACGCGCCGGCGTCCAGCGCCAGCCACAGCCGCCGGTGCAGTCGCGCCCCGGCGAGCACGGCAGCGCCGAGCGCGGCGACCGCGGCGAAGGCGCCCAGCCCGAGCAGCATGTTGGGAAAACCGAACAGGCTGCCCTGCGGGCTGGACATGACACTGCCGCAGCTCACGACCGGGCTGATGTCACAGGGCGGCTGATACGTGGGATCGCGCAGCAGCCGCCAGTCGTCCACGATGAGCCGGAACGAGGCGAGCCAGCCGGCGATCCCGGCGAGGACCATCACCCATCCCGTCCGGCGGCTCGCGCCCACTGCCTGCCGGCGCCGCGCGAGCGCGGTCACGTCGTGGCTCATACCGCTCGACGGGAGCCGGCGGCCGCGGTGGCCGTTGTGGTCGCCCGCCGCCGGTAGACCAGGTACGGCCGGGCGAGGTAGCCGACCGGGGCGCTCCACACATGGACGAGCCGGGTGAACGGCCAGGCGGCGAACAGCAGGAACGCGGTCAGGGCGTGCAACCGGAAGAGCAGAGGTGCGCCGGCGATCGCCTCCGGGTGGGGCTGGAGGACGAACAGGCCGCGGAACCAGACCGAGACGGTGGAGCGGTAGTCGTAGCCCGCGCCGAAGACGTTGTGGGCGAAGGTGGCCGTGATGCCCAGGAGGACGGCGGCGGAGAGCAGCGGGAAGAGGATCTTGTCGCTGCGGTCGGTGCGCAGCCTGATCTGCCGGGTCAGCAGCCGACGGGCGCAGAGCATGCCGAGCCCGGTGACCATGGCGATGCCCGCCACCGACCCCGCCCAGACGGCCGTGGTGTGGTACATGTGCTCGGTGATGCCGACGGCCTCGGTCCAGGAGCCGGGAACCGCCAGCCCCACGACATGTCCGCCGATCACCATGAAGGCGCCGAGGTGGAACAGCGGGCTGCCCCAGCGCAGCCAGCGGTGTTCGAGGAGCTGGGTGGTGCGGGAGGTCCAGCCGAACTGGTCCTGCCGGTAGCGCCAGACGTGCCCGACGGCGAACACCGCGAGACAGATGTAGGGGACGGCGACCCACAGAAGCAGATCGGCTCCGCTCGCCGGGGCGGCGGCCGGGGGGAGGGGTGCGGCGGTCATCGGGGGCCTTCCGTACGGGGGGTCGGGGCGGCCGGCACACGGGTCGGCGGGGCGGGCACCGGTGGGACGAAGGCGCCCGGAGGCGCGAACTCGCCGTCCCCGTAGGCGCCGTAGGGGTCGAGACCGACCTCCTCGTTCGGCGGGCCCTCGGTGACGAGCCGGTCCACTGCCGCGCGGTCGGCCTCGGTGGCGGGCGGCAGAAGCGTGAGCAGCGCGGCCAGCACATGCCGGTAGGGGGAGCCCGCGTCGGTCAGCGCGCGGTGGATCAGCTCCAGACCGCGCCGGTGCTGGCGCAGCGGCGCCTCGCCGGCACCCGGGCCGGCCAGGGCGGAGAACTCCAGGACGACCGGGAGGTGGTCGGGCAGTTCGCCGCCGTCGGTGTTCCAGCCGGCCGCGCGGTAGCGCTGGTTCAGGGCGAGCAGGGCCATGCCCCGGCGGCGGGTGTCACCGTGCAGGTAGTAGGTGAGGTAGAGGCCGCTTCTGCGGCGCAGGTCGAACATCTCGACGTAGTGACGCTCCAGCGCCTCCGGATCCTGCCCGGCGAACCAGCCGGTGAAGCCGGACAGCCGCCGGGCCGTCGGCGTGTCCGGCAGGGCCCGCACCACGGTGGTCAACTCCGTGCGCGCGGCGATCAGTTCCGGGTCGGGATACTGCAGGAGCAGCGACACGAGCCGCAGGACCAGGGCGCGGCCGGCGGTCTCCTCGGGAGTGAGCCGCGCCGGGCGGCGTACGGCCGCCCGGACACGGGTGCGGACGATGCCGGGGATCGAAGCGGGCAGCGGACTCACGGACGCCCTCCGGCGGTGGTGTCGCGGCGCAGGGTGGGGATGCCCAGCATGATCTTGCGGGGCTCGGGGTCGCCGGACGTCTCGACCGGGCAGCGGTCCTCCATCGCGCTCAGCGCCGCCGCGTCCTCCTTGTGGGCGGCGGGGACCACGTACCGGTCCTCGTACTTGGCGACGGCGAGCAGCCGGTGCAGGTCCTCCGCCTCGCCCCGGGTGAGGCCCACGGCCTTGAGCGCGGTGTCGTCGCCCGGCTCACCGAGGGTGCGTTCGCGCATGTACGAGCGGAGCGCGGTGAGCTTCATCAGCACCCCGCCGACCACATCGGTGTCCCCGGCGGTGAACAGCTCCGCCAGATACTCGAGCGGGATGCGCAGCCGGGTGACCGCGGCGAAGACATGGTCGGGGTCGTCCTGGTCGCCGCCCGCCGCGTCCACGGCGTCCAGCACCGGCGACAGCGGCGGCACGTACCAGACCATCGGCAGCGTCCGGTACTCCGGGTGCAGCGGCAGCGCCACCTTGTAGCGCATGACCAGGTCGTACACGGGCGAGCGGCGGGCGGCCGTCAGCCAGTCCTCGGGGATGCCGGACTCGCGTGCGGCGGCGATGACCTCGGGGTCGTGCGGGTCGAGGAAGACGCCACGCTGGGCGTCCAGCAGATCCTTCTCGTCCGGGGTGGCCGCGGCCTCGCCGACACGGTCGGCGTCGTAGAGGAGCAGGCCGAGGTAGCGCAGCCGGCCGACACAGGTCTCGGAGCAGACGGTGGGCTGGCCGGCCTCGATGCGCGGGAAGCAGAACGTACACTTCTCCGCCTTGCCGGTGGCGTGGTTGACATACACCTTCTTGTACGGGCACGCCGTCACGCACATCCGCCAGCCGCGGCACTTGTCCTGGTCGACGAGGACGATGCCGTCCTCGACCCGCTTGTACATGGCACCGGACGGACAGGCCGACACACAGGCCGGGTTGAGGCAGTGCTCGCACAGCCGCGGCAGATGGAAGAGGAAGGTCTGCTCGAACTCGAACTTGACCTTCTGTGCCCACTCGCCCGACAGATTGGGGTCGGCGCCGGCGTTCTCGGGCGCACCGCCGAGGCCGTCCTCCCAGTTGGCGCCCCAGGTGATCGCGGTGGGCCTGCCGGTGAGGACCGAACGGGGCCGGGCGACCGGCATGTCGGGCCCGGCGGGGGCGCTGATGAGGTTGTCGTAGTCGTAGGTGACCGGCTCGTAGTAGTCCTCCAGGGACGGCAGATCGGGGTTGGAGAACAGCGACAGCAGCCGCTTGACCCGGCCGCCGGAGCGCAGGACCAGACGCCCGCGCTTGTCGAGCATCCATCCGCCCTTCCACTGCTCCTGGTCCTCGTAGCGACGCGGGTAGCCGACACCGGGCTTGGTTTCGACGTTGTTGAACCAGGCGTACTCGACACCGGTGCGGTTGGTCCACGTCTGCTTGCAGGTGACCGAGCAGGTGTGGCACCCGATGCACTTGTCGAGGTTCATCACCATCGCGATCTGGGCCATCACGCGTCCGATGGTGGCTTCGCCACGGGGCATGTCAGTACTCCACTCGCTGGCTGCGGCGACGGATGACGGTGACCTCGTCGCGCTGGTTGCCGGTCGGGCCGTAGTAGTTGAAGGCGTAGGTGAACTGCGCGTAGCCGCCCGCGAGATGGGTGGGCTTGAGCAGCAGACGGGTCAGTGAGTTGTGCATGCCGCCGCGCTTGCCGGTGATCTCCGTCTTCGGCACATTGATGGTGCGGTCCTGGGCGTGGTACATGTACACGGTTCCCTCGGGCATCCGGTGGGTGACCACGGCCCGGCAGGCGACGACACCGTTGCGGTTGTACGCCTCGATCCACTCGTTGTCCTTGACGCCGATCTTCTCGGCGTCCTCCAGCGACATCCAGACGACCGGGCCGCCGCGGGACAGGTCGAGCATGTACTTGTTGTCCTGGTAGTTCGAGTGGATGGACCACTTCGAGTGCGGCGTCAGATAGCGCACCGTGACCTCGGCCCGCCCGTCCTCGTGCAGTTGCCCGTCGCCGTACGCCCGCCGGGCATTCAACGGCGGTCGGAAGACCGGGAGCTGCTCACCGAGTTCGGTCATCCAGTCGTGCTGGACGAAGAAGTGCTGGCGTCCGGTGAGAGTGTGCCAGGGCTTCTTGTGCTCGGTGTTGATGACGAACGGGGAGTAGCGGCGCCCGCCGGTCTCCGAGCCCGACCATTCGTACGACGTCATCACCGAGCGGGGCTGGGTGCGGGTGTCGGCGAACGTGATCCGCTCGGCCTCGCGTTCGGCGGCGAGTTCCACCAGGCCCTCGCTGCCGGTCTGCCGCTCCAGTTCGCGGAAGCCCTCGGTGGCCAGCCGGCCGTTGGTGGTGCCGGACAGCGCCAGGATCGCCTCGCACATGTCGGAGGCGGTGGCCAGCGAGGGCCGGCCGGCGCCCACGCCGTCGCGGACGGTGCCGCAGCGGTGGCGCAACTCCTCGATCTCCCGGTCGGGGTGCACGGTGACGCCCTTGGTGGTGGTGCCCAGGGTGTCGAGCAGTGGACCGACAGCCCGCATCTTGCGCGCGGTGGACGCGTAGTCCCGCTCGACGACCACCAGCTTGGGCATGGTGCGCCCCGGCACCGGCTCGCACTCGCCGGTCTTCCAGTCCCGGACCACCCCGCCGGGCTGGGCGAGTTCGTCGGGGGTGTCGTGCGTCAGCGGCACTGCCAGGACGTCGGTGCGCGTCCCCAGGTGGTCGGCCGCCAGATCGCTGAACCGGTCGGCGATGGTGAGGAAGGTGTCGTAGTCGGTGCGGGCCTGCCACGGCGGGGCGATGGCCGGGGTGAAGGCGTGCACGAAGGGGTGCATGTCCGTGCTGGACAGGTCGTCCTTCTCGTACCAGGTCGCGGCCGGCAGGACGACGTCGGAGAGCAGACCGGTCGAGGTCATCCGGAAATCCATGGTGACCAGCAGGTCGAGCTTGCCCTCGGGCGCCTCGTCCCGCCAGACCACCTCCTGCGGGCGTCCTTGCGGCGGGGTCTCCTCGGAGCGGACGTCGGCGTCCGTGCCCAGCAGATGCCGCAGGAAGTACTCGTTGCCCTTGCCGGACGAACCCAGCAGGTTCGCCCTCCACACGGTCAGCACACGCGGGAAGTTGGCCGGGTCGTCGGGGTCCTCGACGGCGAACCGCAGCCGCCCCGACGTGAGTTCGTCCACGATGTGCTCGGCGACCGGACGCCCCCGCGCAGCCGCCTCGTCCGCCAGGTCGAGGGGGTTGCGGTTGAAGCCGGGGTGGCCGGGCGTCCAGCCCAGCCGTACGGCCTGCGCCAGACAGTCGGCGAACGTCCGGCCGGTGAGCTTCCCCTGCCCCACCGGGGAGGACAACTCGTCCGCCCCGAACGCCTCGTACCGCCACTGGTCGGAGTTGAGGTACCAGTAGGAGGTGCCGGTCATGTGCCGGGTGGGCCGCTGCCAGTCGAAGGCGAACGCCAGATGCTGGAAGCCGGTGAGCGGGCGCACCTTCTCCTGACCGACGTAGTGCGCCCAGCCGCCGCCGTTGACACCCTGGCAGCCGGTCATGGTGGTCAGCGCCAGGAACGCCCGGTAGATGGTGTCGGAGTGGAACCAGTGGTTGGTGCCGGCCCCCATCGCGATCATGGAACGGCCCTCGGTGCGCTCGGCGTTGCGCGCGAACTCCCGTGCGATCCGGGTCGCCTGCTTCGCCGGCACGGACGTGATCGTCTCCTGCCAGGCCGGGGTGTACGGCTCCGCTGCGTCGTCGTACGAGGACGGCCAGCTGCCCGGCAGACCGGGCCGCTCGACGCCGTACTGGGCCAGCATCAGGTCGAAGACGGTGGTGACCCGGCGTCCGCCGACGGTGCGCACCGGCACCCCGCGGACCATGGTCGTACCGCCCTCGGTGCCGCCCTCGTCGAAGCGGGGCAGCGTGACCTCGGCCGTTCCCACGGCCCGCTCCAGCAGGGACAGTTCGGGGGTCACCTCGCCGAGGTCGAGGTTCCAGCGGCCCTGCTCGCCCTCGGCCCAGCGGAAGCCGAGCGAGCCGTTCGGCACC
This sequence comes from Streptomyces sp. NPDC048584, assembly GCF_043199595.1. Lineage (NCBI taxonomy): Bacteria > Bacillati > Actinomycetota > Actinomycetes > Kitasatosporales > Streptomycetaceae > Streptomyces > Streptomyces sp. NPDC048584. Next base: position 47,259 of record NZ_JBICWF010000007.1, read on the forward strand.
ACCGGCTCGCCCGTGGCCGCGTCGAGCAGGACGGTCTTGGCACCGGCGTTCTCCTCCTCGTGACCCAGGTCGGCCGCGGTCAGGAACCCGTCCGGGACGAGACCTCCGTCCGCGTGCTCGCGCAGGGTGATCAGGAACGGCGCGTCGGTGAACTCGCGCAGATAGTCCTGGAAGTAGGGCACCGTACGGTCGACGAGGAACTCCTTCAGGATGACGTGGCCCATGGCCATCGCCAGCGCCCCGTCGGTGCCCGGGTGCGGGGACATCCACTCGTCGGCGTGCTTGACGTTGTCGGCGTAGTCGGGGCTGACCGCGACGACCTTGGTGCCGTTGTAGCGGGACTCGGTCAGGAAGTGCGCGTCGGGCGTGCGGGTGACCGGGATGTTGGAACCCCACATGATCAGATAACCGGCGTTCCACCAGTCCGCCGCCTCCGGCACGTCCGTCTGGTCGCCGAACACCTGCGGCGAGGCCACGGGCAGGTCGGCGTACCAGTCGTAGAACGACAGCAGGGTGCCGCCGATCAGCGACATGAACCGTGAACCGGCCGCGAAGGACGCCATCGACATCGCCGGGATCGGGGAGAAGCCCGTGACCCGGTCCGGACCGTACTCCTTGATGGTGTGCACATGGGCGGCGGCGACCAGCTCGGCCACCTCGTCCCAGTCGGCCCGCACCAGCCCGCCCTTGCCGCGCGCCCGCTTGTAGGCGCGCGCCTTCGCGGGGTCACCGGTGATCTCGGCCCATGCCGCCACCGGGTCACCGAGCCGCTTGCGGGCCTCCCGCCACAGCTTCAGCAGCGCGCCACGCACATACGGGTAGCGGACCCGGCTGGGGGAGTAGGTGTACCAGGAGAACGACGCCCCGCGCGGGCAGCCGCGCGGCTCGTACTCGGGGCAGTCCGTGCCGATCGAGGGGTAGTCGGTGGCCTGGTGCTCCCAGGTGATGATGCCGTCCTTGACGTACACCATCCATGAGCAGGACCCCGTGCAGTTCACGCCGTGCGTGGAGCGCACGACCCTGTCGTGGGACCAGCGGTCCCGGTAGAACCCCTCCCACGCCGGGTCACCCGTACCGAACACAGCCCGTCCGTCGGCCGACACCTCGCTGCGGGTGAGCAGCCGGCGGGCCGCCAGCGGCCAGCCTTCACCGGCGTGCCGCTCCGGCCGCCGTGCGTTCTGATCGTTCTCCATGGTCAGGAACGCTAGGCGGGGCGGTATGCCCGTGACCTGGGGCCGGCGGTCCCCGGCCGACGGCCTACCGGCCCTTTGCGGCCGGCCGCGGCAGGGACCAATGGTCCCTGCCGCGGGGACCGGTCGGCCGGAGAGCGGGGAGTGGCCGGCGGTGCATGCTGGCACCGACCGAACCGCGGACGCCCTGCCGTACCAACCGCGTCCCGTGCCTGCCCCGGCGGCCGACATCCCCCGTATCAGGCTGCCGGAGGGTGCGGCGCGTACGGCGCCCGGCCGCCCGGTCCGGTCCCGCGTCCGGCCGCGTCCCACCGCGGCCGGACGCGTCGTTCTCCTCCCCGTCACCGTCTTCCGCGCCCCGGGCGCCCTGCGGGGCGCCGCTCGCGCAGACCGCCCGAGAACTCACGAGCGAAGAAGGACAACACGTCATGGACGCATCACAACGGCACGCCGGTACCCTGCTCACCGCGGTCGGCCTGGCCCTGGGCGTCGCGGGCCCGGTCATGGTGCTGCGCGGCCGCAGCGGCCGGAACGAGATCCGCGGCGAGCTCGCCGCCCAGAAGATCACCTTCCCCGAACGCGGGCTGCCCGTCGAACTCGTCGCGCGCGCCGGCCGCCGCGTGGAGACCGGACCCGACGCGCACGCCTACGCCTCCTTCATCAGAGGCAACCTCGCCCGTACCACCGGCGGCCGTACCTACGCCGAGATCACCGACGAGCTGCACGCCGCAGGCGGTGACGACGAGAAGCTCTCCGCACTGCGCCAGACCGCGTTCATGGGCCAGTCCCTGCGCGCCTCGCTGATGTCCGCCTACCAGGCATGGCACCTCACCACCCTGGTCACCGGCCTGGGCGCCGCACTGACCGGCGTCGGCGCAGCCCTGCTGGCCACCGCGGTCGCCCTGCCGCCCCGCACCCCGGACCGCCCCTGAACGCGCGGCGGTTCGCCCGCCCGTGGACAGGGACCTTCGGCCCTCACGGAGATGACCAACGGCCGACGCGCCGGACCCCGCCGCCGGTGGATGCTGGCGGCGACCGATCCGGAGGTGTCCCGTGCACGACCATGTCGACCGCCATCCAGGCCGCTGCCACCGCTGCCGCTCGCGGTGGGAGCCGCGCCGGGTCCGACCCGGCCACCGTCCGGCCGCCCGCCTCGTCTGCCCCGACTCCAGGGCGGCCGGACACAGCCTCGGCACCCGGTGGAGGGCCGCGCGATGAGCACCGCCGCCCACGCGCTCCGACGCCAGCGGCACGACGCGGGGGAGCGCCCCTTCATCGTGATCTGGGAGTCCACCCGGGCCTGCCCGCTGGCCTGTCTGCACTGCCGCGCCGAGGCCGTGCCCGACCGCGACCCGCGCGAGCTGGACACCGCCGCCGCGAAGGACCTGCTCCACCAGGTCGCCGACTTCGGGCGGCCCGCCCCACTCCTCGTGATCACCGGCGGCGACCCCTTCCAGCGCCCCGACCTGACCGAACTCATCGCGTACGGCCGGGAGATCGGGGTCCGCGTAGCGGTGTCCCCGTCCGGCACGCCGACGGTGACGGCGGAGCGGCTGCGGGAACTGCGCGAGGCGGGCGCGGTCGGACTCTCACTGAGCCTGGACGGCTCCACCGCCGGCGTCCACGACACCTTCCGCGGTGTTCCCGGCGTGTTCCGCTGGACCCTGGACGCCTGGGACGCGGCGCGCGCTCTCGGCATGAAGGTGCAGATCAACACCACGGTCGCCCGGCACAACCTGCACGACCTCCCCGACATCGTGCACCTGGTGGCCGAGCACGGGGCGATGCTGTGGAGCGCCTTCTTCCTGGTGCCCACCGGACGCGGCCGGCAACTCGGCGTGCTCACCGCCGCCGAGACCGAGGACGTCCTCAACTTCGTGTACGACGTCGGCCTCACCGTGCCGGCCAAGACCACCGAGGCCCACCACTTCCGCCGCGTCGCGCTGCAGCGCAAGGTGCTGGAGCACGCCGGCGACGACCATGCGGCGGTGCTCGGACTCGGACCGCTGTACAGGGAGTTGAGCGGGCGGGCGGCGGAGCTGGGCCTGGACACCGGGGCGCGCCGGGTGCGGCGCCCGCCGCTGGACGTCAACGCGGGCCGCGGCTTCGTCTTCATCTCGCACACCGGCACGGTCCACCCGAGCGGCTTCCTTTCGCTGGGCGCCGGAAGCGTGCGCGAGACACCGCTGACGGAGATCTACCGCACCTCCGAACTGTTCACCGGCCTGCGGGACGCCGACCGGCTGGGCGGCCGGTGCGGCGCGTGCGAGTTCCGCCGGGTCTGCGGCGGCTCGCGGTCACGCGCGTACGGCGTCACCGGCGACCCGTACGCCGAGGAGCCCTGGTGCGGCTACCAGCCGGGCTCCTTCCCCCGTCAGCGGGAACTGGCGGCGCTGCTGGGCGGCGAGGAGAGCCGTGGACGGCAAGGACACTGACCGGACGGTGACTTCACGGCGGCCCGCCCTGTGGGGCACCGTCGCGGGCGCCGTGATCACCGTCCTGGCCGTGCTCGTCGCCAACAGCGGCAAGGACACGGTCCCCGGCACGGCGGCGCCGGGCGCGGGCACCACGCGCACCGTCGCCGTGACCTTGGCCGACATGCGCGTACGCCCCGCACGGATCGAGATCGCCGCCGGCACCGTACTGCGGCTGAAGGTCACCAACTCCGACGCCCGGCGCCACGACCTCAAGGTCGAGAACGGCCCCGCCACCCCGCTGCTCGACCGGGGCGAGACCCGCACGCTCGACCTCGGCACGGTCACCGGCGACCGTGCGGCGTGGTGCACCCTGCCGGGCCACCGCGCGGCGGGGATGACGATGGACATCGTCGTCACGGACGACACCGGCCACGAGGGCCACTCCACGGCCGGCGGCCCGGACCTCTTGGCCGGCTTCTCCCCCGGCTGGCAGCCACGCGACGCCGACCTGGCACCCGCACCCGGCGGAACGGTCCACAGGACCGAACTGCGCGCCGCGCACACCACGGTCGAAGTGGCCCCAGGCGTGAAGCAGGAGAGATGGACCTTCGGCGGCACCGCACCGGGCCCCACCCTGCGGGGCAAGGTCGGCGACGTCTTCGAGATCACCCTCGTCAACGACGATCGACGCATGGGCCATGGCATCGACTTCCACGCCGGCTCCCTCGCCCCCGACGGGCCGATGCGCACCATCGAGCCCGGCGAACGCCTGGTCCACCGCTTCCGCGCGGAGAGGGCCGGGGCGTGGCTGTACCACTGCAGCACCGCGCCCATGCTCCAGCACATCGGCAACGGCATGTACGGTGCCGTCGTCATCGACCCGCCCGGCCTCGCCGAAGTCGACCACGAGTACCTGCTGGTCTCCTCCGAGCTCTACCTCGGCACACCCGGCAGCACCGCACAGGTGACCAGGATGCGTGAACACACCCCGGACGCCTGGGCGTTCAACGGTGTCGCGAACCAGTACACCCAGCGGCCCCTGAGAGCGAGGGCCGGTGAGCGGGCCCGCTTCTGGGTGGTCGCCGCCGGTCCGTCCGACGGCATCGCCTTCCACGTCGTCGGCACCGTCTTCGACACCGTGTACAAGGAAGGCGCCCACCTGCTCGAACCGCAGGAAGCGGGCGGCTCGCAGGTCCTCGATCTGGCCCCGGCCCAGGGCGGGTTCGTCGAGACGACGTTCCCTGAAGCCGGTCACTACCCCTTCGTCGACCACGACATGCGCCACGCCGAGGCCGGGGCGCACGGCATGGTGGAGGTGAGCGACTGATGGACACCGTCGGCTGGTGGTCCCTGGTGCGGTTCGCGCATGTGGCGGGCGCCGCCCTGTGGGTCGGCGGCCAGCTCGCCCTCTCCCTGGTGGTCCTGCCACTGGCCCGCCATCTGCTGGGCCCCGAGGCCAAGGACTCCTTCACGGCCGCCGCCGGCCGCCGGTTCGGGATGCTGACCGGAGCGGTGTTCCTGCCCGTGCAGCTGGCCACCGGCTGGGCCATGGCCTGGCACCGGGGAGTCACCTGGGCCTCGCTCGCCGAACCCGGCTACGGCCGCACCCTCGCAGTCAAGCTCGTGCTGTTCGCCGTGGTGATGCTCGCCGCGGCGGGACACGGAATCGCCCACGCCAGACATCGCACCGACCTGGCCCGGGCCCTGGCGGTCGTCTCCCTCGTCGGGTCCCTCGGCGTCGTCCTGCTCGCCGCCGCCCTGCCCGCCACCTGACCCGACGCACACACCGCACCGACCGGACCACCCGGCCGGGACGACCTGCCCCCGGATCAAGGCCGTACGGCCCCCGGCAAGGGCCGGTCAACCCTCCTCACCAAGCTGTGGGCGGCGCAGAGTTGACGCAACGGAGGGCAACGTGGTGAAGGAGCCGAGATGCAGACCCGGGAAGTCGACGCCACAGCCGTTCAGGCCCTGCTGGCCGCGGCGGTGGCCGCACCGTCGATCCACAACACACAACCCTGGCGGTTCGGGCTGGACCCGGACAGCAGGTCGATCCTGGTCCGTGTCGACCGGAGACGACAGCTTCCGACCACCGATCCCCAGCTGCGCGCCCAGTACCTGTCGGTCGGCGCGGCCGTCTTCAACCTCCGGGTGGCGGCGGAGCACCTGGGCTGGCATCCCGTGGTCCGGCTCTGTCCCGCCGGGGAGGATCCCGACGTACTGGCCACGGTACGGCTGACCGGGACCGCCGCACCGGGACAGCCGTCCCTGCGCGCCCTGCACGCCGCCATCGAGCGACGCCACACCAGCCGGATGCCGTTCACCGGCCGGCCCGTGCCGGATTCGATCGTGAGCGAGATGACCGGCTCGGCCCGCGCGGAGGGCGCGCGTCTGGACGTCCCCGACATCATGGCGACCCGGCGCCTGCTGCGGCTGACGGCGGCGGCCGAGTCCCGCAACACCGTCCACTCCGCCCGCGCGGCCGAGGCACGTACCTGGATCACCGCCCCGGGAGCGGACGCCGCCTACGGCATTCCCCTGACGTCCCTGGGCCCGCAGGACGCGTCCAGGCGGATACCGGTGCGGGACTTCATCGGTGCGCTGCCCGCCCCGCACCTGCCCGCCCTGCGCTTCGAACGCCATGCCCAGGTGGCCCTGCTGTGGACGACCGACGACCGGCGCCACGACTGGCTGCGCGCCGGGCAGGCCCTGGAGCGGGTACTGCTCACGACGACCGCGCACGGAGTGCGGACCTCGATACTGCACCAGGCCATGGAGTGGCCGGACCTGCGGGAGGCCATGGCCGGATCGAGGCGGCGCTGCCACCCCCAGGTACTGATCCGCTTCGGATACGGCCCCGAGGGCGCCCGTACGCCCCGCGCGTCCGCGGACTCCGTTCTCGAGCCCCTCACGGGCCGGGAGACGGACGCCACCTGAGGTAACCGGGGCCGGGCGCGCGTGCGCCTCACCGCATGCTGAGTGCCCCGTTGAGTTCACGCCCGGTGACCATCTCGGAATCGATCCGGACGAACACTTCCTCCGTGAGGGGCATCCAGGAGCTGGGGCCGGTCCGGGAAAGCCGCTCGTGCTCGGCCGGGTCGGTCACCACGGAGGCACGCCCGGTGACGACCACACTCCAGCCGGACCGGCTCGCCGCGTCGAATTCGTCCGCCTCGAAGGCGACGACGACACCGTCGATGGCGCGTACCAGGTCCGCGGTCGGCGACGTGCGCACCAGAACGGAGCCGTCCCCGTCCAGGGAGAAGTTGATGGGCAGGACCGCGGGCAGTGCCTGCCGGGTGTACACGATGCGGCCGACCGGCACCACGGCGAGCAGGCGCAGGCACTCCTGTCGGCCGAGTGCGCGAAAGCCGTCTGACTGGAACATCAGCCCATGGTCCCCCGCGGACCCTGCCCGGGGTAGGGCCGACCGGCCCTACCCCGGACCCCCGCTCGCGACGACCGGCCTGGGCACCCGGCCGGGGACAGGGACGTCCGGGGCCGCAGGAGGGGCCTGTCCGTCCGCCCCCAGGGACTCCTGGCCCATGCCGCCGGCGCGCCCGGATTACGGACAGTGGTCATGGGACGCAGTCGGGCGGGCGAGGGGCCCGCCGCGGAGGTGCGGTCCCGGTGGTGCCCGCTCACCACCCCTGCTCGAGGAGAGGGAACGGACAACATGGTCCAGTCGTCGAAGGCCAAGAGTGAAAGCACATCGCCGGGTGCTCCCGTGCCCGGCCGGGCGTGGTTGATGCTGGCCCTGGCCACGATCGGTTTCGCCGTCAACTTCTGGGCGTGGGCGCTGCTGAGCCCTCTGGGCCCGCGCTTCAAGACCGGCCTCGACCTGACGTCGTTCGAACAGTCGCTGCTGGTGGCGGTGCCCGTCGTGGTCGGCTCCCTCGGACGTATCCCGGTGGGCGCCCTCACCGACCGGTTCGGCGGACGAGTGATGTTCCCGATCGTGTCCGCCGTCACCATCGTGCCGGTGCTCTACCTCGGCCTGGCCGGGCACTCCTCACTCGCCGCCCTGCTGGCCGGCGGGTTCTTCCTCGGCATCGGCGGCACCGCCTTCGCGGTCGGCGTGCCCCTCGTCAACTCCTGGTTCCCGCCCGAGCGGCGCGGCCTGGCCATCGGCGTCTTCGGCGCCGGCATGGGCGGCACCGCGATCAGCGCCCTGACCACGGTGAAGCTGGTCGACGCGAACAGCATGGCGACACCGTTCCTGATCACCGCCGGGGCGCTGGCCGTGTACGCGGTGGCCGCCGCGCTGCTGCTGCGTGACGCACCCGGCCGTACCGTGCCGGCCGAGCCGCTGGCCCGCCGTCTCGCCTCGACCCTGCGCCTCGGCATCACCTGGCAGGCGTCCGCCCTGTACGCGGTCGCGTTCGGCGGCTACGTCGCCTTCTCCGTCTATCTGCCCACCTACCTCAGGACCGGCTACGGCCTCACCCAGGCCGACGCCGCGAACCGGATGGCCGGATTCGTGCTGCTGGCGGTGGCGATGCGCCCGATCGGCGGCTGGCTGTCGGACCGGCTGGGCCCGGTCCGGGTACTGGCCGGCTCGCTGGGCGTGGTCGTGGCCGGCGCGGTGGCGCAGTCCTTCACCCCGGCACTGGCCCCGGTGGGCACCATCGCCTTCCTCGCCATGGCCGCCGCGCTCGGCGCCGGCAGCGGAGCGACCTTCGCCCTGGTCGCCCAGCGGACCCCGGCCGACAAGGTCGGCTCCGTCACCGGCGTGGTCGGCGCCGCCGGCGGACTGGGCGGCTTCCTGCCCCCGCTGGTGATGGGCTCCCTGTACGGCGAGTACGGCACCTACGCGGGGGGCCTCGCCCTCCTCGCGGTCGTGGCCGCCGTCGCCCTGGCCTACACCCTCACCGGCGTCCGGGACGGCGACCGGGCACCGCGCGCCGGCGGCGAACGCCGCCGGCGCACCGCACAGACCACCGGCTGACACCGGCGGGCGGACGGACACCACGGACCTGTCGGACAAGATGAAGGAGAAACCGACGATGTGCGAGTACTGCGGCTGCCAGTCCCTGGCGTCCATCGGCGAACTGACCCGCGAGCACGACGAGGTCGTCCGCCTGATCAGCCACCTGCGCCCCGCGCACCGGAACGGGGACATCGCCCGGATGGCCGAGCTGGCCCGCCGCATCACCACCGTGCTCGTCCCCCACACCAGGGTCGAGGAGCACGGCCTGTTCCCCGCCATGGCCGCTGACTTCCCCGACCGGATCGCCGCCCTGGAGGCCGAGCACCGGCAGGTCGAGTCGGTGCTGGCCGAGGCCGCCGACGGCGTCACGCTGGCGGACCCGGCCTGGCCCGGCCGTCTGCTGGAGGCCATGGCCATGCTGCGCGAACACATCCTCAAGGAACAGGACGGCGTCTTCCCCGCGGCCCTCGCCACCCTCGGCACCGAGGAGTGGGAAGCGGTCGACAAGGTCCGCGCGGAGGCAGGCACCGCCCTGCCCCGGCCGGCCGCCTGATCCCACCGACGGCACGCCGTCCCTCCCGAAGGGCCCGTTTCGCGTGATCCTGGTGCGGCTGTTGACCTTCCCGGGGACGGGAGTCGTAGAGTCGTGGCGGCCAGACTTGATCACGACTCGAACGGGCCCGCGTGCCCGGGACGGGGTGGCACGGTGGGCACGGAGACCGGTCGGACACGGGCAGGCATGGACGGCGAGCTGGCGGAGGCGCTCGTCCGCAGCCGTCGCTTCTTCACCCGGGCGGAGGTCTCCGACGACCTGCGCACCCTGCACCGCAAGGGCGGCAGACAGGCGGACGAGTTCTACCGGGACCGCTGGTCCCACGACAAGGTGGTCCGCTCCACCCACGGTGTGAACTGCACGGGTTCCTGCTCCTGGAAGGTGTACGTCAAGGACGGCATCATCACCTGGGAGGCGCAGCAGACCGACTACCCGTCCGTCGGCCCGGACCGCCCCGAGTACGAGCCGCGCGGCTGCCCCCGGGGGGCGGCCTTCTCCTGGTACACCTACTCGCCCACGAGGGTGCGCTACCCGTACGTCCGCGGCGTACTGCTGCGGATGTACCGCGAGGCCAAGGAGCGGCTCGGCGACCCGGTCGCGGCCTGGGCCGACATCGTGTCCGACCCCGAGAAGGCACGCCGCTACAAACGCGCGCGCGGCAAGGGCGGTCTGGTACGGGCGAGCTGGGACGAGGCGGTGGAGATGATCGCCGCCGCGCACGTCCACACGATCAAGGAGTACGGCCCCGACCGGCTGGCCGGGTTCTCACCGATCCCGGCGATGTCGATGGTCTCGCACGCGGCCGGGGCCCGCTTCTACTCGCTGCTCGGCGGGGCGATGCTGTCGTTCTACGACTGGTACGCCGACCTGCCGGTCGCCTCGCCGCAGATGTTCGGCGACCAGACGGACGTACCGGAGTCGGGGGACTGGTGGGACGCCGGCTATCTGATCATGTGGGGTTCGAACCTGCCGGTGACCCGCACTCCGGACGCCCACTGGATGGTCGAGGCCCGTTATCGCGGCCAGAAGGTCGTCGTCGTGTCGCCGGACTACGCGGACAACGTGAAGTTCGCCGACGAGTGGCTCGCCGCCCAGCCCGGCACCGACGGCGCGCTGGCGATGGCCATGGGGCATGTGATCCTCAAGGAGTTCTTCGTCGACCGGGCCACCCCGTACTTCCTCGACTACGTCAGGAAGTTCACGGACCTGCCCTTCCTGGTCGCCCTCGAGGAGGCGGAGGGCGGACCGGGCACCTACCGGCCCGGTAAGTTCCTGACCGCCGCCGACCTCGGCGGCGAGCACGCGGAGGCCGAGCACGCGGAGTTCCGTACCGTGCTGCTGGACGAGGTCACCGGCCGGCCCGTCGTCCCGAACGGCACGCTCGGCGACCGCTACGGCGACTCCGGCGCCGGCAAGTGGAACCTGGACCTCGGCGACACCAGGCCCGTGCTGTCCGCGGAGGGCGGTGCGGAGACACCGGTCGCGGTCGAACTGCCCCGCTTCGACGCCCTCGACGGCGGCGCGGACCGGCTGCGGCGCGGCGTGCCCGTACGCCGGGTCGCCGGGCGGCTGGTCACCACGGTCTACGACCTGCTGCTGGCCCAGTACGGCGTCGCCCGCCCCGGCCTGCCCGGTCGGTGGCCCGCCTCCTACGACGACGCGAGCGAGCCCTGCACCCCCGCCTGGCAGGCCGCCCTCACCGGGGTGGACGCGGGGAAGGCGGCCAGGATCGCCCGGGAGTTCGCGGCCAACGCGGAGGAGTCCGGCGGCCGTTCGATGATCGTCATGGGCGCGGGTACGAACCACTGGTTCCACTCCGACACCATCTACCGCGCGTTCCTGACCCTGACGACCCTCACCGGCTGCCAGGGCGTCAACGGTGGCGGCTGGGCGCACTACGTCGGCCAGGAGAAGGTGCGCCCCCTCACCGGTTACTCCACGATCGCGACCGCCGCCGACTGGAACCGCCCGGCCCGGCTGATGATCCAGACGGCCTACTGGTATCTGCACGGCGACCAGTTCCGCTACGACCCGTTCTCCGCCGACACGCTCGCCGCGGCCGGTGCGGGAGGCCCGTTCGCCGGGAAGACCACGGCGGACGTGATCGCGCAGTCGGCACGGATGGGCTGGATGCCGTCGTATCCGACCTTCGACCGCAACCCCCTCGACCTCGCCGACGAGGCCGAGACGGCGGGCCGCACCGTGGGCGAACACGTGGTGGAGGAACTGAAGGCGGGACGGCTCGGGTTCGCGGGCGAGGACCCCGACGCGCCGCGCAACTTCCCGCGCGTGCTGACCGTGTGGCGGGCCAATCTCCTGGGCTCCTCGGCCAAGGGAAACGAGTACTTCCTCAAGCACCTGCTCGGCACCGACTCCTCCGTACGCGCCACGGAGGCGCCCCCCGGGGCGCGGCCGCGGGACGTGGTCTGGCGGGAGGAGGCCCCCGAGGGCAAACTCGATCTGCTGCTCACCCTCGACTTCCGCATGACGAGCACCACCGTCTTCTCCGACGTGGTGCTGCCCGCCGCCACCTGGTACGAGAAGCACGATCTGTCCAGCACCGACATGCACCCCTTCGTGCACGCCTTCAATCCGGCGATCTCCCCGCCCTGGCAGACCCGCACGGACTGGGACGCCTTCCACACCATCGCCCGCGAGTTCAGCCGGCAGGCCGCGGAGCATCTCGGCGTACGCAAGGACGTGGTGGCCGCGCCGCTGCTGCACGACACCCCGGACGAACTGGCGAACCCGCACGGCAGGGTGCGTGACTGGAAGGCGGGGGAGTGCGAGCCGGTTCCCGGCCGCACCATGCCCAAGCTGATCACCGTGGAGCGCGACTACGGCGCCGTCGCCGACAGGATGGGCGCGCTCGGCCCGCTGCTGGACACCCTGGGCGCCACCACCAAGGGCGTCACCTTCAGACTGGAACGCGAACTCGACTACCTGCGGCACAAGAACGGCACGGTACGCGGCGGGGCGGCCGACGGCCGTCCGTCGATCGCCCGCGATGTGCACGCCTGCGAGGCGATCCTCGCGATGTCGGGCACCACGAACGGGCATCTGGCCACGCAGGGCTTCCACACCGTCGAGGCACGCACCGGGACCCGGCTGGCGGATCTGGCCGCCGAGCACGAGGGCAAACAGATCACCTTCGCCGACACCCAGGCCGCCCCCGTGCCGGTCATCACCTCCCCGGAATGGTCGGGTTCGGAGACCGGCGGACGCCGCTACTCGCCGTTCACCGTCAACGTCGAGCGGCTCAAACCCTGGCACACCCTCACCGGCCGCCAGCACTTCTACCTCGACCACGACTGGATGAGCGCACTCGGTGAGCAACTCCCCGTCTACCGGCCCCCGTTGAACATGAACGCGCTCTTCGGCGAGCCCCGCATCGGCGATACCGGCGAACTCGGCGTCACCGTGCGCTACCTCACCCCGCACAACAAGTGGTCGATCCACTCCGAGTACCAGGACAACCTGTTCATGCTGTCGCTGTCCCGGGGCGGACCGACGATCTGGATGAGCACCCAGGACGCGGCCAAGGCCGGGGTGAAGGACAACGACTGGGTCGAGGCGGTCAACCGCAACGGCGTGGTCGCCGCCCGCGCGATCGTCTCGCACCGGATGCCGGAGGGCACGGTCTACATGCACCACGCCCAGGACCGGCTGATCGACGTGCCCCGCACCGAGACCACGGGCCGCCGGGGCGGCATCCACAACTCCCTCACCCGGCTGCTGATCAAACCGAGCCATCTCATCGGCGGCTACGCGCAGTTGTCGTACGCCTTCAACTACCTCGGCCCGACCGGCAACCAGCGCGACGAGGTCACCGTCGTCCGGCGCCGTACGAACCAGGAGGTGGAGTACTGAGATGCGGGTCATGGCACAGATGGCGATGGTGATGAACCTCGACAAGTGCATCGGCTGCCACACCTGTTCAGTCACCTGCAAACAGGCATGGACCAACCGCGCCGGAGTCGAGTACGTCTGGTTCAACAACGTCGAGACCCGGCCCGGCCAGGGCTACCCCCGCCGCTACGAGGACCAGGAGAAGTGGCGCGGTGGCTGGGAGCTGAACAAGCGCGGCAATCTCGCGCTGAAGGCCGGCGGCCGCTTCAAGAAGCTCGTCACGATCTTCTCCAACCCCGTCCTCCCGTCCCTCGACGACTACTACGAGCCCTGGACGTACGACTACGAGACCCTGACCAACGCCCCGCTGCAGGAGCACACCCCGGTCGCCCGCCCCAAGTCCCTGATCACCGGCAAGGACATGAAGATCTCCTGGTCGGCGAACTGGGACGACGACCTCGGCGGATCCGCCGAACACGGCGAGAAGGACGTCCTCCTCAACGAGGTCTCCGAGAAGATCAAGTTCGAGTTCGAGCAGACCTTCATGTTCTATCTGCCGCGCATCTGCGAGCACTGCCTCAACCCCTCGTGCGCGGCCTCCTGTCCCTCCGGCGCGATCTACAAGCGCGAGGAGGACGGCATCGTCCTCGTCGACCAGGACCGCTGCCGCGGCTGGCGGATGTGCGTCACGGGCTGCCCGTACAAGAAGGTGTACTTCAACCACCGCACCGGCAAGGCCGAGAAGTGCACCTTCTGCTTCCCCCGCGTCGAGGTCGGCCTGCCCACCGTCTGCTCCGAGACCTGCGTCGGCCGGCTGCGCTACATCGGGCTCGTCCTCTACGACGCCGACCGCGTCCTGGAAGCCGCCTCCACCCCCGACGACACCGGCCTGTACGAGGCCCAGCGGCAGGTCTTCCTCGACCCGTACGACCCACAGGTCATCGCGGCGGCGGAGAAGGCGGACATCCCCCGGGACTGGATCGAGGCCGCCCAGCGGTCCCCGGTCCACGCCCTCATCAACACGTACAAGGTGGCCCTGCCGCTGCACCCGGAGTACCGCACCCTGCCCATGGTCTGGTACATCCCGCCGCTCTCCCCGGTCGTCGACGCCGTACGGGACACCGGCCGGGACGCCGAGGACCACCGCAACCTCTTCGCCGCCGTCGACGCCCTGCGCATCCCGGTCGACTACCTCGCCCAGCTCTTCACCGCGGGCGACCCGGCACCCGTGGACGCGGTCCTGCGCCGGCTGGCCGCCATGCGCGCCTACATGCGGGACATCAACCTCGGCCGCGAACCCGACGCCTCCATCCCCGAGACCGTCGGCATGGGCGAGGAACAGCTGTACGACATGTACCGGCTGCTGGCCCTGGCGAAGTACGACGAGCGGTACGTCATCCCGCCCGCCCACGCCGAGCAGGCCCACCAGCTCGAGGAGTTGGCCACCGAGTGCAGCCTGGACTACGAGGGCGGCCCCGGCATGGGCGGCTCCGGCCCCTTCGGTGAGTCCTCCGGCGGCGCGGCACCGATCGCGGTGGAGAACTTCCACGCCCTGCGCCACCGGCAGACCTCCGACACCGCCGCCGCCCCCACCGACAAGGACACCCGCGTCAACCTCCTCAACTGGGACGGCAAGGGTTCCCCGCCCGGCCTCTTCCCGGACCGGCCGGCCGACGACGGGAAGGGTGAGTCGAAGCCATGAGAAGGAAGACCACCCGCACCCAGCCCTGGCACCCCCACGCCTGGCAGGTCCAGTCCCTGCTGCTCGCCTACCCGGACGAGCAGTTCGAGCAGCGCCTGGCCCTGGCGGCCCGGGTCGCCGCCACCCTCCCGGAACCCGTCGCCCACCCCTTGCTCCGCTTCACCGCCCACGCCGGACGGACGGCCGGCGCCGATCTGGCCACCGCCTACGTCGCCACCTTCGACCACCGCAAACGCTGCTGCCCCTATCTGACGTACTACGCCCACGGCGACACCAGGAAGCGCGGCCTCGCCCTGCTGCGGCTGAAACAGACGTACGCCGCGGCCGGCCGGCGCCTGACCGACGACGAACTGCCCGACCACCTCGCCGTCGTCCTGGAGTTCGCCGCCACGGACCCCGGGGCCGGACACCGCCTCCTCACCGAGCACCGTGCCGGCCTGGAACTGCTGCGCCTGGCCCTGACCGACGACGCCGCACCCTGGGCGCACGTCCTGGACTCCGTCTCGGCCACCCTGCCCGCCCTCGCCGGCGACGACCGCGAAGCCGTCCTGCGCCTCGCCGCTCAGGGCCCGCCCGAGGAACAGGTCGGCCTCGACCCCTACGCGTCGCCCGTGTTCCTGCCCGACCCCGTCGTAGGAGGCCCCCGATGACCGCGCCCGCGCAGCCCCTCACCCTGGCGGTCGGGACCGGCACCGGCGGCATCCTGCTCTGGGTCGTCCTGCCCTATGTGGCCCTCGCCGTGTTCGTGCTCGGCCACATCTGGCGCTACCGCTACGACAAGTTCGGCTGGACCACCCGCTCCTCCCAGCTGTACGAACGGCGCCTGCTGCGCATCGGCAGCCCCCTGTTCCACTTCGGCATCCTCGTCGTGCTCCTCGGCCACATCGGCGGCCTCGTCATCCCCAAGAGCTGGACCGAGGCGGCCGGGATCAGCGAGCACATGTATCACATTGGCGCGGTCGTCCTCGGCACCATCGCGGGCGTCGCCACCCTGGGCGGACTTGCCATCCTGATCTACCGGCGCCGCACCGTCGGCCCCGTCTTCTCCGCCACGACCCGCAACGACAAGGCCATGTACGTCTCCCTCACGGTGACCATCGGGCTCGGCCTGTCCGCCACGGTGGCCGCGAACCTCGTCGGCGGAGGATACGACTACCGCGAGACGATCTCCCCGTGGTTCCGCTCGATCTTCTACTTCCAGCCCGACCCGGACCTGATGACCGGCGCCCCGGTGCTGTTCCAGCTGCACGCGATCAGCGCCCTGCTGCTCTTCGCGGCCTGGCCGTTCACCCGGCTCGTCCATATGCTCACCGCGCCGCTGGGTTACCTCACCCGCCCGTACATCGTCTACCGCAGCCGTGACAGCCGCCTCGGCACCCGGCCGCCGCGCCGCGGCTGGGAACGCGTGGGGTGAACGGCCGTTCAGGCCCCGGTGGGCGCGGAGAGCGGAACGGTCCACTCCACGACGGTGCCGGTGGGCTCGTTCGGCGTGAGGGCGAAAGCGCCACCCAGGTCGGCGGCGCGCCGGCTCAGGTTGTCCAGGCCGCTGCGGCGGGTGACGGCCGGGTCGATACCGGTCCCGTTGTCGGCGACACGGAGCCGGACCCGGCTGCTGTCCGTCTCGACGGTGACCTCGACCGCCGTCGCGTGCGCGTGCCGGGCGGCGTTCGAGAGGGCCTCGCGCACCACCGCGAGGAGATGCTCGGCATGCCCGGCCGGTACGACGGTGTCCAGCAGCCCGGTCATGCGCAGAGCGGGGGTGAAGCCGAGCACGGCCGCGGCGCGGTCGGTCTCGGTGAGCAGTTTCGCGCGCAGCCCGCCGCGCCCGTCGGCCCGGTCCCGCTCGCGCAGGGCGTAGATCGTGCCGCGAATGGTCTTGATGGTGTCGTCCAGGTCCTCGACGACCCGCTGGACACGCTCGGCCGCCTCAGGCCGGTCGGAGACACGGCCGAGGACGGAATTCAGCGTCAGCCCGGAGGCGAACAACCGCTGGATCGCCAGGTCGTGCAGATCACGGGCGATACGGTCGCGGTCCGTCAGCACCATGAGATGGTCGGCCTCGCGGCGGTGCTCGGCGATCTCCAGGGCGAGGGCGGCCTGGTCGGAGAAGCCGTTGATCATGGCCATGGTGGCGTCGGTGAACTCGGTGCCGCCGGGCAGGTTCGCGACCTGCAGAACCCCGCGCACATGCTCGCCACCGCCCAGCGGGAGCAGGAAACCCGGCCCCAGGTCGATCTGCGCCGCTGAGCCGCCCCCGGACTGCGGTTCGTCGGACAGCGCACCGCTGGTGACCCGCTGGTTGGACCGGTAGACCTTCGCGGCCAGCGTGGCGGCCGGCAGGACCAGCCCCTCGACCTGCTCGGCCCCCGCACCGTCCGCGGCCTCGATCACCAGCTCGTCGCCGCCCTCCAGCGGTACCGCGAGCGTCACCAGGGCGGCGCCGGACAGCGTCCTGACGGTGGCGGCGACCTGGTGCAGCACCTGCTCCGGGTCCGCGCCCGACAGCAGGCTGCGGGCCAGATCGCTGCTGGCCGCCAGCCACTGCTCCCGGCGCCGGGTGTCCTCGTACAGACGGGCGTTGTCGATCGCGACGCCGGCCGCGGCCGCGAGCGTGCGCAGCACCGCCTCGTCGTCGTCGTCGAACTCCGCGCCGTCGCGTTTGTCGGTCAGATACAGGTTGCCGAAGACCTGGTCGCGCACGCGCACCGGCGCTCCCAGGAACGTGGTCATCGGCGGGTGTCCCTCGGGAAAGCCCACCGAGTCGGGGTGGCGGCCGAGCTCGGCCAGACGCAGCGGTTCCGGCTTACGGATCAGCAGCCCGAGGATGCCCTGCCCCTCGGGATAGTGGCCGATCCTCCGGACGGTCTCCTCGTCCATGCCGACCGTGATGAACTGCCGGATCCTCCCTTCCTCGCCGATCACTCCCAGCGCCCCGTACCGGGCGTCCACGAGGGTCACGGCCGACTCGGTGATCCGGCGCAGCACCACGTCGAGATCCAGATCGGAGCCGATGGCGAGGACGGCGTCCAGCAGCGTGTGCACCCGGTCCCGCGTCGCGCGGACCTGGGCGATATGGGCCTGCAGCCCCTCCAGCAGCTCGTCCAGCCGCAGCTGGGGCGCCGCCGGGCCGCCGCCCTCGCGCCCCCGTGCAGGAGTCTCCGCCATTTCCGCTCCCTCCGGAAAAGGTACCGCCGGCACCTCCTCATCATGCCCGAAAAGGCCTTGGCACCCGAACGCAGGTGTGAAGTGCGGCCGGCAGCCAAGATCCTATGGCCCGGCCTTCCCGCCCGGAGCGCCGCGTACGGTCCTTTACCGGGCCGGCCGCCGCAACCGCTGAATGCTATTTTGCAGGTTGGTGGTTCCTCTCTGGTCCGGGGCCGCCCTGGTGGCGTTCGTAGTGCCGACGGGTCTTCGCGCGGTTGCCGCAGGCCGCCATGGAGCACCACCGGCGGCGTCCGTTCCTGGACGTGTCGTAGAACCGCAACCGACAGTCGGGGTTGGCGCACTTGCGGATGCGGTCGGCCCCCTCCTCCAGCAGCCGCAGATAGGCCTCGGCCGTACGCCAGGCGGCGAGCCAGCCGGGAGTGTCGGTCTCGACGACCGCTTCCGGGCCCGCCGTGCCCAGCAGATGGCGAACGCGCCCGTGGGCCAGCGTGTCGTTGAGCATCTCCCTGGACCGCTCGAGGCCGGACCCCTCGCTGGTCACGAGCGAGCTCAGCGCGGTCCGCGTGGCCAGCAGCGCGCCGAGGGTCTCCTGGGTGTCGGGCGCGACGTCGGCGAGGCCGGCGGAGGAGAGCCAGATCGCGAGTCCGCCGGGACGTTCCAGCAGGTCATGGGTGCCACTGTCGTCGGTCCAGCGCGTGTTCAGCAGATCCAGCGGCAAGGGCTCCCCGAGCAGAGGGCGCGGGTCCGCGTCGGCGGCCTGGGCTGGCTGGGTGTTCATGCGGTGTGCCCTTTCGTGTCGGGGGCCATGCCATCACACCCACGAAGCTTAACCGGCTAAGCGACTTTCATCGGTTGACGCAGGAAGCGTCAACCGTTAATTTGGGATTGACCGGTTAGGAGAGGATGTCTCGCTCATCCCCGCCGGCCGGACGTACCCACCTCCTGGAAGGCGCTGTCATGACCACCGCTCCGTCCCCTGCCACCCTCAAGACCGGGCATATCGGCCTCAGCGTCACCGATCTCGACCGCTCGCTGCCGTTCTACGCCCGCGTCTTCGGCTTCGAGACCCTCGCCGAAGGCAAGGAGGACACCCGCCGGTGGGCGTTCCTCGGCCGCGGCGACGACCTCGTCGTCACCCTCTGGCAGCAGAGCGAGGACGGCTTCGCCACCGGCACCGCCGGCCTGCACCACCTCTCGTTCCAGGTGGACACCCTCGACGAGCTCGCCGCGACCGAGGCGGTGCTGCGCGAACTGGACACGGACTTCGTCCACGACGGAGTCACGGCGCACGCCGAGGGCGCCGCGTCGGGTGGCATCTTCTTCCGTGACCCCGACGGCATTCGTCTCGAGGTCTACGTGCCGACCGGTGCACAGGGCGCGCCCGCCCCCGCCGGCCAGGAGCCCACCGGCGGGTTCTTCTAGCAGAGTCACCGCGCCGGGAGGGCCCGGCCCGCACCGGACGACGGGTGCGCGAGCCTTCCGGCGCACGGAGACCAGCTGTCGTACGGGCGCGGCCCCTGCACCCGTGGGACGCGCCCGCTGGGGCGGCGCATGACAAGCCGACACGTGAGGAGCAGACATGGAGCCGTTCCACCGCGGCGAACTGGCCGTGCAGGAGAGAGCCGGTCTGAGTGAGCGGGCCAGGGCGGTCTCCGCCGCCGTCATGACCGAGATCCCGGCCGTGGCCGCGGACTTCCTGGCCGAGCAGCCGGTGCTCTTCATCGGCGCCGCCGACAGCCGTGGCGACGTCTGGTCCTCGCTCCTGACGGGAGAACCCGGATTCATCACCGTCAGCGGCCCCTCCTCC
This sequence comes from Streptomyces sp. NPDC048584, assembly GCF_043199595.1. Taxonomy (NCBI): domain Bacteria; kingdom Bacillati; phylum Actinomycetota; class Actinomycetes; order Kitasatosporales; family Streptomycetaceae; genus Streptomyces; species Streptomyces sp. NPDC048584. Next base: position 66,872 of record NZ_JBICWF010000007.1, read on the forward strand.
CTGAGCGTCGCCGCCACCCTCTCGACCGGCGACCCCCTGCACCGCACACTCGCCGAGCCGGCCCGCCTCGGCATGATCGCCTTGCAGCCCGGCACACGGCGGCGCATGCGCATGAACGGCACAGCACGCCCCACCGTCGGCGGTCTGGAGATCCGACTCGAGCAGATCTACGCCAACTGCCCCAAGTACATTCAGAAAAGGGAGCCCCACTGGCAGTCGGCCACTCCCGGCGACCCCCGTGAAGGCGGTGCGCTCACCGGTGAGGACATCACGCTCGTCGAGAACACGGACACCTTCTTCATCGCCACGGCGGACACGGCCGGCAACGCCGACGCCTCGCACCGCGGCGGCGGCCCGGGCTTCCTGACAGCCCTGAGCCCCCACCATCTGCGCTGGCCCGACTACGTCGGCAACTCGATGTTCAACACCTTCGGAAACCTCGAAGTCAATCCCCGCGCAGGCCTGTTGATCCCCGACTGGACCACAGGAACCCTGCTGCACCTGACCGGCACGGCCACCGTGGACTGGGACCCGGACCACGCGGCCGCCCTGCCGGGAGCGCAGCGCGTCGTGGACTTCACCGTCGAGCGTCTGATCCGCATCGACCACGCCTCCCCGCTGCGCTGGAGCGCTCCGCAGTTCTCCCGCTTCAACCCCCCGACCGGGTAAAGGAACAACAGCATGACCGAGTCTCCCGTCACCGGTCTCGAGGTGATCGTCGACATGGGCCTGTGCGACAGCCACGGCCAGTGTGTCTGCACCGCACCGCAGGTGTTCGCCTTCGACGAGGACGACGTCCTGGTGTACGAGCCCGATCCGGACGCCTCCCAGTACGGGCGGCCGGCTCCGACGACGTCGCCGGAGCCCTCTGAGTCCGCCTTTGGGCGGTCGCGGGCGTGGCTTCGGCCCGCTTGTACGAACAACGCCTGGACGGACGGTGGTCGCTCATGTCGGGCCGCGCGCGGCCGCGGTTCGCGCGCCACGCGGAGAGCGTCCCGCCGCCCCCCCAGCGCACGCGCGGTGATGACCCGGACGCGGGGGGGGGGGGGGCGGGCCCGCCCCCCCCCCCCCCCGCCCGCGGCCGCGGGGGGGGCCGGGGGGCCGCGGGGGGGACCGCGCCGCGGGGGGCCGGGGGGGCCCCCCGCCCGCGG
>NZ_JBICWF010000007.1:68032-415422 GCF_043199595.1 Streptomyces sp. NPDC048584
GGCCGCTCGGGGCGGGCGGCGCGCGCCGCGGGGCCGCGCCCCCCGGGGCGCCCGCCCCCCCCCCCCCCCCGCGCCCGGGGGGGGCGCCCCCCCCCGCGGGGGGGGGGGCCCCGGCCCGGCCCCCACGCCTCATTCCGGCTGCCAGATCCGGGACAGGGCCGCAGGGCTGAGTACCCGCTCCGGTGAGCCCTGGGCGACCAGCCGTCCGTCGCTGAGGAGCAGGCAGACGTCGGCCGAGCGGGCGGCCTCCAGGTCGTGCGTGGCCTGGACGACGGTCGTGCCGTCGGCGATCAGGTCCGTCAGGAGGGTCGTGATCCGGGCCCGGGCTTCGGGGTCCAGCCCGGTGGTCGGCTCGTCCAGCAACAGCAGGTCGGACTGCTGGGCGAGCCCCTGGGCGATGAGCACGCGCTGGCGCTGCCCGCCGGACAGCTCGCCGAGTTGGCGGGCGGCGAGGCCCAGGACGCCCAGCCGTTCCATGGCGGAGTCGACCACGGTCCGGTCATGGCGGGTCAGCCGCCGCCACAGCCCCCGCTGCCCCCAACGGCCCATCTCCACGGTCTGCCGCGCGGTGAGCGGGAGCGCGTCGCCGACGGCACCGCGCTGCGGGACGAAGGCCGGCGGACGGCCCGGTGCGTAAGTGAGCTGCCCGGATGTGGCATCGATCACTCCGGCGAGAACCCCGAGGAGTGTGGACTTGCCGCTCCCGTTCGGTCCGACGAGCGCCGTCATGGCCAACGCCGGTATGCCGGCCGTGAGTTGGCGAAGCACCCGGCTGCCCGGATAGCCCGCTTCCAGACCGGTGACGCGAACGCGCTGATCGTTCGCTTCGGCGTCGGGGGATTCGAGGCGATGTTTGTTGAACATGATTGTCATTGTAGTGTTCGCCGCATGGAGTGGTTGACGGCCCCTTTCGAAGTGGCCTTTGTGCAGCGCGCCCTGTGGGCCGGGATGCTGGTGTCGGCGATCTGCGCCCTCGCGGGGACGTGGGTGGTGCTGAGGGGGATGGCCTTCCTCGGCGACGCCATGTCCCACGGCCTGCTGCCGGGCGTTGCGATCGCCGCACTGCTGGGCGGCAACCCGCTGGTGGGGGCGGTGGTGAGTGCGGCCGTCATGACGGCGGGTGTCACCGCCCTCGGCCGCACTCCGAGGCTGTCCCAGGACACCGGAATCGGCCTGCTGTTCGTCGGCATGCTGTCGCTCGGCGTCATCATCGTGTCCCGCTCGCAGTCCTTCGCCGTGGACCTCACCGGGTTCCTCTTCGGTGACGTACTCGCCGTACGCGAGAGCGATCTCGTCCTTCTCGGAGTGGCGCTGCTGCTGGCGCTGGCCGTCTCGGCGCTCGGTCACCGGGCCTTCCTGGCGCTGGCGTTCGACGAGCGCAAGGCCAAGACGCTCGGCCTGCGGCCCGGGCCGGCGCACGCCGTGCTGCTCGGCCTGCTGGCCCTGGCCATCGTGGCCTCCTTCCACATCGTGGGAACGCTGCTCGTCCTCGGTCTGCTCATCGCCCCGCCGGCGGCGGCCCTGCCCTGGGCGCGCAGCGTGCGGGGCGTCATGGTCCTGGCGGCGCTCCTCGGCGCGGCCGCCACCTTCGGCGGTCTGCTGCTCTCCTGGCATCTGAGCACCGCGGCCGGCGCGACGGTCTCGGCTCTCGCCGTCGCCCTCTTCTTCCTGTCCCACCTGGCATCCGGGATACGGCACCGGCGCCGCGCGGACATCCCCCGGCCCGCCACCGTCTCCGCGCATGCCCCCACGACCCGACCGAACGAAACCTGAGGCGATCCCCTTGTTCGTCCGAAAACACGTCACCTCCCTGACACCGGTACTCCTTTCCGCTGTTCTGCTGAGCGCGGGCTGCGGCGCCCACGACGACGAGCCCGGACCCGGGACCGGATCGGAGGGTGCCTCCGCCGCAGCCCCCCACGGCTATGTCGAAGGCGCCACCGAGGCGGCGGAGCAGCAGTCCCGGCTCCTCCTCGGCGACCGCGCCACCGGCGAGACACGGGTACTGGACCCCGTCACCGGCAAGGTCCACGAGACAGCCCGCAGAGCGGGGGTCACCGAACTCACCACGGACGGCCGCTACGGCTACTTCCACGACACCGACGGCATCCACGTCCTCGACAGCGGCGCGTGGACGGTCGACCACGGAGACCACGTGCACTACTACCGCGCGAAGATCCGGGAGGCGGGCGAACTCCCCGGCGGCACCGGCACGAGCGTCCGCGGCGACGCGGGCCTGACCGTGGTGACGGACGCCGGCGGAAAGGCGGGTGTGCACCCCCGCTCCGACTCCGCGAAGGGCACATCCGTCCGGCTTCCCGGCAGCTACGCCGGAGCCGTGGTCCCGTACGCGGAACACCTGATCGCCCTGACCCGCGACGGCGACGGCCCCGCACGGGCCGTCGTGCTCGACCGGTCGGGCAAGCGCGTCGCCTCCCCGGCGTCCGAGTGCGAGGACCCGCAGGGCGACGCGGTCACCCGGCGGGGAATCGTCCTCGGTTGCGCCGACGGCGCCCTGCTCGTCCACGAGGACGACGGCGTGTTCACCGCCGAGAAGATCCCGTACGGCGAAGACGTGCCGGATACGGAGCGGGCGACGGAGTTCCGCCACCGCCCGGGCAGCACCACCCTCACCGCCCCCGCCGGGAAGAACGCCGTCTGGGTCCTGGACGTGACCGAACATGCCTGGACCAGGGTGGAGACCGGCCGGGTGATCGCCGCGAACACCGCGGGCGAGGGAGCACCGCTGGTCGTCCTGGAGAACGACGGAGCCCTGCACGGCTACGACATGTCCAGCGGCGAGGAGACCGCCGTCACCGATTCCCTGCTGAAGGACGCCCCGAAGGCGTCGACCGGCAGCGCCGCGGCACCGGTGATCGAGATCGACCGGAGCCGGGCCTACCTCAACGACCCGTCGGGCAAGCGCGTGTACGAGATCGACTACAACGACGGCCTCCGTGTCGCCCGCACCTTCGATCTGGACGTCCGGCCGTCCCTCATGGTGGAGACGGGCCGATGAGCCTGCGCGCGAGGGCGGCGCGCGTGCGCGCCCTGTTGCTGACCCTGGTCGCCTTCCTCGTTCTCACCGCCACGGCGACCGGCTGCACGAGCGGCGGCGACGACCGGCCCCGGATCGTGGTGACGACCAACATCCTCGGTGACATCACCCGCGAGATCGCCGGCGACGAGGCGGCCGTCAGCGTCCTGATGAAGCCCAACGCCGACCCGCACTCCTTCGGCCTGTCGGCCGTGCAGGCCGCCGAGCTGGAGAACGCCGACCTGGTCGTCCACAACGGCCTGGGCCTGGAGGAGAACGTACTGCGGCACGTGGAGGCGGCCCGCGCGGCGGGCGTGGCCACCTTCGCGGCCGGTGAGGCGGCCGACCCCCTCACCTTCCACACCGGCGCAGCCGACGGGGCCGGAGAGCCCGACCCGCACTTCTGGACCGATCCCGACCGTGTTCGCAAGGCCGCGGGCCTCCTCGCCGACCGGATCGTCGAGCACGTCGAGGGTGTGGACGAGAAGACGGTCCGGGACAAAACGGCACGCTACGACGGACAACTCGGCGACCTCACCGCCTGGATGGAGAAGACGTTCGCCGCCGTCCCGGAGGACCGGCGCGCCCTGGTGACCAACCACCACGTCTTCGGATACCTGGCCGACCGCTTCGGCTTCCGCGTGATCGGTGCGGTCGTCCCCAGCGGCACGACACTCGCCTCCCCGAGCTCCTCCGACCTGCGCTCCCTCACGCAGGCCATGGAGAAGGCCCGCGTACGCACCGTCTTCGCCGACTCCTCCCAGCCCACCCGGCTGGCGGAGGTCCTGCGCCAGGAGATGGGCGGTGATGTGGACGTCGTCGCCCTGTACTCCGAATCCCTGACCGAGGAGGGCCAGGGCGCCGGCACCTACCTGGACATGATGCGCGCCAACACCACGGCCATGGCCGAGGGCCTCACCGGCGACTGAACGAACACACCCCCGCGGCCCGGCGGACCGAACGCCGGCCGCTCCACCCCCTGAACCGCCCTGCCCAGGGCCGGAGAGGAAACACACCATGAACAAGCCCACGCGCGCCCGAATGGTCATGGGCACGGCCCTCGCGGTGGCGGCATCGATGGCACTGACCGCCTGCGGCGGCAGCGACGACGCCTCGACCGGTGCCGCGCCGAAGCAGACCGGGAACAGCGGGACCGCCACGGTCGCCGACCCGCTGGTCGCCTCCTACGACGGGGGACTGTACGTCCTCGACGGCGAGACCCTGGAACTGGCGAAGACCATCGAGCTGCCCGGCTTCAACCGGGTCAACCCGGCGGGCGACCAGGACCACGTCGTCATCTCCACCGACACCGGATTCCGCGTCCTCGACGCCGCCCGCCAGACCTTCACGGAAACCGAGTTCAAGGGTGCCAAGCCCGGTCACGTCGTACGGCACGGGGGCAGGACGGCCCTGTTCACCGACGGCACCGGGGAGGTGAACGTCTTCGACCCCGCAGACCTCGGCGGCTCAGGCCGGCCGCAGGCTCGTACCTACACCTCCGCCGAGCCCCACCACGGGGTCGCCATCGAGCTGACCGACGGCGAACTCGTCAGCACCCTGGGCACCGAGGAGAAGCGCAGCGGCGCCCTCGTCCTCGACAAGGACGGCAAGGAGATCGCCCGCGCCGAGAACTGCCCGGGAGTGCACGGCGAGGCCGCCGCGAAGGACGAGGTGGTCGGTCTCGGCTGCGAGGACGGCGTACTGCTCTACAAGGACGGCGAGTTCACCAAGGTCGACGCCCCCGACGACTACGCCCGCACCGGCAACCAGGCGGGGAGCGACGCCTCCCCGATCCTCCTGGGCGACTACAAGACCGACCCCGAGGCGGAACTGGAACGGCCCACCCGCATATCGCTGATCGACACCCGCTCCGCCACGATGAAGCTGGTCGACCTCGGCACCAGCTACTCCTTCCGCTCGCTCGCCCGCGGCCCGCACGGCGAGGCACTCGTGCTCGGCACCGACGGCGTCCTCCACAGCATCGACCCGGAGACCGGAAAGGTGGAGAAGCGGATCGAGGCGGTCGGCGCATGGACGGAGCCCCTGGACTGGCAGCAGCCCCGGCCCACCCTGTTCGTCCGTGACCACACGGCGTACGTCTCCGACCCGGGCGAGCGCCAACTGCACGCCTTCGACCTGGAGTCGGGCAAGAAGCTGACGTCCGTGACCCTGCCGAAGAGCACCAACGAACTGTCCGGCACGGTGGCCGGCCACTGACCGTCCCTCTCTGCCGGAACGCCCGCCGACCCTCCGTCGGCGGGCGTTCCGCCACGGGTGCTAGCTTCCTCCCGTGGCGGAACACCAGGACGAGACCAAGGCTGCCTACGACGGCGTCGTCGAGCTCTACGCGTCGCTGTTCGCCGATCGGTTGGAGACCCACCCGTTCTCACGGAACATGATCCGCACGTTCGCCGAACTCGTGCGCCAGACGGGCAACCTGCGGGCAGCCGACGTCGGATGCGGGCCCGGGCATCTGACGGCCATGCTGAACGAACTCGGTCTGGACGCCCGCGGGTTCGACCTCTCCCCGGGCATGGTCGACCACGCCCGGCGGGCCCGTCCGGCGCTGCGCTTCGATGAAGCGACGATGGAGGCCCTGCCGGTCGGGGACGGCACGCTCGGCGGAGTGCTGGCGCACTACTCGATGATCCACACCCCACCCGGAGAAGTGCCCGCGTTGCTCGCCGAACAGGTGCGCGTCCTGGCGCCCGGGGGCCTCCTTCTGGTCTCGTTCTTCGCGACCGACGGACCGGAACCGATCTCCTTCGACCACAAGGTGACACCCGCCTACAGCTGGCCGGCGGACCGGTTCGCCGAGCTGCTGGCCGGGGCCGGCCTCGTCACGTTCGCCCGGCTGCTCCACGACCCCGCCTCCGAACGGGGCTTCCTCGACGCCCACTTGCTGGCCCGCCGCCCCTGAGGACGCCCGCAGGGCGCCCCGTTGACGGTTCGACGAGGTCACGCGCCCGCGGAACCCTCCGTGAACGCGGTGGCGTGGTCGGCGACCCATTGACGAAACGTCCGGGGCGCCGTCCCCAGGATGTCGGCCACCGAACCGGTGAGGTAGGCGGGCTGTCCGACCGCCGCGCTCCACGCGGTGAGCAGCATGTCGACGACCGGGCCGGGCGCCGTGGCCCGAGACATGCTCCGGAACTCGTCCGGCGTCATCTCCTCGAACGCGATCCGGATCCCCAGGGCGTCCGCGATGACGGCCACCTGCGCGGCCTGGGTGAGTGATTCGGGTCCCGTGAGGACGTAGTCGCCTCCGGCATGACCGTCCTTGCGGAGTGTCAGCGCGGCGACGGCCGCCACGTCGCGGTCGTCGACCGGCGCCGACTCGGCGGCGCCGTAGGGCCACCGGACGCCCTCACCGGTCCGGATCGCGGGCGCCCACCAGGCCGACGAGTTCGACGCGAGCATCCCCGGCCGGATGATCGTCGACTCGAGTCCGGTGGCCGCGATGAGCCGCTCGATGCCGGCGTGCAGCACGGCCACGGGATTGGGCTGCTGGAAGAAGGGGTGCGGCGTCTTGTGCGGGGAGGAGAGGAGGACGACCCGCCGTACGTGTGCTGCCAGCCGCTCGACGACCGCCGCGGCGGTCCGGGAAGGGGCGGTCCAGACGAGGAAGACCGCACCGGCGCCCCGCAGGGCCGGGTCGAGCGACTCGGGCACGGTGAGGTCACCCCTGAACACCTCGACCTCCGGCGGCAGAGCCGCCGTTGCCCTGGAGCGGCGGGTGAGGGCGCGCACCGGCACGCCCGCGTCGAGGAGCCGGCCGACGACGAGGCGACCGATCCGGCCTGTCGCCCCGGTCACGAGCACGGGAGGAATGTCTGTCTGTGTCATGACGCCCATAGAAACGTTACTCGGTTAAAAAAGCAACTCGGTAACGAATGTTACTCTGGTCGGATGAACGAACCGACGGGGCTGCGGGCCCGCAAGCGGGAACGGACGCGGGACGCCATCGGTGACGCGGCCGTCTCGCTGTTTCTGGAGCACGGCTTCGACCGCGTCTCGGTCAACGACATCGCCGCGGCCGCCGAGGTCTCCAAGCCGACGCTCTTCCGGTACTTCCCCACCAAGGAAGACCTGGTGCTGCACCGGTTCGCGGACCACCAGGGGGAAGCCGCACGCGTCGTACGTCAGCGAGGGCCCGACGCCGAGCCGCTGGATGCCCTGCGTCGTCACCTCCGCGCCGGCCTCGACCGGTACGATCCCGTCACGGGCCTCAACGATCACCCCGAGGTGGTGGCCTTCCACCGGCTGGTCTTCACCACCCCGAGCCTGGCGGGACGGCTCACGCGTTACCGGCTCGAGGACGAGGAGGCGCTGGCCGACGCCCTCGGAGAAGGCATCCAGGCACGTCTGCTGGCCGCCCAGGTGCTCGCGGTCCAACGGGTGCTCGCCCGCGCCAACTGGCAGAAGATCGCCGACGGCCGTACCGCCCACGACGTCCATCCCGAGGCGGTGGCCGACGCCGAGCTGGCGTTCGCCCGACTGCGATGAGGCTCCGGTCGAGCGTGCTCCGCAGGCCGATACGCGCGCTGCCCCCAGCCGGGTCGAGCCCGCCTGAGACACCCGGTGCGCACAAACCCGCCGAGGCACACCGAGACCTGCCCGCCGTACCCACTCGTTCCTCCACACCTCTTGACGTATCGGCACATGGGACCGAAGAATTCACGCCACCCCATGACAACGTTGTCTACGTGAGAGGTGCCGACAGTGCTGCCGAGATCCCCGATCAACCGCCGACGCTTCGTCCAACTCGTCGGCGCCGGCGCCGCAGTGTCGCTTCCCCTGGCCATGAGCGGCGGCACCGCTCGTGCCCAGGGACGAAACCACACGGCACCGGACCCGGTGGCGGAGACGTACTACCGCGTCCTGCTGAACCACACCCGCTGGTCGGAAACCCAGTGGGACGCGGCTCGCGGCTGTTACACCAACAAGGATTTCGGCTTCGCCGTGGTGCTCGGCCACGCCGTCCTGCTCACGCGCGGAACCTACGACGGTGACCGGGCCGGGATCGACGAGCGGACCCTGAAGGCCCGGACGATCGCCACGATCCGGCATTTCGCCGCGTCCAACAGGCTGACCGGCGGAACCGAATGGGGCCGGAGGCTGTTCTTCGACACCACCTTCCAGTCGTACTTCGTACTCGCCGCACGTCTGCTGTGGGACGACCTGGACGAGACGACGAGGTCCCGCGTCGCCACCATCGCCCGCGAACAGGCCGCATACACAGCCGGCTTGGGCACGGCCGACGACCCCGACTCCGGCAGCTGGACCCCGCGCGGACTGCTCGGAGGCCACCAGGGCGACACCAAGCTCGAGGAAATGGGCGTCTACGCGCAATCGCTGGCCCCCGGGCTGGCCTGGGCCGCGGACGATCCGCGGCACCCCGAATGGGCCGAGGCCTTCGGCGCGTGGTCGCGCAACGAGGCCGGCCTGCCCCCGGCGGACCTGGCCAACCCCGCCCGCGTGGACGGGGTCCGCGTCTGCGACAACACAGCGCGCAACCTGTACGACACCTTCATCGTCGAGAACCACGGCTCCTTCGGGCCTCACTACCAGGAGGAACTGTGGCGCACATCGGGACGGAACGCCGCTCACTTCATCACAGCGGGCCGGGCACTGCCCGAAGTGCTCACCAACCAGCCGAACGCCGACGAACTGTGGCGCACGCTGCTCGGAGTGATGAGTGACGCCGGTGAGCCGCTGATGCCCATGGTCAACGATCGCGAGCACCTCTACGGCCGTGACGTCATCCCCCTCGCGTTCCTCGCCCAGGTGGGCGGGGACCGAGCCGCCGCCAGGGCGGAAGTGGCACTGGCGGAGCGACTCGAGGCCTACCAGAGTTACCCGCCCGAGTTCAGGCTGGCGAAGTTCTCGGGTGAGCCGAAGTACGAGCCGGAGGCGCGTGCGGAGCTCGCCATCAGCTACCTCCTGCACCTGTGGGCGAACGACCGCGGCCGCACGGCCCGTCCCTTCTCCCAGGAGGAACTGTTCGAACGCGCCGCGGGGGTCACCGACTTCGGCCCCGGCCCCGGCCTGGTCTCGCACCAGACCGCCGCCGCCTGGGCGGGTGCCGTCACCAAGCAGGGCTTCCTGAAGTTCGCGTGGCAGCCGTCGCACGACGACTGGCTGTTCAAGCTCAGCGGGTCCACGGCGATGTTCCTGCCGACTACCTCACTGAGGGAGAGCGGCCGCCGGGTGCGGACGTACGCCGCGAACCGGGACGGGTTCGACGGCAGTGCCACCCTGCTCCGACTGGGAACGGGACACGCGGGATTCACCACGCTGCCCACGGGCGCCGTCGTCTACGCTACATCGGGCCTCGCGGCGGGCGAGGGCCGATTGGAGATCCACAATGTGACCATGCCCGGCGTGGCAGGCCTGACAGGTGCGCGGACCTATCGCTTCGCCGAGGGCAGTGCCATCGTCGCCTCCGCGGACTCCCGGCCGGCCACAACCGCCGCACGCGTCGACGAGGTCACCTTCCCGCGCACCGAGGTACGGCATCTGCGCATGCTCGGCGTGCGGCCCGACCCGGCATACGGCTACTCCCTCTACGCCTTCGAAGCCCGCGACGGGGCGGACGGCGCCGAGGCGGCCCGGGGCGGAACGGCCACCGCCTCCTCCTACGACGCGGGCAAGGAGCCGGGCCTGGCGGTGGACGGCAACGCCACCACGAGGTGGGCGGTCTCACGGGCGGACCGTCCCCGGGCGGACAGCTGGCTCGCTGTCGACCTCGGGTCCGCACACGCGGTGGACCGGGTCACGCTGCGCTGGGAAGCCGCCGCCGGGCGCGCCTACACCGTGCAGGGCTCGGCGGACGGACGTCAGTGGAGAGACCTCGCCTCCTGGCCCGTGCCCGAGGTCACCAGCCGGGGCGGCTGGCTCGACGTGGACGGCCGTGCCGGCCTGCTCGTGCGGGGCTCGGATCTGCCGCTGACCGTGTCCCGGGACGAGATCCTCCTGGCGGACGGCCCGGCCGCCCCCCTCCTGGTCGAAGGACTCCCCAATGCCTCGGCCCGTACCCTGCGCGAACGAGCCGCAGCACCCGTCCCCCGGGCGGAGGCCGAAGCCGTCCGCGCGGCCCTCACCGACGATCACCTCAGCCTGTTCAACCTGTCGGACGGAGCCGTGACCACACGCGTCGCCATACCGCAGACCGGTACCGGGAGGGTGCTGTTCGAGGGCCGTCAGACGCTGTCCGCGGACGGGACCGCGTACGAGGCCGAACTCGACGCGGCCGAAGCCCTGCTGCTCCCGCCCCGGCTGACCCTGCACCCTCTCACCGGCGGTCGTCTGCCGGCGGGGCTGCGAGCGCAGGTGGCCGACGGGGCGACGGTGCGACTCACCGGTCCGGCCTGCCGTGTGCGGGTGACCGCCCAGGGGTACAGCGAGGTGGCGGTGATCCGTCCCGGCCGTACCACGACGGTCACCGTGCGTCGGGCGACCGCCTACCCCCTGCACGATCTGGCGTTGGGGCGCACCGTGTTCCCGACCGGCCCCCTGCCGGCGGGCATGTCCGATCCCTCGGCCGCCGTCGACGGCGATCCGTCGACGGCATGGACACCCGGCCCCGATGGACGCATGGTCGTCGACCTGGGTGCCCCGCTCCGGGTCCGCGACATCCGCACGGACTGGACGGGCGGCCATGTCCCCTCCCTCCGAGTGGAGTTCAGCGGTGACGGCCTCGACTACACCCCGGCCGGGCAGCTCACCGGCCGGGGCCGCACCCGGCGCCTCACGACGGACATCACCGCGCGCTACATGGCCCTGGCGACCGACGCGGGAAAGGGGAACAACGCCCGGCTGATCAAGCTCTCCCTGCTGTGACGCCCACCCCCGCCGACACGGCCCGGACCTCCCCACACCCCGTCCGGCAGTGCGGAGGGCGGCCGGCGAACCGGTCGCGGCGCCGTCGGACCGCGGCCGGGGCCGGGGCGACGCGCCCGTCGTACGCCACTCACCGCGCCCCTCGCAGCGGCCGGCGGTGCGCTCGACATCCGGCGGGCGATTCGCAGCTCAGCGGTCCGGGGAGGCCGTCGTGTGTCTGCGGAGACGTTGGCCGGGCATACGGGCTTCACCCCGTTCTGCTTTGAGAGGAGCTCGTTTCATGCTCGGCATGGTTGCGGCGGTGCTGTTCTTCGTGTCGTTTCTGATCAACGCGGCAGACGTCAGCACCAACGACGTGTTCTCGTCGACCAACGTGATGCTGCTGGGGCTGACAGCCCTGGCCCTGCATGTGGCCGGGGTCGGTACCGGCTGGTCCCGCAGGCGCTGACCCCTGCTGTCCGCGGGCCCGGTGACAGATCGTCACCGGGCCCGCGGACCCGTTTCCGTGGCGGGACCCTGTTCCTCGTGGCGAACGGCGCGTTCTGTGCTGGTCCTTGGAGGAAGGTGTGAAGGTTTGCCGGGCCGCCATGCGTTCGCGCCCCCATGGGAAGAATCCGGCTCGCGGTCGTGCTGTCCGATGCAGATCAACCGACAGAGGAGGACGACCGTGGCTGAGGGACTTCCCAGGCGTATGGGGCATCGCATCACCGTCGAGCCGAGTGACCGGCATGTGCGGGCGGTGCGGGGCGAGCTGGTGCTCGCGGACAGTGACGGGGCGTTGGTGCTGCGCGAGCCGGGCTGTCCCGACGCGTACTACATCCCCGTCCAGGACGTACGCCTGGATCTGCTGACCGAATCCGATACGCGCACGCACTGCCCCTTCAAGGGGGAAGCGTCGTACTGGTCGCTCCCGGACGTGCCGGATCTCGTCTGGACGTACCGCGATCCGAAGCCTGACCTGGCCGAGATCAAGGGCCACCTCTGCTTCTACGAGGTGGAGGTGTCCTGAGCGGCTCATCGCCTGCCGTACGGCAGGCGGCACCCGGGCGGCGGTTCGGTCCCGACGCCGCACTCCGCACGGTTGCCTGACCTCGCCACAGACGGTAGGAGCCCGGCAGGTCCCGCACCTCCACGAAAGAGTGACCGCCTCGATACCGGCCTTGCGCACGTGTGCGGCGAGGAGGCCCGAGGCAACTGCCGACAGGCGTGCCTTCACCGAGGGGAGTCTGCCGGGCGGAAGCGTGACCTCGACGTGTATCAGCGTGTCGCCGTCCTGCCCCTCGTCCTCGTCGTGTGTCCCGACCCGGCTCATCGAGGCCGTGGACAGGCCGCTGGAGCCACTTGCCGTGGGAGGCGTCCCGGGGTACCCGGGCGCGCAGGACGGCGAGCAGGAACAGCGGACTGGCCACCGAGTTCCCCTGCCTCGGCCGTCGCCGAGATCGAGCGGGCGGGCTTCCGCGGTCCCAGCCGCCGGGGCACCCGGCACATTCGCCGGTGCGGCTTCGCCGAAGCCGGACTCCGCTCCCTGCTCACCGGCGGGAACCCGGCCGGACCGGTCGAGCCGAGTGTGTCGCCCCGGAGAGATCCGGCAGCAGGGCGAGGTGCGGGAGGAGCCCGGACTCACGACCGGTGCCCCTGTCCGGATGCCGGGCGGCGGAGGGATCCGGCGATGATCCGTGCAGGGCGGCGCCTGTCGAAGCCGACGAGCTGACGCACCCGAGTGCGGCAGGAGAACCCATGTCACTGGGCCGGATTAGGCCTTCCGGACAGGGTGATGACGGCGATAGAGAGGGGGAGCGGTGGGGATTTTGTGAACCTGTCAATCGGGGGGCCGATGCGCATTCAGGTACTCGGGCCGGTGTCCGTCTGGAGGGACGGCGCGCGGCTGGCCCTGGGCTCCCCCCAGCGTCGCGCCGTACTCGCGCTCCTGACCGCCTCCCGCGGCCGGCAACTGCCGTTCGCCGGCCTGGCGGAGGCCTTGTGGGCAGAGCAGCCACCGGCGAGCGCGCCGAACGTCGTCCAGACGCACATCAAGCACCTGCGCCGGTTGCTGGAACCCGGGCGGCCGCCCAGAGCGCCCAGCATCGTGCTGCCCCGTGTCGGCGACGGCTATGCGCTGCGTGTTCCCGATGATGCCGTCGATCTGTCGCGCTTCCGTGGTCTGGTCGACGCGGCGGACGCCGCGCGGCGTCATGGCGATGAGTCGCGGGCCAATGCCCTGCTGGCCGAAGCACTCGACGTGTGGCGCCAACCGCCGCTCGTCGATCTGCCGTTCCTCGCCTCCCACCCCGTGGTCGTCGCGTTGACGGGGGAGCGCGGCGGTGTGGTGGCGCAGTACGGGGACGCCATGATCGCGGCGGGAAGAGGTGCGGAGGCGCTGCACATCCTCCAGGAGGCGGCGGCCGCGCACCCCCTGGACGAGGACGCCCAGGCCCGGCTCATCCGCGTGTACGAGTCCGTCGGCCGACGTGACCAGGCGGTCGCCGTGTATCGGCGCAGCCGCCGTCGGCTGGCCGACGAACTCGGCGTCGATCCCGGGGCGGCCCTGTCGGAGGCCCTCTCCGCCGTGCTGTACAGCCGTCCGGAGCCTCCCCCTTCCGGGAGAGGACGAGCAGCGGGTCCGGCCCCCGGGCATCAAGCCGCGTACCCCGCGCGGCCACCGGCCCGCGCACCGGCGCAGTTACCGGCCGATGTCCCCGACTTCGCCGGCCGGGAAGCCGAACTGGGGGCGCTCGACCGTCTGCTGGACACGGCGGAGGAGAACACCACCGCGATGGCCGTCACGGTGGTCTCCGGCACCGCCGGCGTCGGCAAGACCGCTCTGGCCGTCCACTGGGCGCACCGGGCCCGTGGCCGCTTCCCGGACGGGCAACTCCACGTCAACCTTCGTGGATACGATCCCGACCTCCCCATGCCACCGGGCGACGCCCTGACCCGGTTCCTCACGGATCTCGGGATCCCCGGTGACGCGATTCCGCTCGACGTCGACGAGCGCACGAGCCGCTACCGGACCGAGATGGCCGAGCGGCGGATGCTGGTGGTGCTGGACAACGCGCTGTCCGAGGAACAGGTCCGGCCCCTGCTTCCCGGCTCACCGTCCTGCGCCGTGCTGGTCACCAGCCGGGACAGCCTGGCCGGCCTGGTCGCCCTGCACGGTGCCCGCCGCATCGGGCTGTCCGCTCTCGCGCGGACGGAGGCACTGGACCTGCTTCGTACGCTCATCGGCGACCGGGTCACCATGGAGCCGGGGCCGGCCGCGCTGTTGGCCGAGCAGTGTGTGGGACTTCCGCTGGCCCTGCGGATCGCCGCCGAACTCGCGGTGGCACGCCCGGAGTTGCCGTTGGCGGACCTGGCAGCGGAACTGGCCGACGAGCAGCGGAGACTGGACCACCTGGACGCGGGTGGCGACCCGCGTGCCGCGCTGCAGTCCGTGTTCTCCTGGTCGTACCGGCGTCTGCCCGCCGAAGCCGCCCGCGCCTTCCGGTTGATCAGTCTGCACCCAGGACCGGAGATCGACGCTCACGCCGCCGCCGCCCTCGTCGGCGTTCCGCCCCACGAACCGGACGGGCAGCCGGACCACGCGCCGGACGGCCGACGTGCCGCCCGCCCGGACGGGCCGGCCCATCCGGTCAGGACGCTGACCGTGCTGGCCCGCGCCCATCTCCTCCAGCCCGTGGGCCCCGGGCGGTACAGCACGCACGACCTGCTGCGTGCCTATGGCTACCGCCTCACCCGCACGCGCGATTCCGACAACGACCGGCAGGCGGCCCTGTCCCGGCTCTTCGACCACTATCTCGGTACGGCCGCGGCCGCCATGGACGCCCTGTACCCGGCCGAAGGACATCACAGGCCCGCGGTCGATCCCGTCATGGACGCCTCACCCGTCGCGGGCGACCCGGTCGCGGCACGAGCCTGGCTGGACGCCGAACGCCCCGCTCTCGCCGCGGTCTGCGCGATCGCCGCGGACCGCGGCGCAGGGCGGCACGCCGTCCAGTTGGCCGCCGTGCTCTTCCGGTACCTCGACGCGGGTCACCACACCCAGGCGCTGGAGATCCACCACCATGCCCTGCGCGCCGCGGAACGAGCCGGTGACGCGAAGGGGCAGGCCCACGCACTGACCAACCTCGGCTGCGTGCACTGGCGGATGGCCGACGCCGCTGCGGCCAGGGAACACCTGTTACGTGCCCTGGAGCTGCATGTGAGCACGGAGGACCGTGCGGGGGAGGCCAGGGCCCTGTCCAACCTGGGCAATGTCCACTGGCGCCAGGGCCACTTCCATGAAGCCGTCCGCTGCCATCAGCAGGCGCTCACCCTGTACCGGGAGACCGCGGACCGGGTGGGGCAGGCACGGACGCTGACCAACCTCGGCAACGTCCGGCTGCGGCTGGGCCTACGCGGGCAGGCGGCCGACGACCAGCGGCAGGCCCTCGTCCTGCACGAACTCACCGGCGACCGGATCGGTCGTGCCCGCACCCTCTGTCACCTGGGCAACGCGTGTCTGGAACTGGGCCGGTACGACGAGGCCGCCCGCTGTCAGCAACAGGCCCTCGCTGTCTTCAGGGAACTCGGCCATCCCGGCGGCGAGGCATACGCGCTGTCGGGCCTCGGCGACGTCCGACTGCGGCAGGGCGCGTTCGAGGCCGCGATCGAACACCATCGGCGTGCCCTCGACCTGTTCCGGGAGAACGGGGAGCACTACGGCGAGGCGTCCGCGCTGAACGGGCTCGCCGAGGCGCTGTACTCCGGCGGTTGCCACGACGAGGCTCTCGCCCACTACTCCACCGCCGTGACGGTCGCGGCCGGCACCGGGGAACACGACCAACTGAGCCGCGCCCGCGCCGGCGTCGACCGGACCCGGCACACCCTCGAACTCGGAGCCGGAGCCGCCGCGCCGACGTCACCGGGGCAACGGCCTCGTCCCGTGTCCGAACCGGCCGGGTAGCCCGGTGAGCCCGCCCGACAGCGGGAGACGGGCCCACCGGACCGTCCCGCCCCGGCCCTCAGGGACTGGTGTCGAGGGCGACGGCCACGTCGCCGATGGTCAGCGGGAACCACGGATCGTCGGTGGCGACGGCCGTCGCGGTACCCGTGAGCACGTCGACGGTGTAGAACGTCGTCAGGGTGCTGTTGGGGGGCGTGACAGCGGCGAAGCCCGTGGCCGAGACGGTCTTGCCATTGACCAGGTCGCTGTAGATGTCGAAGCCCGCGTTGGAGCCGGCGTCCACACCGAGCTTGCCGGTCGGGGCCAGCGTGCCGTTGTTGGCCGGCGACTGGACCACGACCTGGTCCGTGGTCGTGTTGAGATCGAACAGGGTGGTCGCCGTCTCCCCGTTCAGGTCGTTGTTCGTGTAGGCGGCGGCGGTCACTCCCCTGGAGACGTTCTCGACGCCGGGTGTGGACAGGACGGAGTCCTCCGCGGTGTGGCCGGCGGCGGGGGAGGCGCCCGCGGTTTTGTCGTCGATGTTGTGGCGAAGGTTCTGGCCGTTGTCGCTGATCACCCGCAGCCGGTTGGCGGCCGGATTGAAGTCGACCCCGAAGTTCGTCCCGTACAGCGGAATCGTGAGCTGGGAGACCTTCGTGACCACGACGTCCACGGTCTGCGGCGGCGTTTGGATGGTGTAGACGCCGCCCTGGTTGCCGACGCCGTACATGAGGCCGTTCTGGACGCGGAAGTCGATTCCGACCAGGGCGGTGTCGCCGCCGAGTCCCTTGACGATCCGCACCCAGTCGAGCACGTCGGGTCTGTCGGTGGTGAAGGTGGCCATCCGTGTGCCGTCACTCGTGATCGCGAACGCCCGCAGCGAGGCGACCTGGGCCTGAGCCGTACTGCTGCCCGGAGCGGTGACCGCGACGAGGGCCGCGGTGGACGCGACCGTCACGGCCGCGGCGATCTTCTTCCTGATCCCTGTGCTCATCGGTGCATCCTCCCGTTGGACATGGCGTGGTGCGGGAAGCGCGGCAAGGTGCCGCTGGGCCGAACCGTTGGCCGGCGGGCACAACCTACGAGCGGGCACTGGACATCCACTGGACAGTGATTGAACGTGGCCGCGCGAGCGCGGTCGCACCGCTGGTGAGCACTGTCGTTCCCCTCCGGGGCCGTGAGCCGACGATCAGGAACGACTGCTGCCGCGTGTCTGTCCCGTCCCGAGTTCCGGGCGGTAGCTTGGTGGAGAAGGCCCCTGAAGGAGGGCGATTCGATGCCGTGGTTCGTCTGGCTGTTCGCCGCTGCGGCACTGGGTGCCGCGGAGTTCTTCACCTTGACACTGGTGTTCGGATTGCTGGCCGGTGCCGCGTTGGTCGCCGCCGTGGTCGCGGGAGTGGGCATCGGTCTTCTCGGCCAGCTCCTGGCCCTTGGCGCAGCGGCCGCGGCGGGCCTCGTCATCGTTCGTCCCTTCGCGTTGCGGCACATGGAACAGCAGCCCCTCACCTACGAGGGCACTGACGCGCTGATCGGCAAGCGGGCCGAGGTCATGCGGGAGGTGACCGCGACACGGGGTCTGATCAAGCTGTCCGGCGAGGAGTGGTCGGCCCGGGCCTTCGACGAAAGCCTGGTGATCCCGGTGGGAGCGCTGGTGGATGTCATGGAGATCGAGGGCGCCACGGCCATCGTCTACCCCCGCGAGCTCCTTCCCTGAGCGGTGAACACACAGCAATGGAGGCACTGTGGACCCGGTTGTCGTCCTCGCCCTGGTGGCGGTCATCGTCGTCGTCTTTCTCGTGGCCTCCACCGTGCGGATCGTCCCGCAGGCGCGCCGCTACAACGTCGAGCGGTTCGGCCGGTACCGCCGGACACTGCAACCCGGCCTGAACCTGGTCGTCCCGGTGGCGGACCGCATCAACACCAAACTCGACGTACGCGAGCAGGTCTACTCGTCCGACCCCAGGCCGGTGATCACCGAGGACAACCTCGTGGTGAACATCGACACCGTGCTCTACTACCAGATCACCGATCCGCGGGCGGCGGCCTATGAGGTCGCCGACTACCTGCAGGCGATCGACCAGCTCACTGTGACCACGCTCCGGAACGTGATCGGCAGCATGGATCTGGAGGAGACGCTCACCTCGCGTGAGGAGATCAACTCCCGGCTGCGCGCCGTCCTCGACGACGCCACCGGCAAATGGGGCATCCGGGTCAACCGCGTGGAGATCAAGGCCATCGACCCCCCGCACACCATCAAGGAGGCGATGGAGAAGCAGATGCGGGCCGAGCGGGACAAGCGTGCGGCCATCCTGCACGCCGAAGGGGAGCGGCAGGCCAAGATCCTCACAGCGGAGGGCACGAAACAGAAGGACATCCTGGAGGCGCAGGGAGCGCAGCAAGCCATGATCCTGCGGGCGGACGGCGAGGCGAAGGCGGTGGAGCTGGTCTTCCAGGCCGTCCATCGCAACAACGCCGACCCGAAGGTCCTCGCCTACAAGTACCTGGAGACCCTGCCGCACCTGGCGAGCAGCGACAACAACACCTTCTGGGTGATCCCGGGGGAGCTGACCGAGGCCGTTCGGACCGTGACCCGGGCGTTCGGTGATGAGTCGGCGGCGGCCCCTCACCCATCCGCGCAGCCCGGGGAAGCGGCCGGTGCCGGCGACACGTCGGAGGAAGGCCGCACTCCGGAGCTCGCCGCAGGCTGGACGGCCGCGTCCGACGCCGCCGCGGCGGCCGACGAGGCCGGGAAGCAGGCGGCGGCCGCGGTGAGTGACGCCAAGGCGGAGGCCGAGGCTGCGAAGTCGCCCCAGACTCCGCGCCGGGGGGCGGCGGGAGGCGGGTGAGTCCCGCCCGGAGGTGACCGAGCACGACAGCTGTGCGGCCGGCCCCGAATTCGCCCTCAGGGCTCGCGCGGCGTCGCTTCGCAGATGATCTCGTTGCGCGGGGTGTAGCGCGTGTGGAACGGCTCCCGCCTCACTTCCCCGCCGTCGGTGTGGAACACCCGTTCCACGGTGACGTCGAAGCCTTCGAGCGGGGTCTGCGGTACGCACTGCTCGTCGCCGCTCACCTTCGTCCCCGGCTGCCGTACGTCGGTGCGCGGCCCCTTGACCGAGGTGATCTCGTCGTACTTCTTCGTGCCGAGGAAAGTGATGGTCACCGAGGTGTCGGTGGACGCGGCCTGGATGTAGACGGCCCTGCCCGAGTCGTTGGCGAACCTCAGATCCAGGCTGCCCCAGGCGACCGTCGCCTCACGGCCCTCGGGGTAGCGCTCGATGTAGAAGGAGTGGGCGCCGTGCTCGACAGGCTTCAGGCCCGCGAAGAACATCGCGTTGAAGACGGTCGTGGCCACCGCGGAGACACCTCCGCCGGGTGCCTTGGTGTACTGGTCGTCGTAGATCATGATGCCGTCGACGAAGCCGTTGGCCTTGGTGCGTTCGCCGACGGTGCGGTTGAAGCTCCAGGTCTCGTCCGGCATGACCAGGGAGCCGTTGATCAGTTCCACCGCCCGGCCGACGTTCGTCGTACGGTAGGCGGCCGGTTCGAAGTCGACGGTGAAGGACGACAGCTTCTCGGTCAGCCCCAGCCGCGCCGCGTTCTCACGGGTGAGCTCCGGCTGGGTCCGCCGCGCGTCCACCTCGCCGGTGCGGGCGGCGCCCGACTCGGTCAGCAGGGGGAGTACGGCCTTGCCGAGAGCCTTGTCGGTGACCTCCACGGCGGATACGGCGTCCGCG
Organism: Streptomyces sp. NPDC048584; assembly: GCF_043199595.1. Taxonomy (NCBI): domain Bacteria; kingdom Bacillati; phylum Actinomycetota; class Actinomycetes; order Kitasatosporales; family Streptomycetaceae; genus Streptomyces; species Streptomyces sp. NPDC048584. The sequence goes on from NZ_JBICWF010000007.1 coordinate 87,567, forward strand.
GTCACCGCCACCTTGTCGCCGTCCAGCCCCAGCCGGGCGTTCCGCGGCGTGCTGGGGAGATCGTTCAGCGCGCCGGTCACCACGGGGGCGGCACGCAGACCCTTGGTGTCGAGTTCCGGGGTGAGCCTGCCGGTGTCGTCCGGCCGCATCGCCAGGTAGTCGTCCAGAACGGTCGGGAGGAGCGTGAACCTCTTGCCGCCCGCGGTGAGCGTGACCGGTGAGGACATCGCCGGCTGTGCGAACTCGCGCACCGCCCGCCGCACCTCTTCCGCCGTGACCTCGGGCCGGGTCTCATGTGAGGGCAACTCCGTGACCGAGTCGGCCGTGCCGCGCAGAAAAGGGGCGCGCAGGGCGCCGATCGAGGCGTCCACGTCCAGTGCGTACCCGGTACGCGGGACGGTCTGCTCGACATGCCCGCCGACGAAGGACACGGTGCCGTTCCGGGCGTCCTGGTCGAGGCTCTTCGCCAGCTTTCCGAGAGCGGCCCGGGCCTTGCTCTCGTCCACCCGCACGACCGGTTCGATCTCACCGCCCGACCGGAACAGCCCGCCGATCGCGCTCACCGGATCGGCGCCCGCGGACACCGCCCGGTCAAGGGTCGCCCCGATGTCGAAGGCGAGCCCCGCACGCCGCGGGTCGACCGTGCCCTCGCGGTCGCCGAGCTGCACCGCCAGCTCCCGCGGACCGGCCGCCACCAGGTGCCGCTCCAGCTTCCGGGCCGCTTCCTCACGGGTCAGGCCCCCGATGTCCACGCCGCGCACCGTGGTCCCCGCCTCGATCTCACCGCCGGCGAGCAGCAGCCCGGCGAGGTACAGACCGCCGACGCCGACGGCCAGCGCACCGCCCGCCAGGGCGACGGGCGAAAGAGCGGCTGTGCGGGGGACGAAGGGTATTCGGGGGCGCATGGGTCTCCTGGACGAACGGCGAAACGTGCGCCCGACATCGCGGCAAGGTGAGTGAGGACAGTGGCACAGGCTACCCACAACCGGACGTCAAAAGGTATATCGAAGGTCACATGGGGCTTTTTTGATCATCAGGCCCTTCTGGATCATTGGTCCGAGCGACGAGTGCAGGAGTGCGCGGCCTCTCGTCCCGGTGCTCCGGCACCGTCCGAACCGGGAGGCGGTGCACTACTGACAACGTTTCCTGCACGGGTGACAACGGTTCCCGGCCGAGGCGGACCTCCGGCCGGGAACACGGAAAGGTGCACATCGGTGAGGCGGCCTTGTTCGGCCACGCTCATGGTGACGGTTCTCCTCCTGCTCCCAGGCTGTGCTGATGAACCGCCGTAGCGCGCGGAGTCGATCGTCTCCAGCGGCTCGTGTGGTCCAGTTCGTCCCGCAGTTCGGCGGCTCCGGCGGTGCGTCCGGGACGTCGGTGACGGTGGCGGAGGAGCGCCGGAAGAGAGCGGTCCGGGGGTGGGCCATCTCGTGGCCGACCGACCCGGGGAGAGGAGCTCCAGGGACGCGTGCCTGTCGTGCGGCTCGTCGCAGTACGACCACGGCTCGTCGGCGGGCCACAGGAGCGGCCCGCCGACGGAGCTGTCGTGCACGGTCGGCGCCCCGGGCCGCGGATGCAGCCGGATCGCCCTGCGCGCCGACGGGCCGGCCGAGGGAAGAGCGCGGTGACGTCGACCGGCCGAGGCGGGGTGGTGAATACGGCGTTCACGGCGGTGATGCTGCCGACAGCCGCTGACTCGGGTCCACCGATCCCGTCAGCCGATGGGATCGGCCACGATGAGCTGGAACCCCGTGAAAGCCAGCTTCACGGTGTTGTGACGGGCATCGACGGTTCCGAGCGACGCGCCGCTGAACGGGTCGGTCAAGCGGTATCTGCGCCGCTCCAGACCGCGCAACTCGACCGTCCCGTCCCATCGAGGGGCGTAGAACGCGAAGTGCAGGGTCGCGCCCTTGGCCACGACATGCGCCTCGGGTTTGTCGAAACCGATGTCGTACAGATCGCCCCGGTACTCGCCGGTGGGCAGCATGTTCTCCTCGTACAGGTTCACCCACCGGCGCCAGAGAATCTCTCTTTCCGGCGTGAGCACGATGCCGTCGTCCGGGCCCGCCGGGTAGGTGAACTTGGTCGACAGGACGGCTCCCACACCGTAGCTGGAGGCGAAGTCGTCGCCGCTGTCGCTCAGTTCGACATGGTCGCCGGCATAACTGCCGCCCTCACCCATCAGCGCCTTCATCGTCTTGCCCTTGGTCCGGACCTGGTAGGACGACAGTGGGTCCGAGCTCGGGTACTGGTCGGTGTAGGGCAGGTTGTGGAAGGCGAAGGCGGTGCCGCAGGGGCACAGTTCGATGACCGCGTCGCGGTTCACATCGTGCGCGGCCTCGTGCACCGCCTTCCAGAACTGGGCCAGCCCCTCGGTCGATTCCTCGGGGCGGGCGTGCCCGTGTGCCGGGTTGTGACAGGGTGCGACCGCGTTGAGGTGCTGGCCGTCGATCTTGAGCCCCTCATAGCCCCAGTCGCCGATGAACTTCCTCACCTGCGCGACGAAGTAGTCCACGGTCGGCCGGTACGCCGGGCACAGCGTCCAGGCGTCCCACCAGCTCACCCGCTGCTTGTTGCCGTCGCGGTCCAGCAGCAGCATGTCGGGGTGGTCCCTGTAGAGGTCGCTCTCAGGGTCCGCTGCCAGTGGGGCCCACCACAGACGCGGCCGCAGGCCGGCGTCCCGGATCTGCCCCGTGAAGACGCGCATGTCCGCTTCGCCCCGCGGGAACTTCCGCGGGTTGAGGTCCCAGTCGCCCTCGTTGGTCTGCCAACCGTCGTCGAGCACAGCCCACTTGAGGCCGACCTCACGCACCTTGGGAAGGGTGCCGATGACCTGTTCGACGGTGAAGTCGCGCTCGTAACCCCAGGCGCACCAGATGGGCTCCACGGCGGGTTCGAGCGTCCTGGGCGCGCGCTGGCCGACGTCACTCATGTAGTCGCGGTAACGCTGGAGAGGCACGAAGTGGTCACCCGGGTGGGCTGTCAGAAAGGTGGTGTCCGTGGTCAGCCGCCGGCCCGGCTTCAAGGTCACAGGGGCGTCGCCTTCGACGGCGAGGCTCGCTCCGTCCGCCGTTCTGCGAACCGGTAGACGCAGCATCCTGGCCACGGGTTCGACGTGCCCGACGGAGAGGCCGGCGCCCGGGCGCCACACGGATACCAGCGGGGTGCCGCCGCCGTAGTCGGAGGCGTCCATCCCGAGCGAGTTCTCCTGGTGGAACCCCTCGGTCATCGGCCGCACCCAGTCGCGGCGGTCCTCATACGTCGTACCCGAGAAGGTGTAGAAGCCGCGGGGGACCTCCAGGAGCTCGTGCGCTCCGCTGCGCCACCCGGTGACGGCCAGGTCGGCGCCGGACGCGTTGGTGTAGGTCACCTTCATGACGATCATCCCGGTCAGACGCCGGAAGGAGGTCAGCTCCAGCGTCTTCCGTACGCCGGTCACGGATTCGCCCCAGACGGTCACCTGGACGCCTGCGCCGTGCAGAGCGTGCCTGGTGCTGCGGACCCTGTGCCTGCGGTAGGCGAACTCGTCGATCGTCGTGTCGCCCAGAAGAAGGGCCTCGCCGGCGTCGAAGCGCGTCACGTCGACGCCTTCCAACGCCACCCGGCTGCGCAGTTGGTCGTCGAACTCCAAGGTGATGGACGTGTCGCCGACCCCGACGACATCGGGATCACGGTTCGGTGCGGCGGCCGCGGCTGTGGCGTTGCCGGCCACGGCGGGGAAGGCGGCCAGGCCGGCACCCCCCAACGCCACCTTCAGTACGCTTCGCCGGTTCATATCCGTCATCTCGAGCTCTCTTTCGGCAATGTCGGACGGCTTTCAGGCTCGCCGTGCGTCAGCTGGACGGGTGGACGACGTGCGTCGGCGTGCTCGCGACCGGGCGGACCGTCCGCGCGCAGCGGCAGTGCGATATCTGGTCTGTGGTCGGTCTACGGTCGGGCGCTGGGCTGGATAGGGGTGGGGATCGGCGGTGGCGCACACGAGATCGTGGAAAGCCGAACCACGTGTCGGAGTGCTCACCGAGAGTGGTCTCGACCCGCCGTCGACGGCGGCAACGGGAGGGCGTCCCGCGTGGCATGCTGTGAGAACGTAGGTGGTATGCGAGTGGCATGTCAATGGTTCAGCGGCAGGGTTGGCGACGGAACCGGTATGCTTCTGGTATGACCGATGCGAGAACGCCGATGCCCAGGGGCCTGTTCGCCGACGACGTCCTCCCGCTGTACGAGCGCACAGCCGCCCGGCTGCTCGAAGACCTGCGTGCCGCCGCTGCCCGACCCGGCGACCGGCTGCCCTCCGAGCGCGCGCTGACCACTCGGTACGAAGTCTCGCGCGTGACACTGCGAGCCGCCCTCGCCCAGTTGGAGTCGCGAGGCATCGTGCGGCCGTCCTCGTCGCGCGGGTGGTTCGTCGCCGAGCCCGGCCTGTTCCCCGACGCCACGGCGGCGTCCGCCTCGACGGCCCCCCAGGTCCAGGGTTTCGCCGACTACGCCCAGGCCAACGGCCTGACGACGGCCGGCAAGGTGCTCTCCGCCACCGTCCGCCCGGCCACCGTGTCCGAGGCCGAACAGCTCCGGATCGCCCCGGGCGCCGACCTCTTCGACCTCCACCGGCTGCGCTTCCTCGACGGCCTGCTGGTGGTGCTCGAGCACAACCGCCTCCCCTTGGCGGCCTGCCCGGCCCTGGCCGACACCGACTTCAACAGCGCCTCGCTGTACGCCACCCTGCGTGCCGCGGACCCGCCGCAACTGCCGCGCGTCGCCGACTACTCCGTCGAGGCCCGCCACCCGACGGCGCGGGAGATCGAGTTGTTCGAGATCGGTGACACCATGCCGATGCTCGTCGCGACCCAGTTGACGTCCAACCAGGACGCCCGCCCGATCGAACTGACCGTCCAGGTCTACCGAGGGGACCGCTACCGGTTCCGGGCCTCCATCACCAACCAGACCTGAATGATCACCGCAGGACCCTCGCACCGGCCTCGCTGTCGCCGACATCTGCGCGCAGCGGGGCCGGTGCCGTCTCGCGCTCGCCTACGCGACGCCGGGCGGCGGCATCGATGAACCGTCCCGCCCGCGCCCGACAGCCGCAGAGACTGCCGACGAGCGGTCCGCGGACCGGGGACTCCCCGCCGGCTCGGCGCCGCGCGACGCCGCGAGCGGCGACCCCTCGATGACGTCGGATTCCGGCAGGACAGGCCGCTTGTGCCGGCCGCAGCCCAGTGTGCTCAAGGACGACCACCCGGCCGTCCTGGGGACCGTAGCCGCCGACACCTGAGACCAGAAGCATACCGATAGGGGCTATTGACCACCCTGAATAGGACCACTACTGTCCCACTCGAGCTCCGGCCCATCGAGGTGATGGTGCCCGGCATGCACATTCGGCAAGGGGTGGGCGATGCACAGCCCGTTGGATGAGGTGGTCCGACGCCGGCAGACCGGACGGCCGCAGCGCACCATCGCGGTCGCATGTGGTCTGCCACCGGACCGTGTGGTTCTCGGCGGCGACCACCTCTGCGACGTACCGCGCGACTACGGCCGCAATTCCCATCCGAACCAGAAGGAGCACGTGTGACCACGCTCCCCGGCGCACTGTCCGTCGGCGACGGCGCTGCCCACACCGTCCGTGAGATCGTCCAGCAGCCGGCCCTGTGGAGGGAGGTCGACCGGGCCGTCACGGCCTCCCGGGCATCGCTGGACGCGTTCCTGCGTCCGCTCATGGCGCGCGGCGACCTGCGTGTGGTGCTCACGGGCGCCGGCACATCCGCGTTCGCAGGACAGGTGCTCCAGCCGGCTCTGACGCGGCGCCTGGGGCGGCGCGTCGACGCGGTCCCCACCACGGACCTCGTCGCCGACCCGCGCGGTTGCCTCGCCGAGGACCTGCCGACGCTGCTGGTGTCCTTCGCGAGGTCGGGTGACAGTCCGGAGTCCGTGGCCGCCACCGCCCTGGCCGACCAGGTTCTCTCCGAGGTGCATCACCTCGTGATCACCTGCAATGAGCGGGGCCGACTGGCGCGCGAGCACGGGGAGCGGCCGGAGTCCCACGTGCTGCTGATGCCTGCCGAGTCCAACGACCGCGGCTTCGCCATGACGTCGAGTTTCACGTGCATGACGCTCGCGGCGCTGCTGGCCCTGGGCGGGGACGCGTACGACGGGGTCGCCGAACGCCTGGCCCGGGCAGCCGAGTCGGTCATCGAGGCCGGTGCCGTCGACCGCACCGTCGGCGCCCTGGTGGACCGGGAGCCCGGGCGCATCGTCTTCCTCGGCAGCGGCCCGCTGAAGGGTCTCGCCGAGGAGTCGGCGCTGAAGGTGCTCGAGCTCACCGGCGGCACGCTCACGGCCGTCGGGGAGTCCTCGCTGGGATTCCGGCACGGCCCCAAGGCGGTGCTCGACGAACACTCGGTCGTCATCGTGTACCTGTCGAACGATGCATACACCCGCCGGTACGACCAGGACATCGTCACGGAACTGCGCGGAGATCTACCCGCCGGCAGTGTCGTCACGGTCTCCGCGGACGGCTCCGGCACGGGAACGGAGAGCGGAGCCACCGACGACTGGCCGCTGCCCGGCCTCCACGACGTCGAGGATGTCGCCCTGGCACTGCCGGCCGTGGTGTACGCACAGCTCATCGCGCTGCGCGCCTCCCTGCGCCAGGGCCTGCGGCCCGACAACCCGTTTCCCTCGGGCGAGGTCAACCGCGTGGTGCGGGGCGTGATCCTGCACTCCCTGCAGAACTGATCGAAGGAATCAAGGGCGCGGATCGAGGGCGCCGGACGCGGAGGTAACGACGATGTTCCTGGGTGTCGACGGCGGCGGTACGAAGACCGCGTTCTGCCTGGTCGACCGGTCCGGACAGATGGTGGCGCGAGCGCGGGCGGCAAGTTCGTACTACTTCTCCCACGGCATCGGTCTCGTCGAACGGGTACTGAAGGAAGGCATCGACGCCGTCTGCGCGGCGGCCGAACTGTCCCCGGCCGACATCGAGTACGCCTTCTTCGGCCTGCCCGGTTACGGGGAGGCGGCCCACGATCTGCCCACGCTGAACGCGACACCGCGAGCGGTGCTCGGGCACGACCGCTACGCGTGCGACAACGACATGGTCTGCGGCTGGGCGGGTTCGCTCGGCGCGGTCGACGGCGTCAACGTCATCAGCGGCACCGGCTCGATGACCTACGGCGAGCGGTCGGGCCGGGGTGTACGCGTCGGCGGCTGGAGCGAGATGTTCGGCGACGAGGGATCGGCGCACTGGATCGCGGTCCGCGGCCTCAACGCCTTCTCGCGGATGAGCGACGGCCGGCTCCCCGAGGGCCCCCTGTCCGAGGTGCTCCGGCGCCACCTCGATCTCGCGTCGGACCTCGACGTGATCGACGTCGTCCACAACCGGTGGCAGGGCGACCGGGGCCGGATCGCCGCACTCAGCCGCTCGGTGACGGAGGCTGCCGCTCTCGGCGACGAGGTCTGCGCGGCGATCCTCGCCGAGGCCGGCCGGGAACTCGCCCTGCTCGTCGAAGCCACCCGCGAGCGGCTGGAGTTCGGCCCGGACGAGGCCGTCCCGGTCTCCTACTCCGGTGGCACCTTCGGCGCCGCCGTGGTGCTGGAGGCGTTCACCACCGCACTGAAGAGCGGCTTCGCCGGCTACGACCTGCGACACCCCCTGTACGAGCCTGTCGTAGGAGCTGCCCTGTACGCGGCGAAACTCGCCGGAACCCCGCTCGACCGGCCCGCGCTCGACGCGCTGCGCACGGCCTCCGGATCCCCCGCCCCAGGAGAGGACGACCGATGAACAACGGTACGAGAAGCTGGATCCTGTACGCATCGCTGCTGGTGCTGTTCTGGGGTGTATGGGGCGCCTTCTCGAGCGAGCCGAACAGCAGGTACGGCTACCCCAACGAGATGATCTACGTCATCTGGGCCTTCACGATGCTCATCCCCGCGTACTTCGCGATGCGCGGCAACAAGTTCGACCGCCGGCCGATCGCCGCGATGTACGGACTGATCGCGGGACTGACCGGCGCCGGCGGACAGTTGCTGCTGTTCCAGGCGCTCGCCGACGGCCCGGCGTACCTGATCTTCCCTCTGGTGTCGCTCTCCCCGGTGATCACCGTCCTCATGGCGACGGTCCTGCTGCGCGAACGCATCACCCGCCTCGCTGTCGTGGGCGTAGTGGCGGCACTGACATCGATCGTGCTGCTCAGCATTCCCAGCGGCGGGGGCGACTCCGACTCGCACGGCCCGTGGCTGCCGCTGGCCGTCCTGATCTGCGTCGCCTGGGGTGTACAGGCCTTCTGCATGCGCAAGGCCGCACTCGTCGGGGTCAACGACGCGACGACCTTCGGGTGGATGACCATCAGCGGCCTGCTGCTGGTGCCGGTGGCGGTCGCGGTCATGGGCGGATTCCCGTCAGGCGCCCCCTGGCAGGCGCCGGCACTCACCGCCGTGACCCAGGTCCTCAACGCGGTCGGCGCCCTGTTCCTGGTCATGGCGTTCAGCCGGGGCAAGGCCACGGTGGTCGCCCCCGTCACCAACGCGCTGGCCCCGGTTCTGACCATCGTGCTGTCCCTGGCGGTCTATCGGACGCTGCCCAGCGTGTGGGCCGGCATCGGCATCGTGCTGGCCCTGGCCGGCTCGACCCTGATGGTCTACAGCGACGAGAGGAGCGGCGAGAGCTCCGTGGCACCGGGTGCGGCCGACGGTGACGTGAGTCCTGCCATGCGGTAGCCCCGAGCACCCGAACCGACCGTCGAAGCAACAGGAAAGCGAGGGGAACACCCCCATGTCCCTGGTTCCCACGCGCGAACTCGTCGAGAGGGCAGCCGCTGCAGGCCGGGCCGTCGCGGCGTTCAACGTGATCACGCTGGAACACGCCGAGGCGATCACCGCCGGAGCGGAGGCCGCAGATCGTTCGGTGATCCTGCAGATCAGCGAGAACGCCGTGCGGTTCCACGGCGGCCGAGTCGGGCCGATCGCACGGGCCGCGGCCGAGGTCGGCACGGCATGTGACGTCGACGTCGCGCTTCACCTGGACCATGTGACGGACATACGGCTGCTGCACACGGCAGCCGACGCGGGGTTCTCCTCCGCGATGTTCGACGCCGGGGCGCTGCCCTACGCCGAGAACCTCGCCGCCACCCGCGCCGCGGTGCGGTGGGCTCACGGCGCGGGCCTGTGGCTGGAGGCCGAACTCGGCTATGTGGGCGGCAAACCGGACGCCCCCGCGAGCGCCCATGCCGCCGGGGTGCGCACCGACCCGCGGGAAGCGGCACGGTATGTCGCGGACACCGGCGTGGACGCCCTGGCCGTCGCCGTCGGCAGCAGCCACGCGATGACCGAACGCTCCGCGTCCCTGGACCACGCGCTGATCCAACGACTGCGGGATGCCGTGCGCGTGCCCCTGGTGCTGCACGGTTCGTCGGGCGTCGGCGACGACGAACTGCGCCGAGCCGTCCGGGCGGGCATCGTGAAGGTCAACGTTGGCACCGCCCTCAACATCGCCTTCACCCGTGCGGTCCGCGAGACGCTGACGGCGCGGCCCGACCTCACCGACCCCCGCCCCTACGTCGCCCGGGGCAGGGAGACGATGGCGGAGACGGTACGTACCCTGCTCGGGGTGGTGAGCGGCTGAACACCGCCCGTTCGCGGCGGGGCGGCACGATCAGTCCTCCGTGACTCACCTTCCGCGCGATCCGCCACCACCTGCGCCCGTCGACGCCACCTCAGCGGGAGTGTCGACCGACGCGAGCGCATATTGTCCGGGTCACGTCACTGACTGATGCCGCTTTCCCACATCGCTGGGCCCGGACCCCGGTTCCTGCCATCGTGATGCCCGTCGGGAAACACAGGCGCCCCCGGTGAACCACCAACTCTCCAGGCGCTGTTCGACCCATTCGGGTCGACGACCCACACCAGGACGATAACGGGGAACCATGTCTCTTCGCACTCGGCTCACGCGCCGCGCGCAGCTCACTCTCATCGGCCTCACCGCCGGCGGTGTCGCGGCTGCCGCGATCGCCGTAGTACCGTCCCTCGCCGACAACGACTCCTCGAAGCCGGTGACGGTCGCCGCGCAGAAGGACGCCGCCTACGGGCCCGAACCCGAGGCCGACAGCGAGCTGGTCGCCCAGCCCAACGAGCTGACGGCCATGGCCACGGCCTCGCTCTCCCCCGACACGATGATCAGCCGGGCGCGTACCTGGCTCACGGCCAACGGCGGAAAGCCGGTTCCCTACAGCATGGAACGTGTCTGGAAGGACGGCTACCGCCAGGACTGCTCCGGCTACGTCTCCATGACGCTGGGACTGGGGAAGCCGGGTCTGAACACCGTAGGTCTCGCCGATTCCCGAAACGGCGTCACCAAGCGGCTCGGCAGCGTGAGCCAGCTCAAGAAGGGCGACCTGCTGATCGACCACCGGACTGATGACGGCGACTTCCGACACGTGGTGATCTTCGAGAAGTGGGCCAACGCGTCGCACAGCGCCTACTGGGCATACGAGCAGCGCGGCACGTACGGCACGACCCACCGGCAGCTGAAGTACGGGATCGGCAACGACCATTACGACCCCTTCCGCCCGGTCAAGCTGGGTGGTGGCGGCGGTGGCGGCACGCAGCCGCCGGCCCCGAGTGTCTCCTGGCCGACCCTCAAGAGCGGCTCCCAGGGCGCAGACGTGCGGTCCGCCCAACAGTTGCTGGCCTCGCGGGGCTACACACTCGACGTCGACGGCGTCTTCGGTCCGAAGACCCGCTCCGCGGTGATCCGGTTCCAGAACTCGCAGTCCCTGGCCGCCGACGGCGTCGTCGGCAAGAACACCTGGTCCAAGCTGATCAGGACCGTGCAGTACGGCTCGTCCGGCCAGGCGGTGAAGGCGGCCCAGACACAGCTGAACGTCTACGGCCACGGTCTCAAGGTGGACGGTGCGTTCGGCGCGAACACGAGGTCGGCGGTGGTCGCCTTCCAGAAGAAGCACGGCTTGCAGGCCGACGGCGTCGTCGGCCCGCAGACGTGGCGCACCCTGCTCGGCAGCCGCTGACCCGAACGGCCCCGACGGCTCCTCCCCCATCGCACCCGCGACGGGGGAGGAGCCGTCACCGTCGGCACCTCGCGCGATGTCCGCGAAATACGTCCCAGCTGTCGCTCGCGGCTCATGGAAATAACTCTTTCGAAAGAGTACTTTCTATGGCTAGAGTGGCGCCATGTCCGAACAACCGTCCCGCGTCATCGCTGATCCGCGTGCCCTGATGGCCATCGCGCATCCCCTACGCCTCCGCATCCTCGAGGCCCTGGCCCTGCACGGACCGCTGACGGCGACCGACGTCGCGCATCATGTCGGCGAGAGTCCCGCGAACTGCTCCTGGCATCTACGGCAGTTGAACAAGTACGGCTTCATTGCCGAGGCGGGCGGCGGCAGCGGCCGGCAGCGGCCATGGCGCATGGTCGTAGACGCTCATCGGTGGGGGGTCGGCGAAGAGAGTCCCGAACTGGCGAGGGCCGGGGACGCCGCATCGCAGGTGCTGATCGATCTCGAGTATCGCGCCCTGCGCGAATGGCTGACGACTCGACGGCAGGAGACGCCCGAGTGGCGTGATGCCGGTTTCTTCAACCAGGCCGTGGGCTGGTGCACGCCCGAGGAGTTGGACGATCTGCGGACCAGCCTGTCCGAGCTGTTCGCGCCCTATCTGGGACGTATCGAGGAAGCTTCGGCCCGCCCGGCCGGATCTCGACCCGTCCGGCTCATGGGCTGGGGAATCCCGGCCGCGACATCGGAACCCGGAGACGGGACGGAGGAGCGGACGTGAAGAGCTTGTTGGGCAGGCGCGGCTTCCGGACGATCTTCGTTGCGCTCACCGTGAGCATGCTGGCCGAGTCGGTTCTCATTCTTGCTCTGGGGGTCTGGGTAAAGGAACTGACCGGCTCGGACGGGCTGGCAGGCGCCACCTTTCTCGCGTTGAGCGCCCCCATGCTCGTTGCTCCGCTGGCCGGTTGGGTCGTGGACCGGATTCCACGCCGGGTGATCTTTGTCGCGCTGAATCTGATCACCGCCGGCTTACTCCTTCCGTTGCTTGTGGTCCGTCAGGAATCCGATCTGTGGATCGTGTATACGGTGGCTGTCGGCTACGGCCTCTCGTACATCGTGCTCGGCGCGACGGTCAGCGCCTTGGTGCCCGAGTTGGTGCCGGCGGATCTGCTCCCGGAAGCCAACAGCGCCCTGCAGACGGTCAAGCAGGCGCTGCGGCTCCTGGGGCCGTTGATCGGGGCCGGACTGTTCAGTCTCCTGGGCGGCGCGAAGCTTGCCGCGGTGTGCGCCGTGTGTTTCCTGGTGGCCGGTGTCGTCGGGATGCTGCTGGGTGCCGGTCAACAGGTGGTCCGGATTCCGGAGACTGCCGACCGTCCGACCTGGTCGAGTGAAGTCGGCGCTGGGCTCGCGCACTTGGTGCGAGATCCCGTGCTGCGGAAGGTGGCCGTCTGTTCGGCACTGAGCATGATCGGTCTTGGCGTGGGGGAGAGTCTGTACTTCGCGTACGTCGATCAGGGCCTCGGCAGGGACGCGGCCTTCCTCGGAGTGCTGGTCTCGGCGCAAGGCGTGGGGGGAGTGGCGGGCGGAGTCGCTTCGGCGCGCATAGTACGGCGGTTCGGCGAGGTCGGCGCGGTAGGCGTCGGTATCGCGTTGTTCGCGCTGGGGAGCCTCGCACTGATCCAGCCGACGCTCTGGCTTGCGCTGCCTGCCTCCGTGCTGATCGGAATGGGTCTTCCGGTTTCCATGGTCGGTACGAACACGCTCTTGCAACGACGTACTCCGGCCCACCTTCTAGGGCGCGCGGCGACCGCACTGGACGCGCTCGTGAGTGGGCCTCAGGCGCTGGCGATCGGTGCGGGCGCCGTTCTCGTGGGCGTGGTGGACTATCGGCTCCTCTTCGCGGTGACCGGGGTGGCGATGGCCTGCGTCGGCGGACAACTCTGGATCGCGCGCCGTCTTGCTCAGCCGGCTGTTCCTGCCGCGCCGGCCAGGGCCGACTTCCCGGGGTGACACCGGTGGTGCCGGGGCACGCCGATACCTGGGGCGGAGAGCCTTCTCCGGGACACCGCCCGGCACGGGGCCGACGGGATGCAAATAGGTCGCCGAAAGCGCGACGATAGGGTCCGTGTCTAGCTTTCTCTTGCTCAGATGGGTGAAACCCGCAGCGAGGAGAGGCAATGACGGAATCGGTCGCAGATGCCGCGGATGCACGACGTATGACGCCGCGCACCCGTCATGAAGAGCTTCTCTTCGGTATGTGGCAGGAAGTCCTCGGCCAGCCGGAAATGAGTGTTGAGGATGACTTCTTCGTACTCGGGGGAAACTCTCTCCATGTCATCCGCCTCATCTCGCGCCTCGGCGAACAGACGGGGGTGGATTTTCCACTCCAGTTCGTGCACGACTATCCGACTGTCGCGGAGGGTGCGGCCCGCCTCGACGTGCTGGCGGCGAAGAGCGGGGGAGTGCTCACAGAGGATTCCGTCGCTGGTGAGTTCCGCCGGCACCGTGATGATTGGTGAGGCGGTACGGGATGAGCACAGCATTCCCTCGTCGACGACGACCGGACAGGAGAAAGCGATGACGGACAGCGGAGATCTCCGTTACCTCGTCGTACGCAACGACGAAGAGCAGTATTCGATCTGGCCCGAGGGCAGGGATCTGCCGGCGGGCTGGCACGCCGAGGGGAAATCGGGGAGCCGCGAGGAATGCCTCGAGCATATCGAAGCGGTCTGGACCGACATGCGGCCGCGCAGCTTGCGGATCCGGATGGAATCCGCCGACGTCTGACAGCGTCGGTATCCCGTTTTTCCTTGATGATGAACCCGTAGTGAGAGGGCTGGAATGAGCGCTTCTGGCATGGATTCGACAATGGGGCGGTCCGCGGGGCGCTCGGGTTCGGGCGGCGGTTCGTTCCTCCCTCTCACACCGACGCAGCACGGGATTTGGCTGCACGAACAGCTGCTGCCGACCAATGCGGTCTACAGCGTGAACCGTGCGATATGGCTCTACGGGCCACTCGACGTCGTGGCCCTGCGCTCGGCCTTCGAGGATGTTCTGCACCGTCATCCGGTTCTCTCCGCCGTCGTACGGGCGGATCCGGAACCGGGCCTGCTGATGTCCACGCCCTCCGAGAGCGCCTTCCGCGTGGTCGATCTGACGGGTTTCCCGGCCGGGGCGGTGCGTGAACACGCCGGCGAGATGGCACGGCAGGACCTGACACGGCCCTTCGACACGGCTGCGGGGCCCCTCGTCAGGGTGCTGTTGTTCCGGCTCTCCGACGCCGAACACCTCTTCGTGTTGAACGGCCACCATCTGGTGCTTGACGGGATATCGGTACGAGTGGTGGCGCGTGACATCGCCGCTGCGTACGAGCAGGTGGTCACCGGCCGGCCATGCCGACCCGCGGTCCAAGCCGCCCAGTTCGCGGAGCACGTCCGGACACAGGCCGACTCTGCTCCGAGCCGTGCCCCGGCCGTTGACGAGTGGGCGGAATCGCTCAGAGGCCTGCCCGCGACACTGGACCTGCCACGGGACCGGCCCTGGCCCGCGACTCCTTCCTACTCCGCCGGCTCGGTGTCGGCGTACGTTGACACCGAACTCGCCTCCGGCATGCGGAAGATGGCGGTGGCACAGCGGGTCTCGCCCTTCACGGTGGCGCTGGCCGCCTTCTCGCTGGTGCTGAGCCGCTACAGCGGGGAGGAGCGATTCGCGCTCGGTACGACGCTCGCTGGGCGCATCGCCTCCGAGCTGGACGAGACCGTGGGCATGCTTGCCAACACGGTGCCCCTTCCCATCGATGTCTCGGGCGCTCCCACCGGCGTCGACCTGCTCCGTCGCGGGCGGTCCGCCGTGCTCGAGGCTCTGAGCCGGCAGGACGTCTCGTTCGCCCAGATCGTCGAGGCGCTGTGTCCGGAACGGATGCCGCACCGAACTCCTGTGTTCCAGGTCGCGATCCAGTACGAGGACCTGTCCGGCGAGGTCTGGTCCCTCAGCGGGCTTCGTTCCGAGAGGCTCCGGCTTCCGCAGGAACTGACCCAGTTCGAACTCACCCTCCTCGTCACGGAGGAAGCCGACGGGATCGCTCTGTCCCTGGAGTACCGCAAGGACCTCTTCGAAGCGGACTCGCTGGACCGGATGCTGAGACACCTGATCACGGTGCTGGAGCGGCTTGTCGAGACACCTGAAGCCCCCGTCTCCGTGCTGTCGGCGCTTCCGGGTCCGCAGAGGGATCTCGTGTTGCGGCAGTTCAACGCGGAATCGGCCGCAGCCGGGGAGCACGACGCCGAACAGGGCGTCGGGCAGCGGATCGACCGCGTCCTGCGGCATGTGGCCGAGGCGGGTCCGGATCGCATCGCGGTGGTCCAGGGGGCCGAGGAGTACACCTACGGCCGGCTCTGGTCCGACAGCCGGGCCGTCGCGGCGGCCCTGCGCGCCCGTGGAGTCCGCCCCGGTGAAGCGGTCGGTCTGCTCGGTGTCGCCGGCTACGAGGCCACGGTCGCCATGGCCGGGATCCTTGTGGCGGGCGGTCACTATGTACCGCTCGACCCGACGTTCCCCGGTGACCGGGTCGTGCACATGCTGTCGGCGACCGGGGCGCGGCATCTGGTCACGGCCGCGGGCAGCGTGCCGGCCGGGGACCCGGGAGTGCGGGTGCACGCTCTTGATGACCTCGTACGGGACGGGCGGGACACGGCGGAGCCGCCGCTGCTGCCCGCCGGGCTCGATGGAGACCTCGCCTACGTGATCTTCACGTCGGGGACGACCGGGGCACCCAAGGCAGTGGGCGTCCCGCACCGCGGAGTCCTCGGTACCGTGTTGCGTCCCGGATCACTCCGGCACGGCCCCGACGACGGCATCCTGCTGCACCTGACGATCGCGTTCGACCCGACGGTCTACATGCTCTGGAGCGCGTTGCTCACCGGCGGGAGGGTGGTCACCCTCGATCCGGAGGCCACGTCGCTGGGCCGGCTGGCCGAGCGCATCTCCCGGCCGGACGTCACGGTGGCCGGCCTGACGCCCGCCCATTTCGGAGTCGTCGTCGACCATCACGCCGACGCCCTGCGCGGCCTGCGAAGGGTGCTGGTCGGTGGTGATGTGCTCCCCGTTCGCCAGGCGCGGCGGATGCTGGCCGAACTGCCCGGCACCGACCTGGTCAACGTCTACGGACCCACCGAGAACTCGATCATCAGCACCGCGTCACACGGGCATACCTGGGACCGGAGCGCGTCGTCCGTGCCCATCGGCCGCGCGGTCGCCGGGACGTCCTGCTACGTGCTCGACCCTCGGATGGAGCCCGTGCCGCTCGGCGCCGCGGGCGAACTGTTCGTCGGCGGCGACAGGCTCGCCCGCGGCTACCTCGACGAGCCCGGACTGACGGCGGGGAAGTTCCTCCCCGACCCGTTCGGCGACGAGCCGGGAGCCCGTATGTACCGCACCGGCGACCAGGTTCGCTGGCGCGCCGACGGACAGCTCGAATTCATCGGGCGTATGGACAGCCAAGTGAAGATCCGTGGGTACCGGGTCGAACTCGGGGAGGTCGAAGCCGCGCTCGTCGAGCACCGGGACGTCCGTCAGGCCGTGGTGACCCCCTGGGACCATCCCACCGGCGGGAAGCGCCTGGCCGCGTACCTCGTGGCCGACAGGGGCGCGACGCTCGACGAGGCGGAAGTACGGCGTTGGCTCGCGCGGCGGCTCCCTCCGTACATGGTGCCGTCGAGTCTCTGTGTCCTCGACGAGATTCCCCTCAATCAGAACCAGAAGCCCGACCGGAAGAGGCTGCCGGCCCCGGATTCCGCCGGGGAGTACCGCGGTCGCCGTGCACCCCGTACGGAAGCGGAACGGTGTCTGGCCGACATCTGGAGTGACGTCCTCGGCCTCGAGCATGTCGACGCCGAGGACGACTTCTTCGCCCTGGGCGGGGACTCCCTCCTCGCGATGAGGGTCGCCGCACGGGCGACCGAGACGGGATACCGGGTAACGGCGCACGATGTGTTCAGCCATCGCACAGTGGCGGGTCTGGCCACGGTGACGGCGGGGGCGGAGCCGCACAGCGGCCCGGCGACCCTGGTTCCCGCCGGCCCTGACACGGTCGGCCGGGACTTCCCCCGGTCCGGTCTCGACCGCCGGCAGACGGGAGATCTCCTCCGGCGCATGTCCGCAGCCGACCCGCGGATCACCGTCGATGACGTGGAGGACATCCATCCGTTGTCCCCACTCCAGTCGGGCATGCTCTTCCACTCCCTCGATGACGCTGAATCCCGGGGATACCTGAGGCAGTTCACCTTCGAGACCCCCGATGACCTCGATCCGACAGCCCTCGGCCAGGCGTGGACGACCGTCGTGCGCCGGCACGACGCCCTGCGCACCACGTGCGTGATCGACGACGTGCCGCAGCCGCTGCTCGTCGTCCACCGCCGACTCGTCCGTCCCTTGGCGGTCGTGGACCTGACGGCGGCGCGGGAGGTCACGTCTCGACTGCGAGACGCCTTGCTGACAGAAATGGACCGTTGTGCGCTGTCGGCGTCCGTGCCCGCGCACCGGCTCGCCCTCGTCATGCTTCCCGACGGCCGGCATCGCCTGGTCTGGACGGTCCACCACCTGCTCGTCGACGGGTGGAGCATCTCGCTCGTCCTCGACGAACTCTTCACTCTCTATCAGGAGATGTCACACGGCGGCCCGCAGTCGCTCTTGTCGGAGGCGGTGTCGTACCGGGGGTTCGCCGAGTGGTTGGGGTCGCGTGATGTGGGGGTGGATGAGGAGTTCTGGCGGGGTGTGCTGGGTGGGGTGTCGTTGCCGACTCCGTTGGTGTTGGGGCAGCGGGGTTCGGGTGTGGGTGGTTCGGGTGTGGTGCGTGGTGTGGTGGGTTCGGAGGTGGTGGAGCGTCTGGAGGGTGTTGCCCGTGGGTTGCGGGTGACGATGAGTTCGGTGGTGCAGGCGGCGTGGGGGTTGGTTCTGCATCGGTATTGCGGGTTGTCGGATGTGGTGTTCGGTTCGGTGTCGTTGGGGCGGTTCGCCGATGTTCCCGGTGTGGAGCGGATGGTGGGGCTGTTGATGAACACGGTGCCGGTGCGGGTGCGGGTGGATGGTGGGGAGTCGGTCGGGGAGTTCCTGTCGGGTGTGCATGAGCGGTTGCTGGCGGTGCGGGAGCATGAGCACAGCGCGTTGGTGGACATTCAGCGGTGGGCGGGTGCGCCGGCCGGTGCGCCCCTCTTCGACAGCATCGTCGCCTTCGACAAATTCGGTCCGCGCAGCCGTGCCGCCGGTGAAGCGTTCCCTCCGGTGGACGACGATGCCGAAGTGCCGGACATGGGGCACCCCCTGGTCCTCGAGGTCGATGCCGAACACGGCCTCTCCCTGCGCCTGGTACACGAGTGCGCGTCGTTCGACGAGGCGTCGGCGAAGAGGGTCCTCGATCATCTGGTCACCGTGCTGGAAGAACTGGCCGGGGACCCGAATGGGACGGTCGCCGACGTGGGTCGGACGTACGGAGCCGGGCGACAAAGCGCCGGCGACGCGGTACTCCCGCCGGAATCCTGCCTGCACGAATTGTTCGAACGCCAGGTTCGTCGCGCGCCCGAGGCGGTTGCGGTCGTGTGCGGTGAGGAGCGGCTCACCTACCGGGAGCTGAACGAGCGGGCCAACCGTCTCGCGCATCACCTGAGGGACCTGGGCATCGCCGCCGAGACCGTAGTGGGCGTCTGCTTGGAGCGGGGCCCCGAACTGATCGCCACGCTGCTCGCCGTGCTGAAGGCCGGAGGAGCCTATGTCCCCCTGGACCCGGCACATCCCGCCGACCGCCTGGGGTACATGCTCCATGACACAGCGAGCCCTCTGGTGATCTCCACGTCGGAGACCGCGGAGCGGCTCGCCCAGGTGTACGACGGCCGGCTCGTGGTGCTCGACCGGGACGCCGGGACTGTCGCCGCCCGTTCCACGGACAACCTCGAAGCCACCTCCGCGGGGCCGGGCACTTCGGCGTACATCATCTACACCTCCGGTTCCACCGGTTCGCCCAAGGGTGTGTGTGTCACGCATGCCCAGGTGACGCCACTCCTGGCGCAGGGCTCCAGGTACTACGGCTTCGGCCCTGATGATGTGTGGTCGCTGTTCCATTCCTATGCGTTCGACGTGTCCGTATGGGAGATGTGGGGTGCGCTCGCCTTCGGGGGACAACTCGTCGTGGTGCCCTTCGACACCGCCCGATCCCCCGACGACTTCCTCGACCTGCTGGTCCGGCACCAGGTCACCGTGCTGTGCCAGACACCCTCCGCGTTCCGTCCGCTGGCCGCGGCGGCGGGTGCCGATGATCCGCGGATCCGGCGGCTCGCCCTGCGCGCCGTGGTGTTCGCGGGCGAACGCCTCGACATGGCTTCACTCACCCCGTGGGTGCGTCGTCTGGGTCTGGAGCGGCCCGCGCTGGTCAACATGTACGGCATCACCGAAACCGTCGTCCACACGACCTACCACCGCATTGCCGAGCACGACATGGACGCGGACGGCGGGAACCCGATCGGCCGTCCTCTGGGAGACATGCAGGTCCATCTCCTCGACGAGTACGGCCGGCGCGTCGCCCCGGGAGAAGCGGGGGAGATATACGTCGGCGGGGCCGGAGTGGCGCGAGGATACCTGGGCCGTCCCGCACTGACGGCCGAGCGATTCGTACCGGACCCCTTCGGGCCGCCCGGAGCACGGCTCTACCGCAGCGGTGACCTGGCCCGCCGGCGTCCTGACGGCAGCCTGGACTTCATCGACCGGATCGATGACCAGGTCAAGATCCGCGGCTATCGTGTCGAACTCGGCGAGGTGCGGACCGTGCTGGCCGCCAGGCCGGGAATCCGGGACGCGGCCGTGGTGATCCTGGAGTACGGCCCGGGCGACCGCAGACTCATCGGGTACGTGGTGCCCGAGGACGGCGAGGTCCCCGACGTCCGGGCGTTGCGTGCGGCGCTCGCGGATCGACTGCCTTCCTACATGGTGCCGGCCTCCTTCGTCGTACTCGAGGCGCTGCCGCTGACCGTCAACGGCAAGTTGGACCGCCGGGCCCTGCCCGCCCCGGAGCCCCGAAGGCCCCGGACGGGCGAGGACCGCGTCCCCCCTCGAGGACCGGTCGAGCAGAAGCTTGCCCGTGTCTGGGCAGAGGTCCTGGGGCTCGACGAGATCGGCTCCCATGACAACTTCTTCGAGTTGGGCGGCAATTCGGTCCTGGCGATTCAGGTCGCGACTCGCGCCGCAACCGCCGGGTTGCTCATGAAGCCGCGGCAGCTCTTCGCCTTTCCGACCATCGCCGGACTGGCCGAGGCCGTGACCGAGCCCGCGGCCACGCCCGGTGCCCCGCCGCCCCGGCATCATGAACCGTTCCAGCTCTCCGGCCTCGATCGTGAAGGGATCCGGGAACTGGCGGTCCGGGCCCAGCGGGAGACCGGTCTGGTGCTGCTGGCCGATGCCTATCCACTGTCGCCACTGCAGTCGGGCATGCTGTTCCACACCCTTTACGACCCTGATCCCAGCAGCTACGTGCGGCAGTTCCTCTACAACCTCGACGGTGATCTGGACTGGAGCACCTTCGAGCTCGCCTGGCGCGAGGTGGTGGACCGGCACACCACTCTTCGGACAACCGTTGCCTGGCAGGACCTGCCGCAACCCCTGCAACTGGTATGGCACGACGCGACGCCCGTGGTCGTGCTGGACGACTGGTCACATCTGGACGAGGCGGAGCGCGCGCAGGCCCTCGAGGAACTGATCACCAGCGACTGTGCCGAGGGCTTCGACATCGGTGGCGGCCCCGCTCACCGGCTGAGGCTCATTCGCACCGGTGAGCGGACTCATCAACTCCTGTGGACCGTGCACCACATGCTCTTCGACGGGTGGAGCGTCCCCGTCGTCCTCGGTGACCTGCTCGCCGCCTGCACCGGGCTCCGCCGGAACGACACCGCACCGTTGCTGTCGGAGGCGGTGTCGTACCGGGGGTTCGCCGAGTGGTTGGGGTCGCGTGATGTGGGGGTGGATGAGGAGTTCTGGCGGGGTGTGCTGGGTGGGGTGTCGTTGCCGACTCCGTTGGTGTTGGGGCAGCGGGGTTCGGGTGTGGGTGGTTCGGGTGTGGTGCGTGGTGTGGTGGGTTCGGAGGTGGTGGAGCGTCTGGAGGGTGTTGCCCGTGGGTTGCGGGTGACGATGAGTTCGGTGGTGCAGGCGGCGTGGGGGTTGGTTCTGCATCGGTATTGCGGGTTGTCGGATGTGGTGTTCGGTTCGGTGTCGTTGGGGCGGTTCGCCGATGTTCCCGGTGTGGAGCGGATGGTGGGGCTGTTGATGAACACGGTGCCGGTGCGGGTGCGGGTGGATGGTGGGGAGTCGGTCGGGGAGTTCCTGTCGGGTGTGCATGAGCGGTTGCTGGCGGTGCGGGAGCATGAGCACAGCGCGTTGGTGGACATTCAGCGGTGGGCGGGTGCGCCGGCCGGTGCGCCCCTCTTCGACAGCATCGTGGTCGTGGAAACCCCCTACGACACGGACGCCCTTACCACGGAGGAGCTGGCGCTCACTCCCGTTCGGGCCGGCGGCAGCCCTGCCACGGGTTATCCGCTGGTCCTGCAGGTGGACGCCGATCGAGAACTGTCCTTCCAGCTGTTCTACGCACAGGAGTCGTTCGACGACGAGACAGCGGAGAGAACGCTCGCCCACGTGGTGCAGGTCCTCGAAGGGCTGGCCGAGGACCCCGGGGGACCGGTGGCGGGGATCAGCTTGCTGCCGGCGGCCGAGCGGCAGCTGGTCGTCCGGGACTGGAATGCCACCGATGCGGACTTCCCCCGTGATGCCTGCCTTCAGGAGCTGTTCGAACGCCAGGTGCGCCGTGTGCCCGAGGCGGTCGCGGTCGTGTGCGGTGAGGAGCGGCTCACCTACCGGGAGCTGAACGAGCGGACCAACCGCCTCGCACATCACCTCAGGAATCTGGGCGTCGGCCCCGAGACCGTGGTCGGCGTCTGTGTGGAGCACGGCGTGGACATGCTCGTCGCGCTGTGGGGAATCGTGAAATCCGGCGGCGCGTATGTGCCGATGGATCCCCGGCATCCCGCGGAACGCCAGGTTTTCGCGCTGTCCGACGCGGCCGCCGAGGTCGTGGTCACTCAGGAGGCCCTGGCCGAGCGGTTCGCCGGCAGTGAGTCCGCGGTGGTCCGCATCGACGCGGACTGGCCCCGGATCGAACAGAGGCCGGCCGTGGATCCTCCGGTGCTGGGATCCGCCGACAATCTGGTGTACGTCATGTACACCTCCGGTTCCACGGGCAGACCCAAAGGGGTCATGATCAGTCACCGCGGACTGATCAACTATCTCGCCTGGGCAACCGAGGGCTACGGTCTCGAGGGCGCGTCCGGCGCTCCGATGCTGGGGTCCATCGCCTTCGACCTGTCGGTGCCGAACTTCTTCCTGCCGTTGACAGGCGGCAAGGACGTGACCCTGCTGCCCCCGGACGACCCGATCGCCGGTCTCTCGGAACTGCTCACGCGTCCCGGTGACTTCAGCCTGCTGAAGATCACTCCCGCTCACCTGGATGTGCTGCGCGGTGAGCTGCCACCCGGAGCGGTGGATTCGGTTCGTACCTTCGTGGTCGGCGCCGATGAGATGAGGCCGGAGACCGCCGCGGCGTGGCGCCGCATCGCGCCGGGGGCGCGGATCATCAATGAGTACGGCCCCACCGAGACCGTCGTCGGCTGTTCGATCCACACGGTGCCCGACGACGTCGGGTACACGAGCCTGGTCCCGATCGGGAAGCCGATCGCCAACACGCGTATGTACGTGCTCGACGACCGGCTGAACCCCGTTCCGATCGGTGTCGTCGGCGAGCTGTACATCGGCGGTGAGGGAGTGGCCCGGGGCTACCTGAACCGTCCCGCGCTGACCGCGGAGCGCTTCCTGCCGGACCCGTACAGCGATGCTCCGGGCACCCGCTTCTACCGCACGGGCGACCTGGCCAGGTTCCGGGCGGACGGGGAACTGGAGTTCCTCGGCCGGATCGACCACCAGGTCAAGATCCGAGGCTACCGGATCGAACTCGGCGAGATCGAGGCCGGATTGCTTCGGCACGCCGCAGTGCGCGAGGCCGTGGTCGCGGCCCGCGAGGACCAGCCCGGTGACAAGCGGCTCGCCGCCTATGTGGTTCTCGAACCGGGCCGGTCGACGGGCGCACCGGATCTGCGGGACTTCTTGCGGCAGACCCTGCCCTCCTACATGCTGCCGGCCAGTTACACCGTCCTGGACGCCATCCCACTCAGCCAGGGCGGAAAGGTCGATCGAAGGCTGCTGCCCGCCCCCGGTCTCCACAGGACGGACGTGGCCGCGTCCGGGCACACGGCTCCCACAACGCCGACGGAACACACGCTCGCGGGCATCTGGACCAGCGTGCTGCGGCTGGACCGGGTGGGCATCCACGACAGCTTCTTCGAATTGGGCGGGGACTCGATCAGTGCCATCGCCGCCGTCGACAAGGTGCGTGCGGCCTTCGACGTCGCGGTCCCCCTCGTCGCGTTCTTCCAGAATCCGACGGTGGCCCAGATGTCCGCCGCCCTGCGCGACCTCATGACCCGGCAGCGTGACGGCACTCTGATTCGGCTGCGCCGTGGCGAGGGCGGCTCGCCGCTCTTCCTCTTCCCGGCTCAGGGCGGGTTTGCGACCTCCTATCTGGAACTGGCCGGGCTGCTCGGCCCAGGACAGTCGGTGTACGCCCTGCAGTCGGTCGGGGTCGACTCCGGCGAGAGCCCGCTCACCAGTGTGGAGGCGATCGCTCGCGCGGGGCTGCGGTCGATCCGGGAGATCCGTCCCACCGGCCCGTACCGGCTCGCGGGCTGGTCCTTCGGCGGACTGGTGGCCTTCGAAGCAGCGCGGCAGCTGGAGGCGGCCGGCGAGACCGTGGACCTGCTCGGCATCGTCGACACGCCGGTGTTCCGGCCGCGGACCCGGCGCAGCGGCTCCGCCGGCGGCCTCAGGGAACAGCTCATGGAAGTGGCGGCAGAGCTGAAGCTCTTCGAGCAGCGGCTCGAAGAGCGTTCGGAGGAGGAACTCCTCGAGGAGATCCTGCGCCACGAGCGCTCCGGAAGCCGCATGTCCAACCTGGCGGACAGCGAATCGGTACGGCGGATGGTGCAGGTGTACACGGCCAATGGCGCGGCCACGAGCGCCTACCGGTACGACGGTGTCGTGGCGGCCGACATCCACCTGCTGCGCAGCGAGGAGCAGGGGAGCGGGCTCATGGACGAGGTCCGACCGGAGGAGTGGCAGGCGCTGACCACCGGTGCGGTGAAGGTCTACCCGGTGCCGGGCCGCCACGCCGAACTGCTGGAGGTCCCCCAGGTGCGGCACGTGGCGGACGTCCTGTCCGGAATCCTGAAGAACGGAAGTGAAGGCTGATGGCTGACGGTCACCGCGGTTCGGGACATGGGCTGGATCGCGTCGCGGCCGGGCAGCAGGAGATCGCCGGCGCCTTGAACGACACGGTCGTGGACCTGCCGCCGCGTTCTCTGCCCGAGCTGATCCACCAGCAGGTCCTGGCCACACCCGAAGCGACCGCCGTCTCCTGCGGAGACGAGTTGACGTACGCCCGGCTGTGGGAGCAGGCCGGGCTGGTGGCCGGACGGCTGCGCGCGGAGGGCATCGGCCCGGGCGATCTGGTGGGTGTCGCCATGGAGCGCGGGACCGCGCTGGTGGTGGCACTGCTCGGTGTCCTGCGCTCCGGTGCCGGCTATGTGCCCCTCGACCCGGATCTGCCGCCCGCCCGGCTGGCGCGTACGGTCGGGCACGCGGGCCTGAGGACGGTGCTGACCGACGGAGAGCGCCCGGAATGGCTGCCGTCCGACGGGGTGGTGGTACTGCGTCTGGGCGAAGCGGAACCGACGGCCGGGCCCGGCCCCGCCACCTTCAGCGCGCCCGACCCCTCCTCGGTCGCCTATGTGATCTACACGTCCGGGTCGACGGGCCTGCCCAAGGGCGTCGCCGTCCCGCACTCCGCGCTCGCGAACTTCATGTGCTCGATGCGCGAAGCCCCGGGCCTGGACGCGTCGGACGTCCTGGTGGCCGTCACCACCGTCTCCTTCGACATCGCGGCACTGGAGCTCTTCCTCCCCCTGGTGGTGGGCGGACGTGTGGTCGTCGCGAGCAGAGCGCAGGCCACGGACCCCGCACTGCTGGCCGACCTGATCACTGAGGCCGGCGGAACCGTTCTGCAGGCCACACCGGCGACGTGGCAGTTGCTGAGGGAGGCCGACTGGCGTCCGCCCCAGGGCTTCACCGTGCTCTGTGGCGGAGACCGGCTTCCCCCGGACCTCGCCGGCTGGCTGACCTCCCTGGGGAGTGCCGCGTGGGACCTCTACGGACCGACCGAGACGACCATCTGGTCGGCCGCCGGACGACTCGGGGACCGCGGGCGAACCGTCGACTGGAGCCCGGTCGCCAACACGAGCGTGCACGTACTGGACACCGACATGCGTCCCGTCCCCTTCGGGGAGCAGGGCGAGGTCTACATCGGCGGTGCGGGCCTCGCCCTCGGCTACATGGGACAACCGGCCCTCACCGCCGAGCGGTTCCTGCCCGATCGCCTCTCACCCGTACCAGGACAACGGCTCTACGCGACCGGTGACCTGGGCCGCCGCCGCGACGACGGGACCGTCGAGATCCTGGGACGGGCCGACCATCAGCTGAAGGTCCGCGGATTCCGCGTCGAGCCGGGAGAGATCGAAGCCGCGATCCTGGGCCATCCCCAGGTGCGGCAGGCCGTCGTCGTTCCCCGCCGGGAAGAGGGACGCGACCAGGGCCTCGTGGCCTATGTCGTTCCTGCCCCCGCGGACGACAGCGGCACGGTACCCGACGCGGCCGGTCGTCATGCGGCGGACGGTGAGCGGGGGGACGGTCCGCCGGTCGTCGGCGTCGATCCCGCCGGGCTGAGCGGCGCGGACCAGCTCAGGAGCGCCATCGACGCAGCCCTCGACCGGGTGGCGCCAGGGGGGCAGGTGATCATCGAGGGCGTGCGCGACCTGCGTCTGCTGACGGCCGAGGCCGTGGTGGCGGAGGTGTCCCGGCGCTCCCCCTACGACAGTTGCGCGTCGCTGGCCGGACAGGTGGACCAAATACTCACCCTGACCGACGAACTCGCCGTGGACCCCCGCTTCTTCGCCGAAGTCCAGCGGCTCTCGGACCGCGTGGCCAGGGTCGACATCCATCCGGACCCCGGGACGGAGACGGAGCGGGAGGGCCCGTTCCGCTACCGGGTGGTCATCCACAGGACGGCGGACGCGGTGGCCACCGCCGCGGATCGGCCGAGTCGTCGGACGCACCGCGACTTCGCCGGCACGACGATGTCCTCCCTCGAGGCCATGCTGCGCTCGGCTCCCGGTGACTTCGCTCTGCGGGGCGTCCCCGATGCCCGACGGGCCTTCGCCGTCGCCGTGGCGGAGCGACTGTCCCGTGCGGACCACGGTGAGGTCCTGGGCGGGTTGCTGGAGGCGGCCCGGGACTGCGACCGGGTACGCACGGCCCTGGACCGGCAGGCGGTGCAGGCTCTGGCCGAGCGCCTCGGTTTCCACGTGACGGAGGTCCTGTGCGGGGACGGAGGCCCGGACGAGTCGGATCTGCTCCTTCGGCGTGCCGGCACATCGGACCGGCCGGCCCCCGCTCGGGTGGAGCCTCGCGGAGCCCCGGCGCCCGCGCCGGCCCCGGACGAGCTGCGCGGGATGGTCAACGACCCGGCCCGAGCGCGACGGCTGCGGCGCCTCGACCGCGCGTTGCGGTCCTTCCTCACCGACCGGCTGCCCGCGTACATGGTGCCGGGCGAATTCGTCGTCGTGGAAGGGCTTCCGCTCAACGCCAATGGCAAGATCGACCGCACCCGCCTGCCCCTGCCCCTGTCCTCGGCGGGACGCAGGCCCTCGGCCCCACCGGTCTCAGAGGATCAACGACTGGTCGCGCGCCTGTGGGGCGAGGTGCTCGGCCACGACGACATCGGGCTCGACGACACGTTCCTGAACGTGGGCGGTGACTCGGTCCGCGCAGTCCGCGTCGCGTCTCTCGCCCGCCGGGCGGGCTTGGACATGCCGGTGGCCGACGTGCTGAGGCTGCCCCTGAAGCAGTTGGCCGAACTCGTGGCGCCGGGCCCGGACTCTCCCGGCGCGTCGTCCGCTGTCCGTGCCGCCGACGAGCCGGCGGAGGCCGGTGTTCCCGGCTCGCCGTATCCGCTGACGTCGACGCAGGCCGGCATGCTGTTCCACAGCCAGTACTCCGCGGGCACGGCCGACTACTTCCAGCAGACGGTCTACCGGATCCACGGGCCGGTCGACACCGACGCGCTGCGCACGGCATGGGAGACGGTGGCACGCCGGCACTCGGTGCTGCGGAACGTCGCCGAGTGGGAGGGACTCGCGGCTCCGCACCAGAGAACGCTGCCGGACGCAGTCCCTCCGCTCCGAGTGGTGGAACTCCTCGGCGTCGACGACCGGGAGGCGGCGCTGAACCGGTTCCTGGAGGAGGACCGGGCCACAGGGTTCGACATCGCGAGCGAGCCGCCCTTCCGGCTCACCCTGATGCGCTGGTCGCACGAACTGACCGAGATGATCCTCAGCTACCACCATCTCCTACTGGACGGATGGAGCCTGCCCATCCTGGTGAACGAGGTGGAACGGTTCTATGCGGCGCGCCCGGACGGCGAACCCCCTCTGCCGGCACCCGCCCCCTCCTACCGGCGGTACGTGGAGTGGCTGAGGGACCAGGACCACGAGGCAGCGCTCACGTACTGGCGCGAGCGCCTGTCCGGATTCACAGCTCCCACCCCGATCGCGCTGGGCCGCCCCGACTCCACGGCCGGGGACACCACCGGCGAGGTGACCATCACCCTCCGCGGAGACCTGGCACGCCGGCTGGAACTCGTGGGACGCGCGAGCGGGCTGACCCTCGGCTCGGTCTTCCACGGCGCCTGGGCTCTCCTGCTGTCCCGCTACAGCGGGGAGGACGATGTCGTCTTCGGGTCGACCGTCGCCGTGCGCCCGGCGACCCTCCCCGGTGCCGATGAACTCGTCGGCCTGTGCATCAACACCGTCCCGGTGCGGTGCCGCACGGCGCCACAGGCGGCACTCGACGGATGGCTGCGCGACCTTCAGGAACGGATGGTCGAGGGGCGGAGCTACGACTACGCGGCGCTCGCGGACGTCCAGGCCGCCAGCGAGGTCCCCCGTGGCACCTCCCTGTTCGACAGCCTGGTGGTCGTCGACGGTTTCGCAGCCCCCTCCGGGACGCTTCCCTCCGACAGCGAACTGCGCATCGAGCCGGTGGGAACCGTCGAGTCCACCGGCTACCCACTGGTCGTCATGCTCGAGGCGGGGGACCGCCCGACCATTCGTCTGCGCTATCGGCGCAGCCGTTTCGATCACGCGGCGGTCTCGGCGCTCGCCGGTCACCTCCATACCGTCATGAGGGCGTACGCCGACAATCCTTCCCGGCAGCTGGCGGACATCTGTCTGCTGGCGCCGCACGAGTGGAGCGAAGTCGTCGCCGGCTGGAACCGGACGCGGGCCCCCTACCCCGCGGACATGACCTTGCCGGGGCTGTTCACCCGTCAGGCCGCGGCTACCCCGCACGCCGTGGCCCTGCGGTTCGGCGACGCCGCGTGGACGTACGAACAGCTCAACCAGCGGGCCAACCGCCTCGCCCACTGCCTACGGGCGCGCGGAGCGGGGCTGGAGACCCTGGTCGGTGTCCTGACGACCAGGACGCCGGACATGGTGGTCGCCATGCTCGCCGTCATGAAGGCGGGCGGCGCCTATGTCCCGCTGGCCTCCGACAACCCCCCCGAGCGACTGGCCCATGTGGTCCGGGACGCCGGACTGCCGTTGGTGATCGCCCACGCCGGTCTCGTGGGCGGACTGGACCTCGGTTCCGCCGAGCTCTGTGTGCTGGACACCATGGAGGAGGAACTGGACCTCTCGCCCTCCGGTGACCCGGCCGAGCTGGCCTCGCCCGACAGCCTCGCCTACGTGATGTACACATCGGGGTCGTCCGGCCGGCCCAAGGGGGTGATGTGCCACCACCGGGGTCTCGTGAACTACATCCACTGGTGCTCGCGCCACTACGCGGACCTGTCCGACGGCGGAGCACCGGTGTTCTCCTCGTTCGGCTTCGACATGATCGTGCCGAATCTGTATGTGCCGCTGATCCTCGGCCATCCGGTCCATCTGATTCCGGAAACCAGGGACCCTGAACGGCTGGCCGACCTGCTCCTGGCCCAGTCGCCCTTCGGCTTCGTCAAGTTGACCCCCGGCCATCTCGAACTCCTGTCCCAGCGAGTGTCCCCGGAACAGGCCCGCGGCCTGGCCGCCGTACTCGCCGTCGGCGCCGACGGCTTCCCGGCCAGCGTTCTCGAAAGCTGGCGCGCGCTCGACCCGGACACGCGAGTGATCAACGAGTACGGACCGACGGAGGCATCCGTCGCGAACTCCGTCCACGTGGTGAGCGGATCACCGGCCGGCGATCTCGTTCCCATCGGCAGGCCCATCTCGAACACGACGCTCTATGTGCTCGACGAGGGCATGAACCCGCTTCCGGTCGGAGTTCCGGGAGAGATCTACATCGGAGGCGTGTGCTGCGCTCGTGGCTACCGGAATCACCCCGGCCGGACCGCTCAGCAGTTCGTTCCCGACCCCTTCTCGGACCAGCCGGGCGGGCGGCTCTACCGAACCGGTGACGTGGGCTACTGGCACCCCGACGGCAACCTTCAGTTCGTGGGACGGCGTGACCACCAGGTCAAGATCCGCGGCTACCGCATCGAGACCGGGGAGGTCGAGGCTGCCCTGGCCGCGCATCCCCGAGTACGCCACGCCGTGGTCTCGGCGCCCCCCGGCGCCAGTGGCCGGCGGCGGCTGGTCGCGCACGCGGTGGCCGACCCCGGCGCACAGGTCGGTCGCCAGGAACTGCGCGACTGGCTCACCGAGCGGCTGCCCCCGTACATGCTTCCGTCGGTGATCGTGCTGCTGGACGCCATGCCTCTCGACTCCAACGGCAAGGTCGACCGCAAAGCGCTCGCGGTGCTGAGCGCGGCCGATACGCGCGAGGACGCGCCGTCCCGAGGGCCCGCCGGCCCTCTGGAAGAGCGGATCGCCGCCATCTGGCAGCGGGTCCTCGGCGTCGATGAACTGGGAGCGCACGACAACTTCTTCGCACTGGGAGGGGACTCCATCCTCACGATGCAGATCGCGGCCGAAGCCCGGCGCGCGGGGCTGAGGATCACTCCGAAGGACATCTTCCTGTACCCCACCGTCGTGAGTCTGGCTCCACACGTGACCCCGGACAGTCCGTCCGAGGTGGCCGCAGCCACTGAAATCGTCGATGCCACAGGTCCGTTGCGTCTCACCCCCGTCCAGCAATGGTTCCTGGACCAGGACTTGACCGACGCCCACCACTACAACCAGTCCGTGCAGCTGGAGTTGGACTCCCCGGACCCGGTGGCCCTGGAGTCCGCGCTGCGGGCCGTGATCGACCGGCACGACGCGCTGAGGCTCCGTTTTACGCGATCGCCGGATGGCTGGCATCAGACGGTCGTACCGAGTGAGGACAGTTTCCGACTCCGGGTGGTGACAGCCACGGACCGGGACGGGCGGCAGGGGCCGCTCGACGACGAGGCCGATCAGCTGCAGGCCTCCCTCGATGTGGCCCGGGGGCCGCTCGTGGCGGCGGCTCTCTTCGGTCTCGGCGACGACCGTCCCTCCCGCTTGCTGATCACCGTGCACCACTTGGCCGTGGACACGCTTTCCTGGCGCTCGATCCTCGTCGACCTGGCCGAGTCCTACGAGGCGGCACTGAGGGGCGAGCCGTGGTCCCCCCCGGCGCCGCCGACGACCTTCAGCCACTGGACGCGCTCACTCGGCCGGTACGCGGACGAGGTCGCCCCGGCCCTCGACCAGGCCTACTGGATCGGGATGCTCACGGACATCCCGCGGCTTCCCCGTGACTTCCCGGGCGGCCGGCACACTGTGCGGCGGACGGGCACGGTGACGGCACGCCTCTCCTCCGAGGACACCGCCGCGCTCACCGGGATTCCGGCGTCCGGCCGGATGCGGGTGGACGAAGTACTGCTGACCGCGCTCGCCATGACGCTGCAGGAATGGGTCGGTGAGGCCGTACCGGTCGATGTCGAGCGCCACGGACGGGAGCACCCCGTCACGGGTGTCGACGTCGGAGAGACCGTCGGCTGGTTCACGTGTGTTCACCCGGTGCGGCTGCCCGTCCCGCTGACGGGGGAGACGGGGCGCGACACGGCTGCGGCGGTCACGACGGTCCGGCAGCTGTTGCGCTCGGTACCCGGTGACGGTTTCGCCTACGGAATCCTCCGCCATCTGACCACAGGGCCCCGATACCAGAAGCTTCGCGAACTTCCCGATTCCCCGATTCTGTTCAACTACCAGGGACAGATGGACCGTTCGCACGTGAGCCGGGGCC
This sequence comes from Streptomyces sp. NPDC048584, assembly GCF_043199595.1. Lineage (NCBI taxonomy): Bacteria > Bacillati > Actinomycetota > Actinomycetes > Kitasatosporales > Streptomycetaceae > Streptomyces > Streptomyces sp. NPDC048584. Next base: position 119,027 of record NZ_JBICWF010000007.1, read on the forward strand.
CACTGCGCGTCCTGCCGGGGACCCTGGGTGCGGAGAGAAGTCCCGATCAGCGGCGCAGCCATGACATCGAGATCGAAGCGGCGGTCAAGGACGGCGTACTCGAGACCGAGTGGATCTTCTCCGGCGACCGGTTCCGCACCGGGACCATCCGAGAGGTGGCCGAGACATTCACCCGCCGCCTCAGCGAGGTCATCCGTCACTGCGACGGGAACCGGAACATCTTCACCCCCTCGGATTTCCGGCCGGCCGGCATGAGCCAGCGGACGCTGGACGCCCTCGTCGCCGCTCATCCGGGCATCGAGGACGTGTTCCCCCTGACTCCGGTCCAGCAAGGGATGCTCTACCATTCCCTCCTGCATCCCGACAGTGCGCACTATCAGGACCAGCAGGAACTGCGTCTCACCGGGCGCATAGACGTCGACGCCTTCCGCGGTGCGTGGGGCGACGTCAGCGCCAGGCATCCCCTGCTGCGTGGCGCGGTCGTCTGGCGCGGGGTGCCTCAGCCCGTCCATGTCGTGCGGACCGGGAACGACATATCCACGCGGGTCTTCGACTGGCGCGGTGAGGCGCCCGAGGACATGGGCCACAACCTGCGGACCCTGGCCTCCGCTGAACGGGCCGAGCCGTTCGCGGCCGACGGCACAGCCCCGATCCGGCTGGCACTGGTCCGTGTCTCGTCGGACCAGCTGATCGCGTTCATGACATATCACCACCTCCTGCTCGACGGCTGGAGCGTGGCGCTGATGCTGCGTGAACTGATGGAGTGCTACAGGGCGCGGCTCGCCGGTGAGGTGGCCGCCCTGCCCCCGGCCACGTCGTACCGCAGACACGTGGAGTGGCTGGCCTCCCGTCCACCCAAGGATGCGGAGCGCTACTGGCGCGGAGTCTTCGACGGTGCGGTCCGCCGTCCCATGCCGTCCGTGGCTCAGGACGACCCGGGCGGCACCGGCACGGGCTCGGTGGAGGCCACACTGGGCTCCACGGCCACGGAGGCGTTGCGCCACCTCGCCTCGCGCTGCGAAGTGACCCTGGGATCCGTAGCGTTGGCCGCCTGGGGCATCGCCCTCAACCACCTGACGGGACGCCAGGACATCACGGTCGGATCGACGTTCGCCGTGCGGTCGCCGGAGATCGACGGGGTGGAGACGATCGTCGGACCGATGATCAACACTCTGCCCCTCCGGCTGGCGATCAGGACGGAGGGCACCGTGACGGAACTCCTCAAGGATGTGCAGGCACGCCATCTCGACATCAGGGAATACGGTCACAGCGCGCTCACGGACGTCAATGCCTGGAGCGGTGCACCGCCACGGACAGCCCTGTTCGACAGCATCGTCGTCGTCGAGGGGTACTCGGACCAGCTGGACGACGGATCGGGTACGACGCTCTCCATCGGAGAGATCACCGAGAGTACCGGTTACCCCCTGACCCTCTGTTTCAAGGATGCCGAACGCCTTCGGCTCCGGCTCCTGTTCGATCGACGCACCCACTCTCCGTCTGCCGCGTCGGCCGTGATGGCCGCGGTGGAAGGAGTTCTCACGGATCTGGCGGCGTCCCCCGGGGGACACCGGCGGGTCCGTGACGTACTCGGGGCCGAGCGCCCGCCGATGGCCGTGCGGGCCACCCTTTCCCCCTCGCGGAGCTGAGAGTCGACTCATGTCAGCGAGCTCGTTCGACACAAGTGAGGCGCGAGCCTCGAAGCGACTGGCCATCTGCGTGTTCTGCGGTGTCGAAGCCGGGCAGGACGCCGGGACACAGCGGCTTGCCGGTGAACTCGGCGCGCACATCGCGGGCCGGGGCCACCTGCTGGTGTACGGCGCCGGCGGCAGTGGTCTCATGGGTGCCGTGGCCAGGGGCGCATCGCGGAGCGGCGGCCCGATCATGGGAGTCCTGCCGGCCTCCCTCCACGAACGTGAGCATGCCGCGGGGGCTCCCGTCCAGACACTGATGCTGACGCGGGACCACACCGACCGCAAGCTGCGGATGATGGCCAGCGCCGATGCCTTCATCGCCCTGCCCGGTGGATACGGCACGCTGGACGGCATTCTCGAGGTGGCGACGCGGGCGCAGCTCGGACTGCATCGCAAACCCCTGGTGCTGCTCGACTCCGGTGGATTCTGGGAGCAGTTCCGAGACCTCATCAGCGCAATCCACCACAGGGGATTCGTGGTGGCCGACACGCCCCCGTTCGAACTCGCGTACACGGTGCAGGAAGCCATGCGCATGGTTGAGGACAAGGTGACGACATGACGAGGCGTTCCGCCCCGGCCACCGCGGCCCACACAGAGCCGGGACACGGCACAGCCGACAGGCGTACGCCTGATGACCCTGCAGCGGAAGGCCGGGTGCCGGCCGCGTGGAACGACACGGTCCATCCACTTCCCGAGCTGAGTCTTTCGCTGCTCTTCGAGGAGCAGGCCACCAGGACGCCGACAGCACCGGCTGTCGTGTACGAGGGCGTCACCCTCACGTACGCCGAACTCAACACACGGGCGAACCGTCTCGCCCGCTTCCTGGTCGAGCACGGAGCGGGGCCGGAGACAGCGGTCGCCGTGGCGCTGCCACGGTCGGTGCTCCTGGTGGAGTCCGTCCTCGCGATCCTCAAAGCGGGCGCGGTCTACTTCCCCCTCGGACCGGAGAACCCCCCGCCGCGCACGGAACTCATGCTGACCAGCGTCCGGCCGGCGATGGTCCTGACACTGCGCCGGGCCGCAGACAGACTCACGCGGGGCGGGACGACCCCGTTGGTGCTGCTCGACGACCCCGACACCGTGCGGACGGTGGCGGCCCAGCCCGGATGGGCACTGACCGACAGGGACCGAGGAGGCCCCCTCACCTCGCTGGGGGCGGCGACGCTGATCTTCACCTCCGGCTCGACGGGTGCTCCCAAGGCAGTGGTGAACTCCCATGCGGGACTCGCCAACCGGCTGTTGTGGATGCAGTCCGTGTTCGCCCTCACCGGGCAGGACCGGGTCCTGCACAAGACGCCGATCGGATTCGATGTCTCCGTCTGGGAACTGCTCTGGCCCCTGTCGGTCGGGGCGACGCTCGTGGTCGCCGTACCCGGGGGACACAAGGACCCCCGCTATCTGGCGCGTCTGATGCGGGACGAGCGCATCACGACCGTGCATTTCGTGCCGTCGATGCTCGGCCTCTTCCTGGAGGAGCCCACGTCGGCTGCGGCCCGAGGACTGCGGCGTGTCGTATGCAGCGGGGAGGCCTTGAGCCCCGCACTGCAGAGGAGATTCCAGGCGCGGCTGAACGTGCCCCTGTTCAATCTCTACGGACCCACCGAAGCGGCCATCGACGTGACCTGGTGGAACTGCGCGGAACAGCGGAATCCGAGGGTGGTGCCCATCGGACGTCCCATCTGGAACACCCGGATGTACGTACTCGACGCGGAGCTGAACCCGGTTCCGATCGGCGAGCCGGGGGAACTGTTCATCTCCGGCACCGGACTGGCACGGGGATACGCGGGCTGCCCCGCTCTCACCGCCGAGCGGTTCCTCCCCGACCCGCACGGTCTCCCCGGCACACGGATGTACCGCACCGGCGACCTTGCACGCTATCGGCAGGACGGGGCGTTGGAGTACCTGGGCCGCATCGACGACCAGGTGAAGATCCGTGGCTTTCGCATCGAACTGGGCGAGGTCGAGGTCGCTCTCGGTCTTTGCGCAGGGGTACGCGGCTGTGCGGTCGCGGCCGTGGAGCGAGCGGGCCGGGACAAGGAGCTCGTAGCCTGCGTCGTGGCGGAGACCGGAACCACACCGGAGCCGGCCGCGCTCCACGCCGAGCTGGCCCGGACGCTGCCGGCCCACATGATTCCCGCCTCGTTCGTCTTCGTGCCGCGGCTGCCGGTCAACCGCAACGGCAAGCTGGACCGGGCCGCCCTCCCCGCGCTGGTCGGCTGACCACCACTGAGACGGCCGGGTGGGTCCCCCCGCGAGTCCGACGGCCTCTTCCTCAGAGGTCTTCCACATCGACCAGGCCGTCCTGGATGGCGCGTGCCACCAGGCTTGCCTTGGTCCGCGCGGGGCGGCCGACGTTCGCGTACTTGATCCGCACCCGGTCCAGATATGAGTTGACCGTCCGAACCGAGATGTTGAGCCGCTGCGCGACCAACTCCTTCGATTCGGACTGGAACCACTCGATCAGAACGTTCTCTTCGCGCGAGGAGAGCCGGGGGCGGTCCGCGCGGGCGTTCGTACCCAGCGCTCCGGCGAGTGCCGGCGGCATGTAGGGACGCTCGTCGGCTGCTGCCAGTGTCGCCTCTACCAGGTGGTCCCGGCCCTCGTTCTTGGTCAGGAACGTCGCGGCTCCCAGATCCAGGCAGTTGACCGCCGTCGCCTCGTCGTCACGCATCGAATACACGACGACCTGCCGTCCTTCGTCGACGAGGCGGCGAAGGCCGCCGAAGGCGGGCCCGCCCTCCTTGAGCTGCAGATCCAGGATGACGACATCGGCCGTACTGCCGGGCGCGGTCCAGGCATCCCGGACCGAGTTGCCGGTCGCGACCACGTTGATCGGCCGCCGCGACGCGGCGCACCATGCCTCCACCCCCGAAAGGATGGCGGGGTGGTCGTCTATGGCGATCACGCTCACCGGGGAGTTGCTCGTCATGTCAGGTCGACTCCGGAGGTGATCGGCGCTTCCCACATCGTTTCCACCCACACACTCCCTCGGTGTGCACCTTTCGCCAGAGCCACCTTCGAGGCCGAGGCGCGGTGGTGCGCCCGAACCAGGTCTCCCGTCCGGCGGCCGTCGGCGAAGTCCTGGCCGACGACACTCACTCGTACCGCCCGAGGAGTCCATACGACGGTCACCCGCGCCGTCGTGCGGGTATGGCCGAGAACCACGGCCACCGGGTCGATCAAATCCCTGCGCACTTCCACAGGCACCTCCTTCCGCCGGCCCCTTATGGCCAGGCTCACCGTCACTCCCTGGTGCTCGGCCACCTCGACGCACGCCCGCAACTCGTTCAGCAACGGGTCGGCGACGGCGTCGCTCTCCGCGAACAACCGGCGCATCCGGGCGGCTTCCACGCCGCACCGCAGCCTGACGTCGTCGTCATGCGGGCTCAGCACACCGTGGCCAAGGCCTGCCAGCAGCGGCACCGTCGTGGCCGTCAGGGCGCGGTAGCGCTCTTTGTGATCACGCTGCATGCCTTCATGGATACGTTCCCGGGTACGCAGTTCTTCCTCCCGTGCGGCCGCGCTCCCCGCTGCCGGCGCCCCGTCATGGAGCAGATGCATCAGCAGCACACCGACGGAGAACTGGAAGCCGCAGGTGGATACGGTCGAGAGACCCATGCCGGTCGACTCGGCGACGGTCGGTGAGCCCAGTACAAACATGGCCAACGTGTTGAGCCCGACATGCGCCCCGAGGAACACCGCGAGGACCCTGACCCGAAGGTCCGCCAGCAAGAACAACGCGTGCCAGCCGATGAGTCCGAACACCCAGTCCTCGGGGCCTGCCAGGCGTTCCGGCGGGAGCGTGAACGCGCCTGTGGCCGAGACCGCCAGCACCGCGCCCACGCTCCATCCGCGCACCCTCGGCGGGATCCGCCTGCCACGCAGCAGATACGCGCCCCCGGTCGCGGCGACGGCGGCGAGACAGATGAAGGCCGATGTCTGTGCCCACGCCGGACCGTACACGTCCTGGTGGGCCGTGAGTTGGCCCAGGGAGACGGTGAACTGCGCCACCAGACTGATCAGCAGTGCCGCCAGTCGGGCCCCTTGAAGCAGCTGGCCGCGGATGAAGCGAACGACAGCTGCGCGCTGTGCCCGTGCGCCGGGCGGACCGGGCAGGCCCGCGGCCCGCGTTCCGTCTGTCGGCGGTGACGCCGGAGGCCGCTCCTGCCAGCGCCACTGAACGCGGGTCCCGGCGCCGGGTCGGGAGGCAACGGACGCGGAGCCTCCGACCGCCTTCATCCTGCCGACGATCGAAGCGGAGATCCCCCTGCGCCGAGCGGGCACGGATTCCGGAGCGAAGCCCCGTCCCGCGTCGGACAGTTCGACGACGACGGCCCCGTCCTCCGTCCACGCCCTCAGCTCCGCTTCGCGTACCCCGGCATGGCGTGCCACATTGGCGACGGCCTCCCGGACCCCGTTGAAGATCGCGAGCCCGGGGCCCGACGGAATCGCCAGCGGGCCGGTGACGAGCAACTTGACCTGGACCCTGGCCTGTCCCACGCCCTCGGGCACACAGCCGAGAAGCACCGAGAGATCAATGCTCTCCGTCCCGAATCCGGGCATGGCGGACAAAGCGTCCAGATCTCGTGCGGCGCGCAGAGGCAGCCATGACCAGTCCTGGTCGTCGCCCTGGGAGACCATCAGCAGCGTCGCGCACGCCGTATCGTGCAGGGTCGCCAGGTGTTCGCGCTCGGTCGCCCGCCGCGCGGCGGCGACCTCGGCCTCCCGGCGCAACGCCGCCCTGGTGGCGGCCGACCGATCGGCCGCCCTGGCCCGCGCCCGGACGATGACATGGGCGCCCCTCGACAGACCCACCTCCACCAGCATGCGTGCCAGGTGCACCGCATCGGCGCCGTGCGCGGGTGATGAGAACATATCGCCCAGCGCGCAGACGACGGCCCCCAACGCGGCCAGGGTGAACCCGACCACCGGACGCGTCGCCCATTCGTGCTGGAAGGTGATGACGCTGATGCCGACGATCGCCTCCACCATCGCATCCGCGACATCGCCGCCGAGCACCGGCTGGGACAGCCCCGTGAGCACCACCACGGCAGCGTCCGACACCAACAGCAGAGTGGGAGGGAGCGGACGGTGCAATGAGCGCAGGCGCACGCAACAGGCGAGGAGAGCCGGCAGGAGCAGAGTCAGCACCAGGGGAACTTTCGCCGGGTCCGCCGAGACGACCCCCAGCGCACCGCAGAGGCAGAAGATGGTGGACCGGAGCATCACTCCGTACCGCTCGAGGGTGAGGGTCACCAGGCGCTCGCTCGACCTGGGTCCCTCCGCACGCTCAACGGGTCCGCCCGGGTCCACCCCGTCCCCCCAATGCCACAAAAGGGTGCTACACCCTCGTCTCTCAGCTCGTCCACGGACCCTAGGACCTTCGTGGGGTCAGGACTGTGTCGTCCGTGCACGGGACTTTGTCCGTGGTGCACGGCCCCAAGTCCCGGTCGCGCCGGGCACGTTGCGGCGCGGAACGGCGAGGTCGTTGCGCGGCGAGAGGGAATCCCGCCAGACTGGAGACGAGAACCGGCCGGGGCGAGAGGGGCGTTGTGGGAATACGGGCCGAGGCGCCGACGGACCGTCACCATGGCCGAGGCGGACGGAGGCCGGTCTCATGAGTCCGGTTCTGGACACCTCGTCCATACCGCCGCAGGATCGGGAGGAAGTGGTCCGGAACGCGGTGTGGGAATCCATGGTCGCGGTCGACATCGACCACGGCCCACCGGCGGAGGACATCTCCGTCCGCATCGGGCTCAACGGTGTCGGGCCCCTCAGGGTCTGTTCGGCGCGGGCGACCGCGGTCACCCTCCGTCGGACCGAACGGCTTGCCCGGGAGGACGAGGAACCGGCCGTCACTCTGGGTGTTCAGATGGCGGGCAGCAGCATGGTGGTGCAGAACGGCCGCCAGTGCCTGCTGAGTGCGGGAGACTGCGCCGTCTTCGAGTCGATCACCCCCTACACACTGCTCTTCGACGAAGGAGTCGACCACCGCTTCATCCGTTTCCCCCGGGCCGCACTCGCGCTCCCCGACCGGTTGTTACGAGACGTCACCGCGGTGCCCCTGGGACCCGGCAACCCCGTTGCGCGCCTCGCCTTCACCTACTTCTCCCAACTGGCCGTCGCCGACGAGTTGCACCAGGGCCCGCACGGCGAAGCCGCCGTGCAGCCCAGCGTCGAGCTCCTGCGTGCGGTCCTGACGACCCAGCACGGCAACTCCGTCCTGGCCAGGGCGCCTTTGAAGGCGACGCTCACCCTGCGCATCACGCAGTACATCCAGGAGCACCTGGCTGATCCGGCTCTGTCGGCGGCCCGGATAGCGGCCGCGCACGACATCTCCGTACGGCAGCTCTACGTTGTGCTCTCGCGCTCGGGAATCAGCCTCGGCGACTGGATCCGTGCCCGCCGCCTGGCGGAATGCAAACGGGAGCTGGCCGGCCCGAACGGCCGGCTGCGGACCGTCGCGGCGATCGGGCGGAGCTGGGGCTTCGTGGACGCGACCCACTTCGGCAAGGTCTTCAAACGGGCCTACGGAATCTCACCGCGGGCCTGGCGCGAACAGAACCACCCTCGCCCCTGGACGTGATGGTCTCCGCACGGTCACGCTTCGCGTCTCGGGTACGCCGCCGGTCCCGTAGCGGCGAACCGCAGCGCTGAGGGGCCAGGCCTGTTCCGTGTGGGGCGAACGACCGGCACACCCGGCGCCGCGGCCGGGCTACTGTGCCCGTCGTACCGGCTGACTCAGGCAGCCGACGCCGCCAGGATCTGCCCGGATCGAAGTCGATGGCGGCGATCCCGCCGCCTCGGAGAAGGCAACACCCGTCCCGGCGCCACGACGCGGCCTTGTGGGCCGCGGACACTGCCGGGCCGTGGTCACCAGACAGGGACACACCAACGGAGCGTCATGAACCTGCGGGGGCAAAGCACGGACCAAAAGGCGTACTTCGCGCTTCTCGGCCGATTCGAAGTCACACGGGGAAGCGTGGTCGCGGAACTCAGGGCGCGAAGATCGAGACTTCTGCTGGCGGCACTGGTGTGCAGGGCCGGGGAGACGATGAGCATCGAGGACATCATCGACGTGGTGTGGGGTGAGGATCCCCCGGCGACTGTCCGCAGTCAGGTCCAGATATGTGTCTCCGCAGCCCGTCGAGCCCTGGCCGGTGTCGGGATGGGCGACACTCTGAGAACGCACCCCTTCGGGTACGCGCTGATGCTCGAACCGGGGCAGCGGGACATCGACGACTTCGCCCGCCTCGTCTCCGAGGCGCGGGCGGCGTCGGACGCCGGTCACTACGAAGTGGCGGTCCGCAGCTACCGCGGCGCTCTGGATCTCTGGCGGGGACCGGCCCTGAGTGGGCTCGACAGCGATGTGCTCCACAGGAAGGCCGTGGCTCTTGACGAGGAGCGCCTCACCGTCCTGGAGGAGTGCATCGACGTGGAGCTGCTGCGGGGCCGAGAACGGAAGCTGCTTCCCGAGTTGGTGAACCATGTCTCCGAGAATCCCTTGCGCGAGAAGCTACGAGGGCAACTCATGCTTGCGCTGCACCGCGCCGGACGACGTACCGACGCCCTTCAGGTGTACCGCGAGGGCCGTGACCGAATGGTCAACGACCTCGGCCTGGAACCCTCCGACGAACTCCGCCGCCTCGAAAGCGGAATCCTCAACGATGCACCGGAACTCGCCCCCGCGTACACGCAGTCGGCCGGTGTGTCCGTGCCGAGACAACTGCCCCCGCTGATGGACCACTTCGTCGGCAGGAACGATCTCACTCGATCGCTCGGCGCCCTACTGGACCGTCCATCGGCGACGGGCCGTCCCGGCACCCGCGCGGTCAACGTGTACGGCCGGGGCGGGGTGGGCAAGACGTCGCTCGCGCTCCACATCGCCTACCGGCTCGCACCCGAGCACTTCGTCGACGGTCAGCTCTACTACGACCTGCACGGCAGCGGGCCGGCCGCGGTCCCGCCGGCTCGGGTCCTGGACCACTTCCTGCGCACCCTGGGGGTGTCGCCCTCGGATATCCCGAAGGGTCTGGACGAACGTGCCTCCATGTTCCGTAGCCATGTCGCCGGGCGCGACATGCTGCTGGTTCTCGATGACGCCGCCGACGAGGCGCAGATACAGCCCTTGCTCCCGGGCGGACGGGACTGCGCCGTGCTCGTGACCAGCCGCACGCCACAGACGGGCATTCCCGCGCTGCACAACGTCCGGCTCGATGTGCTGACCCCTCCGGAGGCGCTCGAACTGATCGGGAGGAGCGTCGGCGAGAAACGCCTCCGGGCGGAGCCCTCTGCCGTCGCCGAGGTGGTGCGACATCTCGACGGCCTGCCGCTGGCGCTCAGCATCGCCGGAGCCCGGCTCGCCGCCGCGCCCCACCGGCCGGTCTCGTCCATGGCACACCGGTTTCGGGACGAGGGGCGGCGGCTCGACGAACTCATGCGTGGCGACCAGGCCGTGCGCACGACCATCGCCTCCACGTATGACGGCCTGCGCCCCGAACTCCAAGGGCTCCTGAGCCGACTGAGCCTTCTCGGCGTGGACACGGTCCCCGGTTGGATGGCCGCGGTGGTGACCGGTCGAGGCACGGAGGAGGCCCACGACCTGCTGGACGAGGCCGCTGCGGCCCAACTGCTCGCACCCGTCGAAGCGGAACCCGACGACACCCCCCGCTATCGCATCCCCGGTCTGATCCGCCTCTTCCTGCGGGAAGCCGCCGGCCGCCTCGCCGTGGCAGAGCGTCAGGAGGTCGTACGTCGGATCGCCGGCGCCTGGCTCGCGCTGCTCGATCGCGCGCACAGCCAACTCCATGGCGGCGACTTCGCCCGTGTACGGGGGAATTCGCCCAGGCGGGAGCCTCCTGAGGACGTCGTCCGCGATGTGCTGACGGATCCGTTGCGATGGATGGACGCGGAGCGCCCGGGACTGCTTGCCGCGGTCGACGCGGCCAAGGAGTACGGACTCGACGAGGCCTGCTGGGACTTGGCGGTGGCTCTGGTGACCCTCTTCGAGGTGCGTTGTTACCACGACGACTGGAGAAGGAGCCACGAGACGGCCCTGGAGGTGGTGCTGGAAAACGGGAACGTACGTGGAGAGGCGGTGACACGCTGCTCGCTGGGGTCCCTCTACCTCTCGCAGCGGCACACCGAGCGGGCACTGCCGTACGTGGAGAAGTCGCTGGCCCTCTTCGAAGAGCTGTGCGAAGTGGAAGGGATGGCCCTGGCCACGCGCAATATCGCGCTCTGCAGACACACTCAGGGAATGCTGGACACAGCGCTGCTCGAATACGGCCGTGCGGCCGATCTGTTCCGCGACGCGGGTGATCCGGTCGGTCAGGCTCATGTCTGGTGCAACCTGGCCCAGATCCACGTGGCGAAGGACGACCCCGGTCTGGCGGAACAGCAGTTGACGGCGGCGCTGGACACCTGCCGGAAAGCAGGCAGCTCCCGAGTGGCCTCTCAGGTTCTGGTCCGGCTCGGTGAACTGCGGCTGGGGGCAGGGCGACCGGAGGTCGCGCTGGCACATTTCCGCGAGGCGCTGTCCATCGTTCGGACGCAGGCCGATGAAGTCGGTGAAGGGCATGTGCAGCGAGGCCTGGGCACCGCACATCTGATGCAGGGCAACCTTGCGGAGGCGGCCCACTGTTTCCAGAGGGCGCTGTCGATCGCGGACGTCACGGGCAGTCCCGTCGAGGCGGCCCGTACGAGGGGCAGCCTGGGCGAGGTGTATCTCGCCCAGCGTCAGTTCCAACGAGCCAAGGCACTTCTGATTCAGGCGGTTCCAGTGCTTCAGCAGCATCGGGACGCGGCGGGAGCCAGGTTCCATCGGCTGTTGGAGCGACTGCCCTGAACAACTCCCCCCGGGACGGGAGCCGGCCTGCGGCCGGGAGAGGGACGTGTGGGGAGTCGATCTCGTCGCGATAGGCCAGGAATAGTGCTCCGACGAGGATATCGCCGCAGCCGAATCCGGCATCCGGACGACCGTCTCGACGGAGTCGTCCCACCACTCTTCGACACATCAGGAGGTCTTGGATGGCAGGCGACAGGGAACCCGGCACGGTCACCGGACACGGCGGCGGCCTGGCGGTAGCGGTCTTCTGCGGCGCTCGGACCGGCCACCTGCCGAGCGTGATCGAGTGCGCCGAGGATGTCGGCGCTCTCCTCGGCACCCGCGGGCACCGTCTGATCTACGGCGCCGGCGGGGTCGGAGTCATGGGGGCAGTGGCACGCTCGGCGCAGCGCCACGGCGCCCCGGTCACCGGAGTGATACCCCGCTTCCTGCGGGAGCTGGAACGCGACGACATGGCCCCCGAGCAGGAACTGGTGGTCACCGAGGACATGTTCGAACGCAAGAAGGTCATGTTCGACATGGCCGACGCGTTCCTCGCCCTTCCCGGAGGCTACGGCACTTTGGACGAGGTCATCGAGGTCGTGTCCCTCAACTACCTCGGACGGAACCCCAGGCCCTTGGTCCTGCTGGGCGTCGACGACTTCTGGACGCCGCTGCTGCGCACCCTCACCGCGGTGCAGGACCGTGGATACACACGCGACTCCACTCCCGCACCGTTTGAGATCGCCGACGATCCGGCTGCGGCCATCGCGGCCGTGGAGAAGATGTCCGGACTGTACGGCAGACAGTAGCCGGGGCACCCGGCGGGGCCCATCCGCCCCGGGACGTAAGTGCGTCACCGGGTTCTTCGGCCGCTTTGCCGGCCTCTTTCAGGGAACTCAGAACGAGGTGAGCCCAGCATGAGCGTCGCCGTACGAAGGCAGGACCGCAGCGGTTGGATACGTCAGTACCACGAGCCCGCGGCCGGCGGACCGACCCTGGTGTGCTTCCCGCATGCCGGAGGGTCGGCCGCCGCGTACTTCCGGCTCTCGGCGGAACTGTCGCAGGCGGCGGAAGTACTGGTCGTGCAGTACCCAGGCCGCCAGGACCGCATGGGTGAAGCCGCTGTCGACGACGTCAGGGAACTGGCGGACCGGGTCTGCGAGGCCCTGATGCCATGGAGAGAAAGAGCGTTGGCGCTGTTCGGGCACAGTATGGGATCGGTCGTGGCGTACGAGACCGGACTGCGCCTGCAGCACGGACCGGTCGGCATGTCACCCATCGGACTCATCGCCTCCGGCCGGACCGCTCCGTCGGTCAGGCGGGACCGGGGCCTGCACCGCAAGGACGATGCGGGCATCATCGCCGAAATGGCCGAGCTGTCCGGGACGGACCCTGCCCTCCTGAACGACGCGGAGATGCTGGCCGTCGTGATCCCACCCATGCGATCGGACTTCCGGGCGGTCGAGACGTACCAGAGCGACCCGGGTACGAGGCTCCGGTGCCCGATCACCGCCTACGGCGGGGACGTCGACCCGCACGTGTCACATGACGACCTCGTCCGCTGGGGTGAGCACACGGCGTCCGCGTTCGCCACGCGTCTCTTCCCAGGCGGTCACTTCTATCTTCAGCAAGGGCTGTCCGAGGTCGTGGCGGCAGTAAGGAGGGATCTCGACGGCTTCAGGGCGGGACACCTGGAATGAGGGCCCGCCCCGGCAGGGAAGGAAGGGACCCGATCGCGCATGCGGATCGTGCCGCGCAGACCGTGCGGGTCACACCCTCGCGCTCGGGGCGGCCCCCGCGCTTCCCGAGGAGCCGGACACCGTCCTGGCTTCGGCATGGGCCACTACGGCATCGAGCAGGACCTGAGCCCCCTGCACGAGCAGGCGCTCGGGCGTGTACTCGCGGGGGGAGTGGCTCACGCCCCGGGCGCTGGGCACGAAGACCATGCCGGTCGGGACGTGCGCGCTCATCACTCCGGCGTCGTGGCCCGCATAGCTGTAAAGGCAGCCGGCGGCACGCCCCGTGCCGAGCGTCACCTTCTCCAGCAGTGCGCGCATGCCGTCGTCGAAGTCGACCACCGGTTTGTGCGAGAGCAGGCGGTGCTCCATCGTGCACCCCTCTTCCCGGGCGATCGTTCTCGCCCGCTCCAGGACCACGTCGGCGCACCGTGTGAGCGACTCCTCGTGCGGCGCCCGGATCTCGAGGACCATCTGTGCCGCGCCCGGGACCACGTTGGGGGCGCCCGGATCCAGTGTCAGCGTCCCGATGTTCCCGACGACGGAGTCGTGGACCGAGCGGAGGAGCTCCTGGGTGACGGCCGCTGTACGCACGAGAGCCCGGCCGGCGTCCTTGCGGAGTGGAAACGGAGTGGTCCCGGCATGATTGGGTTCGCCCACCACACGGATCAGATGCCGGTCGACACCGACGATGCCCTCGACCACACACAGCTCCTGGCCCGCTTCCTCCATGCGAGGGCCCTGCTCGATGTGCAGCTCGATATAGGAGTCGATCTGGGCCAGATGAGGGCTCCGGCACAGAGCGGTGGAGCCGACCATGCCGCCGGAGGACTCGGGTCGGGCGCCCTCCTCGTCCCAGAAGCTCACGATCTCCAGGCATCGCGCGGCATGGTGGCCGTGTTCGTGGAGGGTCGTCAGCACCTCCATGGCGGCCATGACCCCGTAGGCTCCGTCCAGCCGGCCGCCGGCGGGCACGGTGTCGGTGTGCGAGCCGAGAAGGAGCCTGCCGTCGCCGGCTCCGGGAGCGTGACCGAAGACATTGCCGACCTCGTCGGTCCAGGACTCCAGCCCCTGCGCGTGCAGGTGCTCCGCCATCCACCGTCGGGCCTGCAGATCCGCTGCGGAACCGGCCACGCGGTCCACGCCCCGATCGGGGCGACCTCCGAACGTGGACAGACGATCGAGGCTGTCCAGTAGTCGCTTGCCGGATATTTTCAGTTTGTTCACGGCACTCGGCCTTTCTGTCCACTCTTGCGGGACCGGCGATCAGCGGAGGCGAATCCGTCCGTCGATACGTGAGCCGAGTCTCCGGAGCCGGCTATCGGTCGCGTATCGAGGGGCGATCGTTGCCGCACCGCACCGCACCGCACGGGGCCTGCGCAGGTCCTACGGTGGTGCTCAGGGACGGTGCACGCCGGGGGTTCCCGGCGGGTTGACGAGTTCCGCGGTGACGTCGGCCACGCAGGCGCAGCCCGCCAGTGCCAAGGCCAGGTCGAGATCCGCCAGCAGGCAGCGCAGCACATGCTCTACCCCGTGCTGTCCACCCAGGGCGAGTCCGTAGACGTACGGCCTGCCGAGCAGGACCGCGTCCGCTCCCAGCGCGAGCGCCTTGAGTACGTCGGAGCCGGTCCGGACCCCGGAGTCGAGCAGTACCGGAGCGGCGTCGCCCACTGCCGCGCGTACCGCCGGCAACGCGTCCAGGCTGGCCACACTGCCGTCGAGTTGGCGCCCGCCGTGATTGGAGACCACCACGCCGTCCGCTCCGTACTCCAGTGCCAGCCGGGCGTCGTCGGGGTGCAGCACGCCCTTGACCAGCACGGGCAGCTCGGTGAATCGGCGAAGCCACGCCAGATCGTCCCAGCTGAGTGCCGGGTCGGTGGCGGTGCCCGCCCAGTGCGCGAGGACCGCGAGGCGGTCGGCGTCCGGGGGCAGAGTCGCGCGGAAGGCGGGGTCGTCCGTGTAGTTGGAGACGCCGATGCCCTGGAGGAACGGTGAATGGGCGGCGTCCAGGTCCGCCGGCCGGTAGCCGAAGCTCGGGGCGTCGACGGTGACGACCAGCGCCGTGTAGCCGCTCGCTTCCGCCCGGCGTACCAGGGACTCTGCCACGGGTCGCTCCGTGGGCAGGTACAGCTGGAACCATCGTGGCTCGGGACCCGCCGCCGCGGCGACCTCCTCCAGCGTCCGGGAGGCGAAGGAGGACAGGACGAACGGCAGGCCCACCGCCGCGGCGCCGCGGACGGTGTCGAGTTCGCCCTGGGGGTGGACCGCCCCCAGGGCGGCCACCGGGGCGAGCAGTACCGGCGAGGGCAGACGCCGGCCGAGCAGGCACACCGACATGTCGCGCCGAGCGGTGCCGCGCATCATCCGTGGCACCAGCCGCAGCCGGTCGAATGCCTCGCGGTTGTTGCGGGCGCTGACGCCGGTGCCCGCATTGCCCGAGACGTAGCCGAAGGCGTTCGGCTCCAGCACTTCGCGTGCCGCGTCCTCCAGCCGGGTCAAGTCGGTGGAGAGCGGCGGACGGCTGCCCCGCAGGCCTGCCAGGAGTATGTCCTTGATCAAGTCGGCGGGGGCCGCGGACGCAGCCGGCGGTACGCCGACGGTGCCCTTCTTGCCGTCCTGGGCGCCCCCCAGGTCCTGGGCGGGTCGGGCTTCCCCGCGGATGTACCGGGTGAGGAGCGACACGGCGGGGGAGGCCGCGTCGGTCAGGGAGAAGTGGCCGCCGGGCAGCCGCTCGAGCCCGCACCCGGCGGTACTGTGCCGTGCCCAGTCCCGTACCTGGGATGCCGAATTCTTGGGATCCCCCTCGGCCAGGAGCACCGTGACCGGGATCGGCAGAACGGCGTCGGCCGGGGCGCGGTAGCGGCGCAGCGCCCGGTGGTCGCCGCGCAGGACCCTCACCAGTTCGCCGACCGTCTCCGGATCGTCGAGGAGCGGTTCGGGCACGCCGCCCAGTCGCCGCACCCCCGTGACGACCTCGCTGTCGGTGAGCCCGTCCAAGTCGGGTTCCTGCCAGTCGTGGGAGGGCGGCCGGGCGGCCGAGACGAACAGCCGCGCGACGGCGTCCCGTTTCGCCAGCAGGCGGGCCGTCTCGAAGGCGACCAGAGCGCCCATGCTGTGGCCGAGGAGGAACAGCCGTCGGCCGGTGTACGCGACCAGTTCCGCCGCGGCCCCCTCGGCGAGCTCCGCGACGTTCTCGGCGCACGGCTCGGCGCGCCGGTCCTGCCGGCCGGGGTACTGGACGGCGAGCAGCCCGATGTCCTCGGGCAGCGCCGCGGCCACCGCGGAGAAGGCGTTCGCGCCGCCGCCGGCGTGCGGAAAGCACACCAGGAGCGCGGAGCCGGGCCCGGCCTCCCGGAAGGTGCGCAGCCACCGGGAGGGTGGGGCTGACGCCGAGGCCTGGGGCTCCGTCTGTGTCATATCGGTCGTCGGCACGCTACGCGCCCTCCGTCGTCGGGTTCAGCTGGGTCAGCAGGGTGTGCAACCGCTCGCTCGCCGCCGCGCGCTGGGCGTCGCTGAGCGGAAGGCCGGCCACGCGCGCCTCGATCCGGGAGATGCCGTCGAACACCTCGAGGGCGGCATCCGCGCCGCCTGCGTCGTCGCCATCGACGTCCGGCAGTTGTTCTCGCAGGTGGACGACCAGATCGGCCGGCGTCGGAAAGTCGAAGACGAAGGTGGCGGGCAGCCTGATTCCGGTGGCGGCGGCAAGCCGGTTGCGCAGCTCCACGGTGGTGAGCGAGTCGAAGCCCGCCTCGTCGAAGGTGCGGTCGGGCTCGACGGCCGAGGCCGAGGCATGACCGAGCACCGATGCGATCTCATGGAGCACGGTATTCAGCAGGTGATCGCCGCCGTCCGCCGGGGCGCCCGCCGGGCCGTCGGCCACGGTGGCCGTCACGCCGACGGCGGGGCCGGCGGCGCGCGGGGAGGCGCCGCCGAGCAGGCCCTCCAGCAGCGGAGGCACAGTGCCGTCGGCGGTGCGCCGCGCACGCAGGCCCTCGACGTCCCACCGCCCGGCCACGGCCACCGGCCTGTTGCGGCGGAGCCCGGCGTCCAGCAGCTCCAGGCCCTGCCCGGCGTCCAGCGGCACCACTCCGCCGCGAGCCATCCTGGCGAGGTCCGCGTCGCTCAGCGAGGCGCCCATGCCGCCCTCCCCCCGCCACAGGCCCCATACCAGTGAGATGCCGGGACGTCCCAGCGAACGCCGGTGCTCCGTCAGGCCGTCGAGGAACGCGTTGCCGGCCGCATAAGCGCCCTGCCCGGGAGACCCGAGCGTGCCGGCGAGCGACGAGCAGACGACGAACACGGAGAGGTCGAGGTCCTCGGTGAGTTCGTGGAGATTGAGGGTCGCGTCGATCTTGGGGCGCAGTACCCGGTCGAGCCGGTCCGGCGCCAGGGAGCCGAGGAGCCCGTCGTCCAGGACCCCCGCCGCGTGGACGACGCCGCCGATCCGCACCCCGTCCCCGGCGAGTTCGGCGAGGGCGGCCGTCAACGCGTCGCGGTCGGCCGCGTCGCAGGCCACCGTATGGACCCGCGCCCCGGTCTCACGCAGCGCGACCAGGTCCCGCACCGCGTCCTCGCCGGGCGCGCCGCGGCCCATCAGCACGAGCTCGCGCACGTCGTGCCGGTCCACCAGGTGCCGGGCGACGAGCCGGCCCAGCCATCCGAGGCCGCCGGTGACGAGGACGGCCCGGGAGGTGTCCCACGGACCGTCCTCGTCGGGGAACTCCAGTACGACCTTGCCGATGTGCCGGGCCTCGCTCAGGTACCGGAACGCGTTCGGCGCGTCGCGGATGTCCCACGTCGACACCCGGGGCGGGGTGAGCGCGCCCTGTCCGAAGAGCTCCTGGAGGACGGTGAGGATATCGTGGATGCGGTCGGGGCCGGGATCGCGCACGTCGTAGGCGAGGTATGCGACGCCCGGGTGCTGCCCGGCCACGCTCTCGCGGTCACGCCGGTCGGTCTTGCCCATTTCCAGGAACCGGCCGCCGCGCGGAAGCAGACGCAGCGACGCGTCGGTGAACTCTCCCGCCAGGGAGTTGAGCACCACGTCGACCCCCCTGCCCCCGGTGGCGTCCAGCAGGCGCCGCTCGAATCCCAGGTCACGGGAAGAGGCGATGTGCTCTTCGGGCAGTCCCGCGGCGCGCAGCGCGTCCCATTTGGCCGGTCCGGCGGTGGCGTACGTCCGCGCGCCGAGATGCCGGCCGATCTGGAGTGCGGCGGTGCCCACACCTCCGGTGCCGGCGTGCACGAGCAGCGACTCGCCCGCGCGCAGCCCCGCGAGGTCCACCAGGCCGTAATAGGCGGTGAGATAGGCCACCGGGACGGCTGCCGCCTGACGGAAGGACCAGCCGTCGGGGAACCGGCAGACCAGCCGGTGGTCGGTCACCGCGACCGGACCGATGCCGTGGAACAGCCCGGTGACCCGGTCGCCGGGGCGCAGGGCGGTGACACCCGGGCCGGTCTCCAGGACGACCCCGGCACCCTCGCCGCCCTGTCCCGGTCCGGCCGCGGTCCCGTCCACGGAGGCGGGGACCACGCCCAGCGACAGGAGAACGTCACGGAAGTTCAGGCCCGCGGCGCGCATCCGCACCCGGATCTGACCCTCGGTGAGCGGGGCGTCCGCCTCGGGCCAGGGCCTCAGGGACAGATGGGCGAAGGTCTCCTTGCCGACGTAGTCGAGGTGCCAGTGCGGGCTGCCGGCCGGCGGGCGCAGCGCCGTGTCCGGCTCCGACGCAGTGAGGACCGGCCGATGGGCGACGCCGCCACGCACGGCGAGTTGTGGCTGGGAGGAGGCGAGCACCGCGGCCAGGACGCGCCGGGAGCCGGGCGTGCCGTCCTCGTCCAGCAGCAGGAATCGGTTCGGGTGCTCGGCCTGCGCCGAGCGCATCAGGCCCCAGACGGCACGGTGGGCGAGTGCGGTCGTGTGCTGCTCGCCCCCGACGGTCACGGCGTCGCGGGTGAGCACCGCGACGCGGGTTTCGGCCAGCCGGTCGTCGGCGAGCACCGCCTGCACGGCGGCCAGTACGTGGCGCACGGCCGCGTGGACGCCATCGGCATCCGCACGGCTGCCGGGCGCCGCGGTCGGACAGGGCACCAGGAGAAGGGCCGGGGCGGGCTCGTCCACGGCGGTGAGTGCGGCGATGTCGTGGTGCACCTGCGGGGTGTCGCGGAGTGCGTCAGTGCTGAGCGCCGACGCGAGGTCGACGGCGGGGCACGGTTCGGCCCCGACGAGGGCCGTCGGCGGTGCGAGCACCGCCCAGCGGCTCGTGTCCGGCGCGACGGCCGTGCCGGACAGCGGTTCCCACGAGGGAAGCAGCAGGCCGTCGCGGCCACCGGCCCCGGCGTCCGCCGTGAACGGGCGCACCGTCAACGAGTCGACCGACATGACCAGCTCGCCCGAGGTGTCCGTCGCGGTGATGCTCACCGCGTTCGGGCCCGCCGGGGCGAGCCTGACGCGCAGCTTCGCGTCGGCCCGCGCGAGCACGCGAACCCCGGACCACGAGTACGGCAGCCAGGTCCCGTCGTCCGCTTCGCCGTCGGTCAGGCCGCCGAGAGCGATCGGG
The DNA here is from genome assembly GCF_043199595.1 of Streptomyces sp. NPDC048584. Lineage (NCBI taxonomy): Bacteria > Bacillati > Actinomycetota > Actinomycetes > Kitasatosporales > Streptomycetaceae > Streptomyces > Streptomyces sp. NPDC048584. The sequence goes on from NZ_JBICWF010000007.1 coordinate 138,843, forward strand.
TGCAGGGCCGCGTCGAACAGGACCGGGTGCACGGCGAAACCGTCGTGGCCGGGCTGCCGTTCCGCGGACAGCGCCACCTCGGCGAAGACCTCCCGGCCGCGCCGCCACATCGCCTGAACGCCGCGGAAGGCGGGGCCGTATTCCAGGCCCTGCCCGGCCAGCCGGTCATAGAAGCGGGCCGTGGGCACACCGACGGGTTCGGCGCCGGGCGGCGGCCACTCCTCCGGGCCGGCCGTCAGGCACGTGGCGGCCCCGGCCGCCTCGCCCGTCACGGTGCCGTGGGCGTGCGTCGTCCAGGTTCCCGGCCGGCCGGCGCCCCCTGGCCGGGAGCGCACGGTGACGTCCCTCCGGCCGGATTCCGCGTCGGCCGCGAGGAACACCTGCAGCTGGATCTCCACATCGTCCGGTACGACGAGCGGGGCCCGCAGGACGAGTTCTTCCACCACCTCCAGGCCCGCCTCGCCGGCAGCACGCAGCGCAAGGTCGAGCAGTACGGTGCCGGGCACCAGAACCTCGCCCGCCACCCGGTGGCCGGCCAGCCACGGATGCGCCCCGAGGGAGAGGCGTCCTCTCAACAAGCGTGACCCGTCGGGTAGTTCGTCGACACCGTCGAGTATGGGGTGATCCACGGCGGTGAGCTTGTCGGAGTGCGCGGCACCGACGCCCGGTGAGCCTTCCAGCCAGTAGGGGCGGCGCTGGAAGGCGTACGTCGGCAACTCGACACGGCAGGCGTCCTGGCCGGCGAAGACCGAGGCCCAGTCGACGGCCCCGCCGCAGGCGTGCAGCCGGGAGAGAGCGGCCAACGCGGCGTCCGGCTCCGGAGTCCGCCGCCGGAGAACCGGTATCAGTGCGTACCCGGCCCCTGCGGAGTCGGCTCCGTCCTCGGTGAGGGATTCGGCGGCGATCGACACGAGGTCGCCGGACGGGCCGAGCTCCAGCAGCCGCGTGCAGCCGAGCTCCGTGAGGCAGTCGAGGCCGTCCGCGAAGCGAACCGTATGACGCGCGTGGCGTACCCAGTACTCGGGATCGGCCAGTACGGCCACGTCCTCGGCGCGCCCGGTCAGGTCCGAGACGACGGTGATCCGCGGCTCCCGGAAGTCCAGGCGCGAGGCGACAGCCCGGATCTCATCCAGGGCGGGTTCCATCAGGGGCGAGTGGAAGCCGTGGCTGACGCGCAGCCGGGTGGCCTTGCCGCCGGCTGCCTCGAAGGCCGTGACGGCGGCTTCGAGGGCGTCGCGGTCGCCCGAGAGTACCGTGGCGGCCGGGCCGTTGACGGCCGCCAGGGAGATCCGCTCCTCCAGTCCGGCCAGCAGGGCGGTCGCCTCCTGCTCGGAGGCACGCAGCGCCACCATCGCTCCGCCCGACGGCAGCCGCTGCATGACGCGGCCCCGTACGGCGGCGAGTTCGGCGGCATCCTCGAGTGAGAGCACCCCCGCGGCGTGCACGGCGGCGAGTGCTCCCACGGAGTGGCCGAGGACGGCGTCCGGCCGCACGCCCCAGGACGTCAACAGCCGGTACAGGGCGACTTCGAAGGCGAAGAGCGCCGGCTGGGTGTACTCGGTGCGATGCAGCGGGCCGGCACCGGGGGAGTCCTCCGCTGCGAAGAGCACGTCTCGCAGTGGGCGTTCCAGATGTGGGTCCACGGCGGCGCAGACGTCGTCGAAGGCCGCCGCGTAGGCGGGGAACGTCCGGTACAGCGTCCGGCCCATGCCGGCCCGCTGGGACCCCTGCCCGGCGAAGAGGAACGCGGTCCTGCCCGCGGCGGCGCGGCCGCGGATCACGTCCGGTGCCGGGGTGCCGACGGCCACTTCCCGCAGCCGGCGGAGGAGATCGTCCCGGTCCGTGGCGAGCAGCACCGCGCGATGGGGCAGACCGCTGCGGCCGGTTGCCAGCGAGTAGCCGACGTCGAGCAGGCTCCCGGCCTCTGACCCGGGGTCCGCGCCGGAGGCGAGGTGCGCGTGCAGGCGCCGGGCCTGCGCGCGCAGCGCGGCCTCGTCGGCCGCGGAGAGCGGGCAGGGCACGGTGGGCAGCGGCGGCGCCTCCCGCTCGCGCCGCTGCCGCGGCTCCGGTGCCTGCTCCAGGATGACATGGGCGTTGGTGCCGCTGATGCCGAAGGAGGAGACGGCGGCCCGTCGCGGACGGTCGCGTTCGGGCCAGGGGATCGACTTGTTGAGGAGCGCCAGCGTGCCGGCGGACCAGGCGACATGCTCGGTGGGCACGTCCGCGTGCAGCGTCTTGGGCAGGACACCGTGCTGCAGGGCCATCGTCATCTTGATGACGCCACCGACGCCGGCAGCTGCCTGGGTGTGCCCGAGATTCGATTTGAGGGAACCCAGATACAGGGGCTGGTCCGCGGTGCGTGCGCTGCCGTAGGCGGCCTGCAGCGCGTGGGCTTCGATCGGGTCACCGAGGGGCGTGCCGGTGCCGTGCGCCTCCACCGCGTCCACCTCGGCCGGGGACAGGCCCGCGCTGGAGAGTGCCTGCCGGACGACCCGCTCCTGCGCCGGCCCGTTCGGCGCGGTGAGTCCGTTGCTGGCGCCGTCCTGGTTGACGGCGGAGCCCCGCACCACGGCCAGTACCGGGTGGCCGTTGCGCCGTGCGTCGGAGAGCCGCTCGACGAGCAGCAGTCCCACGCCCTCGGACCATCCGGTACCGTCGGCCGAGGCGGAGAACGCCTTGCAGCGGCCGTCCGGGGCCAGGCCGCGTTGCCTGCTGAACTCGACGAACGGCGTCGGTGTGGCCATCACCGTCGCGCCGCCCGCCAGGGCCAGGGAGCATTCACCGCGGCGCAGCGCGGCGCAGGCCAGGTGCAGAGTCACCAGCGAGGAGGAACACGCCGTGTCCACGGTGATGGCCGGTCCCTCGAACCCGAAGGTGTAGGCGATGCGCCCGGAAGCCACGCTGCCCGCGCTGCCGATGCTCAGATACCCCTCGTACTCCTCCGCGGAAGGGGAGATCCGGGTCATGTAGTCGCCGTACATGGTGCCCACGAAGACGCCGGTGGGCGTGCCGCGCAGCGACGCTGGGTCGATACCCGCACGTTCGACCGCCTCCCACGAGGTTTCGAGCAGGAGCCGCTGCTGCGGGTCGATCGCCCGTGCCTCGCGGGGCGGGATGCCGAAGAACTCGGCGTCGAACTCCCGTGCGTCGTAGAGGAATCCGCCTTCCCTGGTGTACGACGTGTGCGGGGTGCCGGGATCCGGGTCGTACAGCCTTTCCAGGTCCCAGCCCCGGTCGGCGGGGAACGGGCCGACCGCGTCCACCTCGTCGGTGACCAGCTGCCACAGCTCCTGCGGGGACGTGATGCCGCCGGGATAGCGGCATGCCATCGCGACGATCGCGATCGGTTCGGTCTCACGCTCGGTGAGGCGGTTGTTGAGGGCCTGGAGCCGCTCCTTCTCCTTGAGCGCGGCCCGCAGTGCGTCGACGACTTGCTGTGGTGCGGTGGACGCCATCGAACTCTCCATACGTTCCCCCGTAGAGGGTGGTCATGACTTGCTGTCGCCGAGTGCCAGGCGCACCAGGTCGTCGGTGTTCATCGTGTCCAGGGCACCGCCGCCGAGCGGAAGGCCGTCCACCGGATCCCCGTCGGTCGCCCCTTCGTCACCCGGCGTCGTGGATTCGGGCAGAAGGTCGGCCTGAAGCCGGTTGACGAGCGCGTCCGGTGTGGGGTGGTCGAAGATCAGGGTGGGAGGCAGTGTGACCCCGGTGGTGACGCTCAGCCGGTTCCGCAGCTCGACCGCCATCAGCGAGTCGAAGCCCAGGTCCTGGAACCGGCGGTCGGTCGTCACCTGCTCCGCGCCGGTGTGTCCCAGAACCGCGGCCACCTCGGCCCGTACCGTCTCGAGGAGGAGGTGACCGCGCTCGTGCCGCGGTGCCCGGTTCAGCCGGCTCCGCAGGCCGGTGGCGGGCGTCGCGTCCCGCCCGGAGGCCGGGGCCGCGGGCGGCACGGCGTACGGGACCAGGGCGCGCAGCAGGGCCGGGGCCGTCCCCGGATCCAGGGCGGACAGGTCGAGGCGGGCGGCTGCGAGGGCCGGGGCGCCGGTGGCGACGGCCGTGTCGAACAGCGTCAGTCCCTCCGCGGCGGACATGGCGGCGACGCCGGAGCGGGCCATCCGGAGCCGGTCCGTCTCGCCCAGGCCGTCGGTCATCGTGCTCTGGTCCGCCCACAGGCCCCAGGCGATGGAGAGCGCGGGTAGTCCCTCGGCGTGCCGCAGTCGGGCGATGCCGTCCAGAACGGCGTTGGCCGCCGCGTAGTTGGCCTGTCCGGCGGAACCCAGCACGCCGGCGAGCGAGGAGAACATCACGAACGCCGACAGGTTCAGGTTCGCGGTGAGGTCGTGGAGGTGCACGGCCGCCCCGGCCTTGGGCAGCAGCACCTGGTCGAGGCGGTCCGGGTCGAGCCGTTCGACGACCGCGTCGTCCAGAACACCCGCCGCGTGCACCACACCGGTGAGCGGGTGCTCTTCGGGTACGGCGGCGAGCACCTCGGCGAGGGCGGCGCGGTCGGCGATGTCACACGCGGCCACGGTCACCGTCACCTGCGGTGCCAGCACGGCCAGTTCGTCCAGGAAGGCGCCGGCGCCCGGGGTGGCCGCGCCGCGCCGGCCGGTCAGCAACAGCCGCCGTACGCCGTACCGTTCCACCAGGTGCAGGGCCACCAGGCGGCCCAGGGTGCCGAATCCGCCGGTGATCAGCACGTGGCTGTGACGGTCGAAGAGGTTCCCGCGTCCTTCGTCGTCCGCTACGGCCCGGTACGGCCGTAGCGCCGGTACCGACATACGGCCCGCACGGATCGCGAGTTGGGGCTCGTCCGAGGCCAGGGCCGCGACGAGGCGGTCCACCGACTTCGGCAGGCCGTCGGTGTCGACCAGGACGAAGCGCCCAGGGTGCTCGGTCTGCGCCGACCGGATCAGCCCCCACACCGCGGCTCCGGCGGGGTCCGGGCGGACGTCGCCGCTGCCGGTCGCCACGGCACCGTCGGTGATCAGGACGAGCCGGGAGCCCGCGAGTCGCTCGTCGGCAAGCCATTGCTGGGCAAGATCCAGGACAGCGTGGCTCGCGAGGACCACGTCCATGGACGCGCCGGATGCGGTGAGCCGACCGGGCTCGGGGACGAGGACGACGGCCGGCGCGGGAACACCGTCGTCCAGGGCACGTCGCAGGCCGTCCAGGTCGGCGTGGTGCCGGACGTGAACGCCGGTGGCACGCACGGTTTCGGTCACTCCCGCGGTGTCGCGGCCCACGACGGCCCAGGGCCCCGCCGGGGTGCCCTCCGGTGTCTGCGGCGCGTCCCCCCACCGCAGGGCGAGCAGAGCGGCGCCGTCCGGTGTTCCGGCGACGGCCGGGAGGTCCCGGAGGGTGAGTGCGTCGACGGTGCACACCGGGGCACCGGTTCCGTCCGCGAGGCGCAGGGAATACGTGCCCGCGTCCCCGCGGCGCAGGAGAACACGCAACTCGGTGGCACCGGAGGTGTGCAGGGCGAGACCGCTCCAGGCGAACGGGACGACGAACCGGTCGCCCCCGTCGTCATCGATCGCGCAGAAGACGGTGTGCAGGGCCGCGTCCAGCGCGGCGGGGTGCAGCAGGAAGCGGTCCTCGTGGTCTCGAGCGGCCTTCGGCAACGCGACGTCCGCGTAGAGGTCGCCACCATGGCGCCAGGCGGCACGCAACCCCTGGAATGCGGAGCCGTAGGCGTAACCGCGCTCGGCCAGCCGGTGGTAGAGGCCGTCGACGGGTATCGCCGTCGCCTCCGGCGGCGGCCACACGGCCGGCCGGGCATCGTCGACGGGAGGCGCGGACACGCCCTTGTCCAGGACGCCCGAGGCGTGTCGCGTCCACTCCGTTCCGTCGGCTCCCGCGAGCCGCGCCCAGAGGGCGAAGGCGCGGGAGCCGTCGTCCTCCGGGGCGTTCACCCGGAGCTGGATGTCCATGGCCGTGTCGAGCGCCAGGGGCTGCTCCAGGGTCAGGTCGGCCACCCGGCTTGTGGCCGTCCTTCGTGCCGCGTTCAGGGCCAGCTCCGCGATGGCCGCGCCGGGCAGCAGCGGACGCCCCCGGACGACGTGCTCGGCCAGCCACGGCCGGGTCCGTGGATCGAGGCGTCCGGTGGCCAGCCACCCCAGGCCGCCGGCCAGTTCGACGCCCTCGTCGAGCAGCGGGTGCGTACCGGTGCTCGCCGTGGGGACGGCCGCGGGCGTGGGGTTCACCCAGAAGCGCTTGCGCCGGTACGGGTAGGTGGGCAGGGACACCGTACGGCCGTCGGGGAGGAAGCCGCTCCAGTCGACGGTGGCACCGCCCGCACACGCCTCCGCGAGGCCTGCCACGAAGGTGCGTACCTCGTCGTGACCGCGACGGATCAGCGATGTCGCGGCCACGGCACCCGCTCCCGCGCCCCGGGCGGCGGCGGTCGAGTGGACCAGGGGGGCCAGTACGGCGTCGGGACCGATTTCGAGGAACGTGGTCGTGCCGTTGGCGAAGAGGGTGTCGAGACCGTCGTGGAAGCGGACGGTCTCACGGAGCTGACGGACCCAGTAGCCGGGGTCGGTGAGCTGCTCAGTGGTGGCGAGCCGTCCCGTGAGGTTGGAGACGATCGGGATACGCGGGGGAGAGTAGGTGATGTTGCCGGCGACCCGGCGCATCTCGTCGAGGACGCCGTCCATGTGGGGAGAGTGGAAGGCGTGACTGACCCGCAGAAGTGTGGTTTGCCGCCCGGCGTCTCGCCAACGGGACTCGACCTGTCGCACGGCGGGCTCGTCACCGGACACCACGACGGCGTCCGGGGCGTTGACAGCGGCGACGACGACCCGTCCGCTGTCGGGCCCCAGGGTGTCGAGCGTGGCGCGGACCTCCTCGACGGTGGCCCGGACGGCGGCCATCGCGCCGTGCGCCGGCGCGGCATGCATGAGACGGCCGCGGGCGGCCACGAGAACGCAGGCGTCGGGAAGAGTGAGTACGCCGGCGGCGTGGGCGGCGGCGAGTTCGCCGACGGAGTGGCCGAGAAGATGGTCGGGGACGAGGCCGTAGTGCTCGGTGAGCCGGAAGAGGGCGGTCTCCAGGGCGAAAAGGGCGGCCTGGGTGTAGCGCGTCTGGTCCAGCATGTCCTCGTGGCCGTCGTCACCGGCATCGAGGATGAGGTCCCTGAGCGGGATCTCGAGGTCCAGATGCGGGTCGAGCTCCGCGCAGACTGCATCGATCGCGGCGGCGAACACGGGCTGTGCCGCGTACAGACCGGCACCCATCCCGGGACGTTGGCTGCCTTGCCCGGTGAACAGGAACGCCACCCCACCGCGATGGGCAGCGCCCCTGGTTACCACGTTCGGCGCGTCCCGACCCGCGGCCAGTGCGGTCAGACCGCGGGCGAGTTCCTCGGGGCCGGAGGCCACGACGACGGCGCGGTCCGGGAGCGTGGCCCGGCTGGCCGCCAGTGAACGGGCGATGTCGAGATGAGCGGGACCGAGGTCGCCCGCGTCCCCGGTGAGCTGCCGCAACTGCGCGGCTCGTGCCCGCAGACCCTCCGTCCCACGGGCGGAAAGCACCCAGGGCAGCACGCCGGGGACCGCGGGGACCCGGTCCTCACCGGAGTCCGGTACCGGGGGTTGTTCGAGGATGACGTGGGCGTTGGTGCCGCTGATGCCGAAGGAGGAGACGGCGGCGCGGCGTGGGTGGTCGGTGTGGGGCCAGGGTGTGGTGTGGGTGAGGAGGGTGACTGCGCCGGTGGTCCAGTCGACGTGGGTGGTGGGGTGGTCGATGTGGAGGGTGCGGGGGAGGATGCCGTGGTGCATGGCGTGGACCATTTTGATGATGCCGGCCATGCCTGCGGCGGCTTGGGTGTGGCCGATGTTGGATTTGATGGATCCGAGGTAGAGGGGTTGTTCGGGGGTGTGTGCGCGGCCGTAGGTGGCGAGGATGGCGTGGGCTTCGATGGGGTCGCCGAGTGTGGTGCCGGTGCCGTGTGCTTCGAGTGCGTCGATGTCGGAGGGGGTGAGGTGGGCGGCGGTGAGGGCGTCGTGGATGACGCGTTCCTGGGCGGGTCCGCTGGGTGCGGAGAGGCCGTTGCTTGCGCCGTCCTGGTTGAGTGCTGAGCCGCGGATGACGGCGAGTACGGGGTGGTTGTTGCGTTGTGCGTCGGAGAGGCGTTCGAGGAGGAGTACTCCGGCGCCCTCGCCCCAGCCGGTGCCGTCGGCGGTGTCGGCGAAGGCTTTGCAGCGGCCGTCCGGGGCGAGTCCGCGCTGTCGGCTGAATTCGACGAAGAGTCCGGGGCTTGCCATGACGGTCACGCCGCCGGCCAGGGCCAGGTCGCATTCGCCCTGCCGCAGTGCCTGTGCCGCCAGATGCAGAGCCACCAAGGACGACGAGCAGGCCGTGTCGACGGTGATGGCGGGGCCCTGCAGCCCGAGGGTGTACGACAGGCGGCCCGAGGCGACGCTCGACGCCAGACCCGTGGTCCGGTAGGCCTCCGAGACGTCCGGTACGGAGTGCGCGCCCGTGGCGTAGTCACTGCGCATGACACCCGTGAAGACGCCGGTGCGGGTGCCGTGCAGGACGGTCGGGTCGATGCCGGCGTGTTCGACGGCCTCCCAGCCCGTTTCCAGGAGCAGACGCTGCTGGGGATCCATCGCCGTCGCCTCACGCGGGCTGATACCGAAGAACTCCGCATCGAACTGATCGGCGTCGTACAGGAAGCCGCCGTGGCGGGTGTGCGTGGTGCCCGGATGATCGGGGTCGGGGTGGTAGAGCTCCTCCAGGTTCCAGCCCCGGTTGCGGGGGAACTGGCCGATGGCGTCCACACCGTCGGCCGCCAGACGCCACAGCTCCTCCGGAGTGCGGACCTCCCCCGGGTAGCGGCAGGCCATCCCCACGATCACGACCGGATCCTCGTCCGGGTGCGGCCGGCTCGTGCCACCCGAGTGTGCGGGCGGGACGGCGGGGTCCGCGTCGGCGCCGCGGAGTTCGGCGATCAGATGACCTGCGAGGGAGGAGGGTGTCGGGTGGTCGAAGACCGCGGTGGCGGGCAGCGGGACGCCGGTGACCGCGGTCAGGCGGCTGCGCAGTTCCAGGCCCGTGAGCGAGTCCATGCCCAGGTCCTTGAACGCGCTGCCCTTGGGGACGTCCCCGGGGCCGGGCAGGCCGAGGACCGCGGCCACGGCAGCGCGTACCAGGTCGGAGGTCGAACGGAGACGTTCTGCTTCCGGGAGCGCGGCGGTGCGCTCGCCCCAGGAGCGCGTTCCCGCGGGGCCGGCCGCTGCCGTGACGGCGCGGCGGCGGCGCGGTGCGGGGACCAGGGTCCGCAGCAGGGCGGGTGGGGAGGTGGACGGGCTGGGGTTGTGGAGTGCCGCCAGGTTCAGCTCGGCGGGCAGGAGAAGCGGTTCGCCCGACGCGAGTGCCTCGTCGAAGAGCCGCATGCCGCGGTCGTGCGACAGAGGCAGGACGCCCCGGCGCGCCCACCGTGCCCTGTCGGCATCGCTGAGCTTGGCGGCCATGCTGCCTTCGGGGGACTCCCACAGCCCCCAGGCGAGGGAGGTGGCGGGCAGTCCGTGCGCGCGTCGGTGGAATGCCAGCGCATCCAGGAACGTGTTGGCGGCCGCGTAGTTGCCCTGACCGGGATTGCCGGTCAGCCCGGCGATGGAGGAGAACAGTACGAACGCCGACAGACTCGCGTCCTTCGTGAGTTCGTGCAGGTGCCAGGCCGCGTACGCCTTCGGCGGCAGTACCTTGTCGAGGCTCCCCGGGTCGAGGTTGGCCAAGGTGGCGTCGGCGAGGGCGCCCGCGGTGTGGATGACGGCGGTGAGCGGGTGGTGTCCGGAAACGCCGGCGAGCAGCTTGACGAGTGCTTGCCGGTCGGTGACGTCGCAGGCGGTGACGGTGACGTGGGCGCCCCGCTCGGCGAGCTCCGCGACGAGTTCGCGTGCCCCGGGAGCCGTGTCGCCCTGGCGGCCGGCAAGGAGCAGGTGGCGGACGCCATGGTGGTTGACGAGGTGCCGGCTGAGCGTGCGGCCGAGGCTGCCGGTGCCGCCGGTGATGAGTACGGTGCCGTCCGGGTCGATGCCCGCGGGGAGGATGTCCCGCACGTCGGGCGGTGTCGGGGTGCGAATCAGGCGAGGGGCGTACAACTGCCCGTCGCGCAGGGCCAGAGGGAGGTCGTCGGCGGCGGCGAGAGCGGCGGGAAGCGCTGTGCCGCTGTCGCCGTGGCCCAGGTCGATGAGGGCGATGCGGCCGGGGTACTCATGGGCGGCGGTGTGAGCCAGGCCGCGCACCGCCGCGGCGGGCAGGTCCAGGAGTTCCCCGTTGCCGGTGACGGCCACGGCCTCGCGGGTCAGCACCAGCAGACGGGTGTTCTCGAGGCGTTCGTCGGCCAGGAAGCGTCGTATCTTCTCCAGTACCCGGGCGACGGCGGTGTGGACCGCCTTTGGGCCGGTGCGGTCCCGCTCGCCGGTGACGCAGGGGAGAACCAGGACGTCGGGAGCGCGATCACCGGTGTCGAGGGCCGCGTCGAGTCCGTCGAAGTCCGCGTAGCCCAGGGCGTGCGGGACATCCAACGGGTCGGCGCCCAGCAGTGCCCACCGTTGCGCGGGCGGCGCGCTCGGGAGCGGAACCGGTTGCCAGACGGGGTGGTACAGGCCCGCGGAGCGGGTGGTGGAGCGGAGCTCGCCCGAAGGCAGGGGCCGGAATGCGGTGGAGCCGATGGTCAGCACCGGCGTGCTGCTCTGGTCGGTGGCCGTGAGGGCCGCGCTGCCGGAGCCGTCCCGGGTGAGGCGCACCCGCAGGGCGGAGGCGCCCCAGGCGTGAAGCGTGACCTTGCCGAAGGAGAAGGGGAGGCGAAGCTCCGTGCTGTCGTCGACAAGGGCGAGGTGGAGGGCCGAGTCGAGGAGAGCCGGGTGGATGCCGTAACCGGCGGCCTGCGCGTGCACATCCTCGGGGAGCGCCACCTCCGCGTAGCGGTCGCCGCCCGACCGCCAGGCCCGGATCAGTCCCCGGAAGGAGGGCCCGTACGCGTAACCGAGCTCCCCGAGGCGGTCGTAGAAACCGTCGAGGGAGATCTCCTCGGCACCGGCCGGGGGCCAGGACCGCCAGACCTCGAACGCGGGCTCGCCGTCTGCCGTGAGGACGGCGGTCGCGTGGCGGGTCCAGGGCAGATGCTCGTCCTGCTCGGGGCGGGAATGGACGGACAGGCGCCGCTGCCCGGTGCCGTCGGCGGGGCCGGCGTGCACCTGCAGGTGCACGCCGCCCTCCGTGGGCACGATGAGCGGCTCCTCGAGGACGACCTCCTCGAGCCGACCACAGCCGAGACGGTCGCCGGCGGCCACGGCCAGTTCCACGACGGCGGCCCCGGGCAGGAGCGCGGTGCCGCGGACGGCGTGGTCGGCGAGCCACGGATGGGTGCGCGGGGTCAGGCGACCAGTGAGCAGCAGGCCACCATCCCCCTCGCCGTCGGTGCCGGCGATGCTGGTCATGCCCCCCAACAGGGGGTGCCCCGCGGGCTGCAGGCCGAGGCCGGCGGCGTCAGCCGCCGCGGCCGGGGTGTCGAGCCAGTGGCGGCGGTGCTGGAACGCGTACGTCGGCAACTCCACCCGCTGTGCACCGGTGCCGTGGAAGACGGCCGCCCAGTCGACAGCGGCGCCGTGGCAATGGGCCGCGGTGAGCGAGGTGAGCAGACGACCGGTGGTGTCCTCACCACGGCGCAGGGTGCCCAGAGCCACGGCGTCGGAGCCCGCCGCTTCGATCGTCGCCTCGAGTCCGACGGCAAGAACGGGGTGGGGACTCACCTCGATGAACATGTTGTGCCCCGAGTCCAGCAACGCACGAGTGGCCTGCTCGAACTCCACAGTCCCGCGCAGGTTCCGGTACCAGTACCCCGCGTCCATGTCCTCGCCGGCGGCCAGGTCTCCCGTGAGGGACGAGAAGACCGTGATGTCCCCCGTGCACGGAGCAATATCGGCCAGGACACGCACGATGTCCCCTTCGATCTCCTCCACCTGCGAAGAATGGGACGCGTAGTCCACACCGATGCGTCGGGCTCGTACCTCCTCCCTCTCGCACCGGGCGAGGAACTCGTCCAGCGCATCGGCGTCACCGGAGACGACGACCTGTGACGGACCGTTGATCGCGGCCACCGAGATGCGCCCCTGCCAGGCGCGGATCTCGTCCCGGACCCATCCGGCGGGCCGTGGCACCGACGCCATCCCGCCGCGGCCCGACAGCGCGGTCAGCGCCTGGCTGCGCAGTGCCACGACTCGCGCGCCCTCGGCGAGTGAGAGAACGCCCGCGACACAGGCCGCCGCGATCTCCCCCTGCGAGTGACCCAGCACGGCAGCCGGCTGCACGCCGAACGATCGCCATACCTCGGCCAGTGACACCATCACTGCCCAGAGCGCCGGCTGGACGACATCCACCCGGTCGAAGCCCGGAGCGCCGTCCGCGCCCCGCAGGACGTCAGTCAGCGACCAGTCGACGAGCGGTTCCAGTGCCGCCGCGCACTCGGCCATCCGTCGGGCGAACACCGGGGACGACTCCAGCAGCCCTGCCGCCATCCCCGCCCACTGCGCGCCCTGGCCGGGGAAGACGAACACCGCGCGCACAGGCGACTTGGCGCGTCCGGAGACGAGCGCGGAACCGATGACGCCGTCGTCCTCCGCCAGCGCGCCGAGACCCGCCTCGAGCCCCGCGCGGTCACCCGCCACCAGACCGGCCCTTTGGGCGAAGTGCCGACGCTCCAGCGCGAGGGAGAGGCCGGCGTCCCGCACATTCACGCCCGGATGCTCGCGGAGGTGGTTCAGCAGTCGGGCGGCCTGCGCACGCAGCGCCTGCTCGGTCCTGGCGGACAGGATGACGGGAACCTCGGATGCCCCGGCGAAGGCTCCCTCCCTCGCCGCGGCCCGCAGAGGGTCGTGTTGGTCCGGCTCGGCTTCGGGGCTGTCGGTGGGTTGTTCGAGGATGACGTGGGCGTTGGTGCCGCTGATGCCGAAGGAGGAGACGGCGGCGCGGCGTGGGTGGTCGGTGTCGGGCCAGGGTGTGGTGTGGGTGAGGAGGGTGACTGCGCCGGTGGTCCAGTCGACGTGGGTGGAGGGGTGGTCGATGTGGAGGGTGCGGGGGAGGATGCCGTGTTGCATGGCGTGGACCATTTTGATGATGCCGGCCATGCCTGCGGCGGCTTGGGTGTGGCCGATGTTGGATTTGATGGATCCGAGGTAGAGGGGTTGTTCGGGGGTGTGTGCGCGGCCGTAGGTGGCGAGGATGGCGTGGGCTTCGATGGGGTCGCCGAGTGTGGTGCCGGTGCCGTGTGCTTCGAGTGCGTCGATGTCGGAGGGGGTGAGGTGGGCGGCGGCGAGGGCGTCGTGGATGACGCGTTCCTGGGCGGGTCCGCTGGGTGCGGAGAGGCCGTTGCTCGCGCCGTCCTGGTTGAGTGCTGAGCCGCGGATGACGGCGAGTACGGGGTGGTTGTTGCGGTGTGCGTCGGAGAGGCGTTCGAGGAGGAGTACTCCGGCGCCCTCGCCCCAGCCGGTGCCGTCGGCGGTGTCGGCGAAGGCTTTGCAGCGGCCGTCCGGGGAGAGTCCGCGCTGTCGGCTGAACTCGACGAAGAGTCCGGGGCTGGCCATGACGGTCACGCCGCCGGCCAGGGCCAGGTCGCATTCGCCCTGCCGCAGTGCCTGCGCCGCCAGATGCAGAGCCACCAAGGACGACGAACACCCGGTGTCGACCGTGATGGCAGGACCCCTGAGACCAAGCGTGTACGACACGCGGCCCGAGATCACACATGTGTAGGTGCCGGTCAGCAGGTATCCGCCGGCCGTACTGTCCGCCTCGTGCAGCCGCGGTCCGTAGTCCTGCGCCATGGCGCCGACGTACACCCCCGTGCTGCTGCCGCCCAGCGTCGTCGGGTCGATGCCGGCGCTCTCGAAGGCCTCCCAGCCGGTCTCCAGCAGCAGACGCTGCTGGGGATCCATCGCGGTCGCCTCACGCGGGCTGATACCGAAGAACTCGGCATCGAACTGATCGGCGCCGTCGAGGAACGCGCCTTTGCGGGTGTACGAACGGCCCACGGTCTCCGCGCCGCCGTCGAAGAGCGCGTCGAGAGCCCAGCCGCGATCGCCGGGGAAGTCGGAGACGGCGTCCCGCTCGTCCATGACGAGCTTCCACAGGTCGCCGGGGGATTCGACACCACCGGCGTAGCGGCACGCCATGGAGACGATCGCCACGGGTTCATCGGGGGCCGTGGCCGCCCGCCGCCGTGGAGCCGCGGGCTCGGGCGCCGCACCGAGGAGCTCGCCGCGGATACGTGTGACAACCTGCTCGGGGGTCGGATGGTCGAAGACCAGTGTCACCGGGAGCCGCACGCCGGTGGCGGCGGACAGCCGGTTGCGCAATTCCACGGCGGTGGCGGACTCGAGTCCGAGGTCACGGAACGACTCGGTGGGGGAGACGGCCTCCTGCGAGTCCAGGCCAAGCAGCAGAGCGGTTTCGGAGCGGACCAGGGCCAAGAGGAGATCGGTGGTCTCCTGCTCGCTCCGGTCGCGCAGGCCCAAGCCGTCGTGGTCCTCGCCGGCACTCACCTCCGGCACTTCCGGCTCGAGGGGCCCATCGGATCCGGAAAGCTCGATGGCCCGTGTGTCCGCGGGGAAGGCCGGCCGCCAGTCCACCACCGCGCCCGCGCTGTACAGCTCCGCCAGCGAGGTCAGGAAGCGTCGAGGCCCGTCCTCGTTACGGCGCAACGTGCCCGAGACCACTGCGTCCGAGCCTGCCTCGTCCAGTGTCTGCTGGACTGCCATGGTCAACACCGGATGCGCGCTGACTTCGATGAAGGCGTCGTGGTCCGCGAGTGAGCGGACGGTCCGTTCGAAAGCGACAGAGCCGCGCAGATTGCGGTACCAGTAGTCGGCGTCCAGCGAACGGGTGTCCGTTCGCTCGCCGGTGACGGTCGAGTGGAACGGCACCTGCGACGGGCGCGGCCGCAAGGGGGCCAGGTCGGCGAGGAGGCCGTCACGCAGTTGCTCGACGTGCGAGGAGTGCGCGGCCACGTTGACCGGGATACGTCTGGCCGCGATGTCTTCGGCGGCACATTCCGCCAGCATCGTGTCAACGGCGTCCCGATCGCCGGACAGCACCACCGACCGCGGCCCGTTGACCGCCGCGATCGACACCCTGCCGCCCGAACGTGCCAGGCGCGGCTCCAGTTCGGCGGCGGACAGCGGGACGGCGATCATGGCGCCCTGCCCGGCGAGCCGCGCCTGCGCCCTGCTCCACAACGACACCACGCGGGCCCCGTCATCGAGGGACAGCGCGCCGGCCACGACAGCCGCGGATATTTCACCGTTGCTGTGCCCGATCACAGCCGAGGGGCGGACGCCGAAGGACTGCCAGAGGTCGGCGAGGGCCACCATGACCGCGAACAGGGCGGGCTGGACGACGTCGTCGCGGTCCAGGGAGGGAGCACCGGGCGCCGCGCGCAGGACATCCTCCAGCGACCGGCCGGACCAGTCGACATGAGGGGCGAGCGCCCGGGAGCAGGCGGCGATGGAGGCCTGGAACACATCCGAGTGCTCCAGCAGATCGGCTCCCATTCCTGTCCACTGCGAGCCCTGACCGGGGAAGACGAACACCACACGCTCGCACTTCCCGGCGGTTCCGGTGATCTGCCCGGCCGTACGGCGCTGTGCGGCCAGCGCGGTGAGTTCGGCGGCGAACTCACCTGGGGATCCCGCCAGGAGAACCGCACGGTTGCGCCCGGTAGCACCGGAGACAGCCAAGGACAGGCCGACAGCGGCCGTCGTGTCCGCGACATCCCGCTGATCGGTGAGGTGTTCCAGCAGACGGCGGCTCCGCGTGCGCAGAGCCGTTGCGGTCCGTCCGGCGAGGACCCAGGGCATGGCGCTGCCGCGGAACGCTGCCCGGCCGTGGTGCGTCCGTGGTTCACCGACGCCCAGGGCGCCCTCGGTGCGGATGTTCTCAACAGACACGCGGTTCCTCGTTTCACGTCAGAGGCGTTCTCGGCGCCGTTCCACAGACAGGGAGGGGGCAGTGCTCACCACTCCACGAGCAGCCGGGCCAGTCCCCGGGTGCCCAGGCCGTCCTTCCAGACCACCGGCTCAGAATGGGACGCGAGGCGCAGGGTGGGGAATCGCTGCGTCAGCCGCTCCAGGGCGACCTGCAGTTGGAGCCGGGCCAGTGGTGCGCCGACGCAGCGGTGTATCCCGTGGCCGAACGTCAGATGGACTGCATCACGTCGGCCCGGACGCAGTTGCCCGGGGTCGGGGAACGCGCCGCCGTCCCTGTTGCCGTGCAACAGCGACACCATGACGGCCTCGCCCGCCCGGACCGTGACACTGCCCAGGGACATGGTCACCAGCGCCACCCTGGAGAAGCTCAGCGGAGTCGACGGGTTCAGTCGCAGCAGTTCCTCCACCGTGGGAACCACCTGCTCCGGCCGCTTGCACAGTTCGGCGTACGCCACGGGTTCGGAGAGCAGCGACAGCACGGACAGGCCGAGCTGGCCGACGGTTGTCTCGTAACCGGCCATCAGCAGGGCGAGGCCCATGGTGAGCAGTTCGCCCATCGACATCTCGCCCCGGTCGTGGGCCTCGATCATGTTGGTGAGGAGGTCGACGTCCGGGCGCCGGCGCTTGCGCTCGATCAGGTCGGCCATGTAGATGGCGAGCTCCAGACGGCGGCGAGCCTTCTCCTTCGAGGTGCCGGGCGAGAGATCGAACAACACCTCGACCCAGCTGCGGAACCGGTCGACGTCCTCCGTCGGGATCCCGAGCAGGGAGCAGAGGACCGCAACCGGAAGCGGCTCGGCCAGCCCATGGACGAGATCGGCGCCGGGCCCGGCCGCGGCCAGCGCGTCGAGGTGCTGGTCGGCCAGCCGTTCGATGTCCGCGCGCAGTGCGGCAATCCGGCGGGTGGAGAAGGCTCCAGCCACCAGGCGGCGGAGCCTCGTGTGCTCCGTGCCGTCCATGCTCGCCATGGATGCCGGCACCGGCTGTGCGTCGATGAGCTGGGGAGCGTGTGGCTTGACGGCCTCGGCCCGGCTGAACCGCTCGTCCGTCAGCACCCTGCGCCCGAGGGAGTGGTCGCACACGAGCCACATGCGGTCCCCGGCAGGTGTCACGAACGGAACGACGTCCTCGCCCTCGGGCTGCGCCAGGAAGTACGGAAGAGGACCGAGTGGTCGGTCTCTGAGATCCCTCATATGTCGACTCCCCGTGGATCAGGCGCCCAGCAGACTGCGCTGTGCGGCATGGAGCGTCTCCATCGGCCGGTTGAACGCGATCCGGACATAGGACTCACCGAGTGCGGGTTCCGCGAAGAAGGCAGCACCGGGGGTGAGCAGGACACCGGTACGTTCCATCAGCCCGCGGACGTACGCCACGCTGTCCGGTGGGCCGTCCACCAGGGGGCTGAAATCCGCGAAGAGATAGCATCCGCCTTCCGCGGGGGCGAACTTCATGCCCATCCGCGAGAAGATGTCCTGTGCCAGGTCGCGCCGGACGGCCATGCCATCGCGCGCCGCGCCGACATCTACGGCCCCGGCCGCCTGCGCGGCCGCCACCTGCAGTGGAGCCGCTGTGCCCAGGGTGGTCATCTGGTGCACCCGCCGGAAGGCCTCGGTGCGCTCGGAGTCCGCCCGCAGAAAGCCCAGGCGCCAG
The DNA here is from genome assembly GCF_043199595.1 of Streptomyces sp. NPDC048584. Taxonomy (NCBI): domain Bacteria; kingdom Bacillati; phylum Actinomycetota; class Actinomycetes; order Kitasatosporales; family Streptomycetaceae; genus Streptomyces; species Streptomyces sp. NPDC048584. The sequence goes on from NZ_JBICWF010000007.1 coordinate 156,482, forward strand.
CCACTGACCGCGTGGCTCTTCGACCAGGAACCGATGACGACGCTGCGCTCGGCCAGACCGGGTATGTCCGCGACGGACAGGTGAGGGGCGCCGTCGAAGACATAGGCGGCGTACACCTCGTCGCAGATCGCGGTGGTGTTCCAGCGTTCGCAGAGGCCGGCGATCTCATCCAGTTCCTGGCGGTCGAGAACGCGCCCCGTGGGGTTGCTCGGACTGTTGAGCAGGATGGCGCGAGTCCGGGGAGTGAAGGCGGCTGCCAGGTCGGTGGAGTCGTAGCGCCAGTTGGGCGCGTGCAGAGGCACGAAGCGGGGGGTGGCGCCGACGAGGCTGATCGTGGTGGTGAACTGCTCGAAACCGGGGGTGAGGACGATGACCTCGTCGCCCGGATCCACGGTTGCCAGCAGCGCGACGAGGAGGGCTTCGGTGGCGCCTGCCGTGACGGTGATCTCGGTGTCGGGGTCGGTGGCGGCTGTCAGCCCCTCGGCGATGCGCAGCCGCAGCAGAGAGTGGCCCGCCGGGTCCTCGTATTGGTTGTGCCCCTCTCGCAGCGCGCGGGAGGCCGCCTCGACCAGATGAGGGGAGAGGTCAGGGAAGCGGGGAGTGCCGATGGCCAGGTCGATGGTGTCGCGCGACCGCGCGAGCTTGAACACCTCGGCCAGGTTGCTCGAGGGCAGACCTGAGACTCGGGCCGAGACGTTCGGATGGTGGGCGGGGGCGTGCGCCACGGTGGGGCGTCCTTCCTCTCGAACTGAAAGCGGGATCGGAATCGGCACAGAGCAGGGACTCCGGAGGCTCGTTCGGTGATTTACTCGGCAAGGGAATCGGCGCAGCGTGATACCGGCGACCAGGATTTGCCATTCCGTCCACAGGGGGGATCCTTGTCCGGCGGAAATACCTCCTGGCGGCGAAACTGTCGTGGTCGAGGGCAGCAGGAATCCCGCGGGTACAGAAACGGAATGCAGAGAGCGGTTTTCCTGAACCCGGCTGCGTATCGCAGGTGATGACCGCCGGGTCCTGAGCGGGCGAGCGAATGTGAGGTGATGCGCCCGCCGCGGTGGGTGTTCAGCCCTCACGACGGGCACAGTAGCCCGGCCCGGGCGTCGGGTGTGCCGGTCGTTCGCCCCACAAGGAACACCTTCCGCACACGCTCCACGCCCGGGTGTGCGACGCCCGGCACGACGGTGTTGGTCAGCGTGCCGGTGCCTTCGACCGGTGTCGCCGGGTCTCAGGGGCGGCGGGTTCCGCTCGCCGCGTGTGCTGAAGCCCGGGGGCCGTGCCGGCCGGGGAGGAGTTGGTGTCTCCGAGGCTCGACGCCCAGGCCCGGCAGACAGACGCTCGCCGACCAGTGGCGGAACCTGGAAGCAGACGGCTCGGACATGGCGCACGCACTCGCCCGGCCCGGCCGGAAGGTCGCGTCGAGGCCGTCGGGCTGATTCCCGACTCCGTACCCCCGTCGGGGCGTCGGTGACGGCGCCCTGCTCGAGGAAGCGGCCGAGCCGGTCCCGACCCCCGTCGGTCGGCGGCCGGTGAACTGCGCCGGTCCAAGCTCGGCGCTCGCCTTCTCCCCGGGTCAGAGGCCGCGTTGGGGACCCTGATACCGGGCATGGCCGGTGTGCCAGATGAACGAGCGGGCGATGTCCTCCAGGGCCAGGGCGTGGGTCGTGAGCGTGCTCGGGTGGTCGAAGGTGAGGGCCGTGATCTCCTGTCGAGCGGTGGCTGCTTCGTCCTCACACATACTGCTTGCGCGTGCGAAAGACTCCTCGATGGTCCCGCCGTGCCGCGCTTGCAGCAGTGTGGGCAGGCTCAAGGGCAGCGCCGGCCCCCGTGCCGCCTCACGCTCGTAGGAGGCCAGGTCGTTGATCCAGCCCGCGAGGTTCGCCACAGCGGTCTCCAGACGGCGCACCGGTGCCAGATCCCGCTCGGCGTCCGTCAGCTCGTAGCCCAGGACGATCTCCGCCGCAGCCATGATCGTCCTGACGAACACGGTGTGGGGACGCATCGCCAGATAGGTCGCGAGCGCCACCTTCCCGGGTTCCGCGACGTGGTGCGCCTCCCAGACCAGAGCCATGAGGGTGTCACGCAGGCTCGCGGTGAGCCGGAGGTACGCGGCCGGGCTGGCGCGGGCGCGGAATCGGGCGAGCAGGCCGTACAGGGCGGCGGGGAAGGGCTTCGCCGCAGGACGCCGATCGCCGTGGGCCAGGACAAGCATCAGCTCGCCGGTGTGGTCGACCAGGGCAACCGCGTCGTTGACGGCGTTCACCTCGGCGTGGAGGTCGTCGAACGCGGTGAGCCACAGCAGGAGTTCCGCGAACAGAACGAGATCGTCCGGATCCGCGGTGGGGAAGGTGCGCGATGCCCCGTGACTCGTGATGTCCACCAGAACACCCCTGGCTTCGGCGGAGGGAAGCAGGGGGTGCTCCTCCAGCCAGCCGATGAGTCCGTGCTCCGTGTGCCGACTGTGCGGACCCGCCGGGAACGGGTGGGGGAACGCGGCGGTGAAGTCCGGCCCAGGCAGCGTCGTCGCCGTTTGGTCGGTGCCGGTCATACCGCCTCCCGGTGGCGGCGGCCGTGCGTCCGCGGCTCCGCGGTCATGCGCAGCGCGGACGGATGCAGGGTGATTTCCCCGACCGGCCGGACCGCCGGTCCCGGGACGGGCCGCAGCCGCCGGCGGGATGCGATGAGTGCGGTGATCAGGGTCGCTTCGGCCAGGGCGAACTCGTTTCCCATGCACTGCCGCTTTCCGGCGCCGAACGGTATGTACGCCTCCTTGGGAGGCTGCGGACGGTCCGGCAGCCAGCGGTCGGGATCGAAACAGAGCGGGTCCGGGTACAGGGCGGGATCGCGGTGCAGCGTGTAGGGGCTCCACACGATGTCCTCCCCGACCCTCAGATCCACGCCCCCGAGCCGCACGGCTTCGGTGGCCCGACGGGTCACCAGCCAGGCCGGGCTGTACATGCGCAGACTCTCGTCGACGAGTCTGCGCGTGAAGGTGAGCTGTGTCAGAGACCTCATGGTGAGGGGCTCGTCCGTGAGGACCGCGTCGACCTCGCCGTGCAGCCGTCGCTCCAGGTCCGGGCGACGGCCCAGCTCGTGGAAGAGCCAGGTCAAGGCGACCGCGGTGGTTTCCGAACCCGCCGCGAGCAGCCCCGTGACCTCGGAGAGGATGTCCTCGTCGGCCAGCGGAGCACCGTCCTGATCGCGGGCGGACAGCAGCAGGGACACCACGTCGTCGTAGGCCTCCGGATTCGCCAGGTGGTCGGCGATGATCTCGCCCACAGCAGCACGCATCACACGGCCGGCCTGCCGGACCCTCCTGTTTCCCGGCGTCGGCAGCCGTTCGAGCAGGGAGAAGGGCAGCAGGGCACGGCGGAGCGCCGCCGCGAACAGGGTGTCGACGCTTTCGAGGATCGCGTGCCCGGATTCGCGGTCGGCGGTGGTGGAGAACAGGGCCGCCATGACGACGTTCTGTGTCATCAGCTGCATCTCGGTCTTCAGATCCAGGGGGCCCATGCTCTGCCATGCCGCGATCATCGGATCGACCGTGGTGTGCATGGTCCGGATGTAGCCGTCTACCTGCCGGCGGTGGAAGGCGGGCTGCATCAGCCGGCGGCGCGTCAGGTGACGGCTGCCTTCCGCCACCGGCAGGGCGTCCTTGCCGAAGAGCTTCAGCTTCTCGAAGAGGAGCCCTTTACTGAAGTGCCTCGATTTGGTGGTGAGCATCTCCTGCAGCAGATCGGGGGAGTTGATGACGGTCACCGTCTTGGGGCCGATCGAGAAACGCACGATCGGTCCGTGCTCGCGCAGGCCCTGCAGAAAGGCCAGACGGTCCCTGGCCAGGGGAACCACGTGCCCGATGAGCGGCACACGCCCTGGAGCGTACGGCGGAACGTGGGGGGCGGCGTTCACGTTGAGTGCCTCCGATGATGAACCGGGCTGAAGGGGGCGGTACGGTTCAGCGCTGGTGTGTCACCAGCAGCTCGAGCGCGGCGGTCACCTCGGCCCGGGCCATGGCCCGGGGTGCGTAGAGGGTCTTGTCGTGCCAGAGGGCAGGGTGATGCGCGGACGGGTGGGAGGCGTCGCGAAGCATGTCCTCAGCCCGCTTCAGCGCATCGGCAGCTTCCGGCCCGGCCGTGTGGTTCGTGGCGCTCAGGAGGATGTTCACGGCGTAGGCGGTCTCCTCGGCGGTGCCGCCCCATACCCCCCAGGAGCCGTCGTCGCGCTGCGTGGCCAGGACCCAGTCGGCGGCCGAGCGGACGGCGTCGCGTGTGGTCGGGCCGGTGTGTCCGCAGAGAGCGGTGACACACCGTTCGGTGGCGTAGTAGGGGGAGGCGTGCCACTTGTCGTGCCAGGCGCCGTCGGGTCGCTGCTGCGCGAGGATCCAGTCGCGGGTCAGGTCCATACGGGTCCGGAGCGACGCAGCTGCCGCCGGCCGGTGGCTCAGCCAGGCGGTGAGCGCCTGGAGGGCATGGGCGTTGGCCGTGCTGGAGCCGGTGTCCTCGCCCACGTAGCAGTCGTAGTGGTCGCCGGCCTCGAAGGCGGACAGCGGGGCGGGGTCGCGGGGCGAGTCGGCGAGAGCGGACACCAGCACCGCCATGGCGGTGTCGTCGGTGTCGGGCAGCAGGCCGGGAACACCCCGCACTCCGGTGGTGTCGTAGATCTCCGCCGCCCAGGCGCGGACGCGGGGCACGCAGTCGGCGGGCAGTCCGGGACGGGCGAGGGCGGCGGCGACCCAGAGCCGCTCGAAGACGGAGATGGGCGTGGCCTCCGGGAACAGACCGTCGTAACGCCGCCCCACACCGGTCAGCGCGGTGACCGCCCGCTCCCGGCCCGCTTCGGCTCCGGTGGCCAGCCAGGCGGCGGTGGCCGCAGGGGAACTGCCCAGCAGCCCGCCCGGGGCCGCGGGCACCACCCGCGGCAGGTGGCGGGCGACACCTTCGAAGGTGTGGTGCAGCTTGACCGGTACACCGCCGGCCACGCGGCACCGCTCGGCCACCCGCTCGGGCAGCGCCGCCCGGAACCCGCGCGGCAGGGGCAGGCGCTCCCCACGGGTCCAGGGACCGAGCCGGCACAGGGCCGCGACGTCCGGGCGGTTCAGATGCTCGTCGATCTGGACGACCAGGTCCGGGACGAGGATTTCGATGGCCGCCGTGTCCGGCCACCCACCGGTCCCGGACAGGGTTCGGAGCGAGGCGAGCCCCTGGTCGGCAGCCGCCGCCAGCCGCTCGTGCGAGACGCCCGCCGCCCGGTCGTCGCGCAGCGCGGACAGCAGGGCTTCGGTGACACCGAGTGTCGGCAGCAGTTGGTACGGCGCGGGGCCCTCTCCCCAACTGCCCGAGGCGGACTGCTGTTCCAGCAGCCACGCGAGACGGCGCTCGTGGCCCTCCAGCCATGGTGTCCAGGAGACGACCCGGGCGGTCTCGTACACGGAGGGACGCACATCGCCCCAGGCATCGTGGTGGACCGACGCCACCAACTCCCCGGCTCTCTTCGCGTAGTCGTCGGTCCGACCGGCCCGTATGCGCATCGTCTGGCATGGTTTGGACTTCATACGATCCTTTCCGTGGCCATCCATACGATCTGTCTCAGCATGTGAGTGACCTCCGGGGGCAGGACCGCTGCCTCCAGAGCGGCGAGAGCGGTGTCACGGCGGGAGGAGATCATCCTTTCGACCTCCTTCCGGGCGCCGGTCGTCTCCAGAATGCTCCGGACCCGGCCGACGTCCTCACCGCTCAGGCCGGCGCTGCCGAAGAGGGCGCGGAGCAGCCGCCGTTCGGCCCTGGGGGCACCCTGGAACGCGAGAGCCAGGAGCACGGTGGCCTTGCCCTCTCGGATGTCGTCTCCGACCGGCTTTCCGGTCTGTGCCGGATCACCGAAGACACCGAGCAGGTCATCGCGCAGCTGAAACGCTTCTCCGAGGGGGATGGCGAAGTCGGTGCACATCTGCAGCAGCCGCGGCCCGCCGTCGGCCAGACAGACGCCGAGGTGCAGGGGCCGCTCCACGGTGTACTTCCCCGTCTTGTACCGGGCGACCCGCAGTGCGGCTGCGACATCCTGGGAGATCCGGCCGGTGGAGAGCAGATCCAGATACTGCCCGTAGACCAGCTCCGTGCGCATGCTGTCCACCAGGGGCAGGACCCGGGCCTGAGCCCGGGTTCCGAGCCCAGCGTCCGCCAGCATGGTGTCCGACCAGACAAGCAGGAGGTCACCCAGGAGGACGGCGGCCCCCCGGCCGTGCACCTCCGCCCTGCTGTGTCGCCCGCCGGCGCTCGTGTACGCGGCGGCCAGCGCGCGGTGCGCCGACGGCCCCCCGCGGCGGACATCGCTGTCGTCCATGACGTCGTCATGGACGAGGGCGAACGTCTGGAACAGCTCCAGGGCGGCGGCGACGCGAAGCACCGCGTGGGGGTCTCCCGGTGCGCCGGCAGCTCGCCATCCCGCCACGCAGAGCAAGGACCGCAGTCGCTTGCCGTGGGAGAAGAGAAGCCGGCGAGCGGTGGCGAACAGCGGCGCCATCTCCGGACCCGGCGCTGTCTGCTCCCGCGCGCTGACGAAGCCCTCGAGTACCGCGTCCACGTCGTCACGAACACGTGTCAGGGACGAAACACCGGTATCCCACGCAACTTTTGCCATTGATGTATTTACCTTCTTTCAAGCGAGAATGTCACGCAAATCGCCCCTTTCCTCGTGGCCGGGCAGAACACGGCCCCCGGGGTGTGTGCATCCCGGGGGCGGTCGGCGGGTCAACTGTTGGTGCTGGTGATGTAGGTCAGGCGGTCACAGGGACGCTACCCCGTGTTGCCCTCCGGGAATCCGGTGTCTGCGGAGTGAAACGGCAGGGGAGCACGGTGAGGACGCGGTAGATGGGGCCCGGCTGGTAGGTCAAAGTCGCTGCGGGCACGGTGAGCTCGATGTCCGGCAGTCTGCCCATCAACCGCTCGATGGCCGCGACCGAGACCACGAACACGATGTTCTCGGCGGGACAGGAGTGGGGCCCGGCGGCGAAGGCGAGATGCGCCTTGTGGTCGGAACGCTGCTCGTCAGCCGCCTGCTGAGCGTGGGGGGAGGTATTGACCGCGGCGTAGGAGACCATGACGGGGTCTCCGGCTTCGACAGCGCGTCCATGGAAGGTGAGGGGGCGCCGTGCTCGGTGCAGGCTGTACATGGCCAGGGGCGGGTCCGCCCAGAGCACCTCGTCGATGGCATGCCGGATGGGCAGACTTCCCGTGGTGAGCGTGCCCCGGTAACGCTGGTCGGAGAGGATCTGCGCCAGGGTGTTGGCGATCAGACCGGCCAGCGTGCCGTAGGCGGCGCCCTGAGTGATGAGCACCTGGTTGATCACCTCCTCCGCGGTGAGGCCGTGCGGGTGGTCCATGAACCAGGAGGTGAGATCGCGGCCGCGCCGCGCACTCTTCATGGCGTACAGACCGCCCAGATAGGCCGTGAGGGCCTGCTCACCCGCCTGCTTGGCTTGGGGAACCGTACTCATCAGCGCCTCTATCGCCGACATGAGCTGGTCCGCACCTTCGTCCGGCATGCCGAACAGCGTGTTCAGGACCATGAGCGGCAGCCTGCGGGCGTACTGGGCGACCAGGTCCGCCCTTCCCAGGTGGCTGAACTCGTCCAGCAGGGAGTCCGCGTGACGCCGGGTCACTTCGCGCAGGTGCTGGGGATCGAGCAGGGCGAAACCGTCGGTGACGACCTTCCGCAGATGCGCGTGTTCCTCTCCGTCGGCGAAGAACAGACTGGGCCGCCACTGCAGGGGCTCCTTGATCGGGCTGTCCGCCGCTACCGTCGTGTCCCAGCCGCGGGTGTCCTTGGTCCAGTTGTCGGAGTCCTGCAGCAGATCGAGGGCGGCCCGGTAGTCGGTGATCACCCACACGACGAGTCCGGGATCGATCTCGGCGCGGCCCAGCGGACCCTGCGCGCGCAGAAGCTCGTAGCTGTGCTGAGGATCGGCGGCATGCTCCGGCCCGTACAGCGGAACGGCGTCGGGGGTGGCGGTCACAGGTTGCCTCCGGCGCGCGACACGAGATGGGCGGCGAGCGCTCGCAGCGCGTTGAGGCTCGAGTCCCAGTCGCGTGCGTCGCAGATGACCAAGGGGGTGTGGTCCTCCACGTCGAGCTTGAGACGCAGGGTCTCCTCGTCGTACTCGGGGGATTCGGGGAACTGGTTCACGGCGACCGCGTAGTCCAGCCCGCTCTCCTCGATGAGGTCGATGACCTCGAAGGAGTCGGCCAGCCTCCGGGTGTCGACGATGACCAGCGCGCCCAGGGCGCCCCGGGCATAGTCGCTCCACAGGGGCTTGAAACGCCGCTGACCGGGCGTTCCGAACAAGTACAGGACGATGCGTCCCTGAGCGATGGTGAGACGGCCGAAGTCGATGGCCACCGTGGTGGTCTTCTTGTCCGGGACCGCGAGTTCGTCGACGTGAGCCGCCGCGTCCGTCATCACCTCCTCGGTGTGGAGGCTCGGTATCTCCGAGAGCGTGCGGATCATCGTGGTCTTGCCGATACCGAACGGCCCGGCCACCAGTACCTTCACCCGTTCCTGGTTGGAATCCGGCAGGTAGACCGGTGCGCTAGAGGGCGAGGAGCCCATGCATAACCTCCTCGAGGAGGGCCTTGTCGGGCCGTCCGGCGTTGATGGCGGGAGCGAGGGCGTCAGGAAGCGGCGCGGCGGCGCGCAGGTGGCCGTCGGACACCAGCTGCGCGGCGAGCATCTTCACCACGCCGACCGGAAGACGCAGATAGCCCGCGATCTCCATCACGGTCAGCCCGCCGTCACTGACCAGGTCGAGAAGTCGCTGATGAGCAGGCGTGTGATGGGGCAGCGCGGACCGGCCGGTGGCCTGTAACGCGGTCAGCTCCTCGAATCTGCCGTGCTCGGGTGCGCCGACGCCGCCGGTGGCCAGGTAACTGGGCACCAGTCGTCGGGCCCGGCCGGGGCTCATGATGCCGGGCCGGAGGAGCGCGTGGGTACGGACATCAGCGCCTCGCCGAGGTTCTTCGCCTGCCGGGCCAGGGTGTGCGCGACGATGTTCATCGGCACATCGGTGCCGAAGGAGGCGGCGATGAACGCGTTGGCTCCGCCGGCCGGCATGACCATGAGCGTTCCACAGGCGTCGAGCTGGACCGTGATGGTGGAGATCGGGGTCTCGTCGGGCGCCTCGAGCGATACGAGGGCTGCCGCGCGAGCGGCACCGTGCAGGGCGGACACCATCGCTGCCATGCCCTCGGACTCATCACGGCCCAGGCTGCCCGAGGCTCCCACGACGATGCCGTCGGCCGACAGGATCAGCGCATGCCGGACCCCGATCTCGATGATCGGGTCCAGGACCCAGGAGGGGTCGGGGATCTGCTGGCTGAGAGTTGACTGGCTCAAGACTTGTCCTTGTTCTCAGATTCGGTGCCGTCGCGTCCGGCGGCAACTGCCTGCTCGAAGTCACCCCACGCGGTACCGGCCTCCTCGGGGTCCACCGGTCGAGGCGCACGGGTCAGTGAGCGGCTGCGGGAGGAGCCGCTCCGGCGCCGACGCTGGGGAAGCGTCTGAGCGTCGCTCGCGGAAGGTGCGCTGACGTCACGCAGTCCCTCCGCGGGTTCTGCGGACAACGCCGTGGGAGGTATCGGCGTGCGAGGCGCCGGGGTCGGCATGGCCGCCATCGCCGACGGCGGTTCCGCCGTCTCGTCGATCGTGGTCAGCAGATGCTTCGGGACCGCCAGTACCGCACGGACTCCGCCGTAGGGTGAGACCTGGTCCACCGATACGTGGAAACCGTGGTCGGCGACCAACTGTCCGATGGCCGCGAAACCCAGAGCCGGAGGGTCGCCCAGCTCGGTGATCAGCAGGTTGCCGGCATTGTCACCCGCCACCAGCCGGGTGCCGCGCGCCACGGCCTCGCGGGTCATGCCCTTGCCCGCGTCGTCGATCTGGACGCAGACGCTGCCGTTGTCCGTCTGGAGCAGGGTGACCTCGACCGCCAGATCGCCCCGCGACGACTCCAGCGCGTTCGCCATCAACTCGGCACAGGCCACTGCCACCGGTTCGGCGGCCCGTCCGACGACGCCCACCCCGCCGGCCGGCAGTTTCGTGTGGACCTGGACCCGCTCGAATCCGTGCAGACGCGACGTGGCGCCCGCGACGACGTCCGGGAGGTGGGTGTCGGGCCGCACCAGACCAGGCCAGGAACCGCTCACGATGGCCGCCTTCTGCACCAGGCGGAGGACCCGCTCGTTGAGCTGGTCGATACGGAAGTACTCCTGCAGAACCTCCGGGTCACGACAGTCGCGCTGCAAGTCGTCCACGAGCGTCTGCAGCCGGAAACTCTGTGCCTGGATGGCCGTGCAGGCACCGCGCAGCGCGGCCCGGGCGGCGGCGTCGATGCGACCGCGCTCATCGACCAGCGACTCCACGAACAGGTCATGCGCTGCCTGGATCTGGGCGGCGAAGTCGCTGCCGTCGTCCAGCAGGGCACCGGGAACGGGATGGTGATCACTGATCAGGTGCAGGGCTGCAGCCGGCAGCCGACTGCTCACGAGGTGGCGCAGTTCCTCGAACTGCGCCGCCTCACGGGCCTGTAGCGCGGCCAGTGCCTGACTCTGTTCGGCCGTTTGCGCGCTGAGTTCCGCACAGCGACGCGAGAGGGCCGCACGGGATCTGGCCAGAGCCACCACGGCGACGGTACCCACCACGGTCGCGGCGCCCAGCACCGCAACGGCGGCTTCGGGGTTCGAAGTCACGGATAAGGGGTCCTCGGAGAGTGAGAGCCAGTTGCCTGCGGACATCGGGCGACGAGGGACGCCCACTCCGGACAGGCCGACGTGGCGACGCGGGTAGGGGAGGGGCACGTCCGTCCGGCCGCCATGGGAGGCGGCCCGCTTCCCGAAGTCCCATGTCCTCAAGGGGTTTGTACGTGACGTTCTCGCACCGAGGACGGTACGCGGACGCACCGGACAATCCGGGGGTAATGGAAGGGAGGGCATTTCGCTCCGAGCAGCAACGGGCAGCTGATGCCGCATGTTACTCATATAACGATCAGCTTGTAGCGTGTTCACACAGCGTCCACAAGGTTGATGCCGATCACGGTGCGCCGGCCGTCATGCCCCGGCCCTGTTGTTCCCACCGCGGCCCGGTCACCGCACTGCCCACCAAAAAGCTCCCGGCCACCGCATGACAGCGTGCGGTGGCCGGGAGCTCCGTGGCAGTGGCAGACGACAGGTCAGGGCTGTGCCGCCACCCGCCGGTTACCGGTAGATCGACTTCGTCTGCTGGTAGTTGAGCAGCGCCTCCGGGCCGAACTCCCGTCCTAGACCACTGGCCTTCACCCCTCCGAAGGGGGCCGCCGGATCAACCGTGTAGTGGTTCACCCCGACCGTCCCGGTGTGCATCCGGCGGGCGACCCGCAGGGCGCGCTCCTCGTCATTCGTCCATACGGTGCCACCGAGGCCGTACTCGGAGTCGTTGGCGATACGCACGGCATCGTCCTCGTCGGTGTAGGGAATGACGGACAGCACCGGCCCGAAGATCTCCTCGCGCGCGATGACTTGGGCATTGTCGACATCGGCGAAGACGGTCGGCGCGACGTAGTAGCCCTTGTCGAGATCCGCGGGTCGGGAGCCGCCCACGACCAGCCGTGCGCCCTCCGCCCTGCCCTTCTCGATGTACCCCTCGACCCGCTCGCGCTGACGCGCGCTCGCCATCGGGCCGACCTGCGTGGCGGAGTCCAGGGGGTCCCCGACGGTCAGGCCGCCGACCAGGGACGCCACCGCCTCCACGATCTCGTCGTACCGGCTTCGCGGGGCCAGGATGCGGGTGCTGGCGAAGCAGGCCTGGCCGTTCGCCAGCAGCGTCGCCTGCACGAACGGCTCGGCCATCGCCGTTCCGAGGTCGACGTCGTCGAGCATGACCGCGGCCGACTTGCCACCGAGCTCCAGCGTGACCGGACGCAGCAGGGTGCCGCAGGTCGCGGCGATCTGCCGACCCGCCGTGGTGGAACCGGTGAACGCCACCTTGTCGACGCCGGGATGGGAGACCAGGTAGGCCCCGACCTCACGGCCCGCCGGAACGACGTTGATGACACCGGGCGGCAGCTCCGCCTCCTCGACCGCCTCCGCGAAGAGGACCGAGTCGAGCACGGTCTCCGGTGACGGCTTCAGCACGAAGGTGCACCCCGCGGCCAGGCCGGGCGCGTACTTCGTCGCGGACAGGAGCTGCGGTGCGTTCCAGGGCACGATCGCCGCCACCACGCCGAGGGGTTCCCTGCGGACGTGTACGGGCGCACCGAGCATGCCGTCGCGAACGGTCTCCCCCGACTCGTCGCGGACCAGGTCGGCGTAGTACCGCAGCAGGATGCCGGGGAGAGCGCCCTCCACCTGTTCGGAGAGCCGGATCGTCATGCCGTTCTGGGCGCTGACGACATGTGTGATGTCCTTGACCCGCCGTTCGAGAGCGTCGGCGAGGCGGTAGAGGGCGTCCGCCCGCCGTGCCGGCTCCCAGGCGGCCCATCCGTCCGGATCGTCGAAGGCGGCACGGGCGGCGGCCACGGCCGCGTCCATGTCCTTCTCGCTGCCGTGCGGGACGCTGCCGAGCACGTCCTCCGTGCTCGCACCGAGGACCGTGATCCGCTCGTCGGACGTGGGGGCCACCCAACGCCCCCCGATGAACAGCGAATCGTGGTGCGCGTTCATGCTCTCTCCTCCGACGGGCGGTTTCACGCCCAGCCCCTGTAGTGGTCGGTCGGCAGCGGGTGGTCGACGGGTACGACCCGGGAGTTGACCGCTGTCAGGCAGCCCGGACAGCACAACTGCCGGAAGACGATCTCGGCGTCGACGTACTCCGACGGGTCGTGCCAGATGTGCGGACCCGCTTCGGTCGGCGCCACTTCGCGGCGGGCCAGCGCCTCGACGAAGGTGCCCTCGGCCAGCGGCCCGATCTCGGTGCTGCAATGGACGCACACCACCGTCCCGCCGTCGGGCCAGTCGTGGACGGCGAGGTTGTCGTCGAGCCGGCGCGCCCCGCTCAGGTCGTGCGTGCCGATCGGCGCGAGCCGGGCGTCTGACAGGCCGGCTCCGGAGGCACGGCGCGACCGCAGCTTCTCGCGGATCTCGTCGGTCGCGCTCGCGTCCACCTCGCCGTCCTCGCGCAGCACGACGCCGTAGACGTCCCGTGCGGCGTCCGGCGACACCCGAACCTGCAGTACGTCCTCGCGCACGGATTCGGCCGGCCGCAGCAGTGGGTCGCCGTATCCTCCGCCGGCCTGCCAGTGGAGGTAGAGCGCGTCGCCCGCGCCGAGGGTGGACTCACCTTCGCAGGGCAGCACCTCGATCTCGCCGCCGATGTCGTCCAGGCCGGCCGGAATCACCGTCGCCCCGGCGAGCTGGGGCACGTCGATGCCGCGCACCACGAGGTCGAGCTGGGAGTTGCCGGGGTAGCCTCCGGCCAGACCGACATTCTGGTTGGCGACCTTGCCGGTGCCGGAGACGACCAGTGACATCGTGCCGGTCTGGTCCGGATGCTGTACGTAGCAGACCGAGCCGCTCATCCCGCCGCGCTGCCGTCCGGGGCCCCCGGAGTCGGTCTGTTCCCGTCGCCACAGGGCGACCAGGGGGTAGAGGTACTCGGTCATCTCCACGTCAGGGGCCCGAGCCGAGGGGATGATGAGACGACCGCCGGTGTCGACGCCGTCGTGGTGGACCTGGGCTCCGTAACCGCCGGCCATGACGTCGAAGATGGGGGACACGAAGCCCTTGCTGCCGCCGCCGCGGACATCGACGCCGGAGACCACGCAGAGGTCGGTGGTGCCGTTGCAGATCGACTGCACGTCGGTGCGGTGGTCGGGCTCGGCGTCCAGCATCTTGGCGATGACCTCGGCGACGAGGTTGCCCGATCCCCACGCCGGGCCGAAGGGACCCTTGCCCACGGCCGCGGGGAACGAGGCATTGGTGATGGTGTTCTCTTCGGTGATGATCTCGAAGCAGCGCATCAGCCCGCCCGCCGCCCACGGGATGTTCCCGGCCAGCAGGGGGAGCATCGTGAAGACGATGCCGGCCCGCAGACCCGGGTAGGGGCAGTTGATGATGCCGGTCTGATCGGCCGTTCCCCGGAAGTCGAAGACGAGCCGGTCGGCTTCCTTGGTCATCGTGACCTTGATGGCGTGCAGGTCACGGTCACCGGTCCCCGACTGCTCCTGGTAACCGACCGCCGTCCACGTCCCGTTCGGCAGGGCGGCGAGTTTGGCCCGCAGCCGGCGTTCGGCGTCGTCCATCATCCGGCGCATCACGGCCTTGACCGTGTCGGCGCCGTACTTGGTGATGAGCCGCAGGATCTGCTCCGCCGCGTTCTTGTTGGCGGCGATCTTGGCACGCAGATCGAGCCCCACCAGGTGGGGGAGGCGGGACCTGCGGACCCAGGCGTCGGCCACGTCCCGTTGCAGCACCCCGCCCCGGACGACCTTGAGCGGGGGAGTGGGGACGGCCTCGCCGAACACGTCCTGCGCCGACGGGCTGAAGGAGCCCGGCCGCGGCCCGCCGAGGTCGACCTGATGGGCGATGGCGGTCGTCCAGCCGAACAGCTTGCCGTCGTGGAAGATCGGAGCCAGGATCGCGGCGTCGTTCTGGTGCAGGCCGCCGCCGATCCACGGGTCGTTGCAGAGGAACATGTCGCCCTCTTCGATGCCCGGATTGTCACTGCGGTTGCGCAGCGTCCAGACGATGGCCAGGTCCATGGACCCGATGAGGCCCACGTTGTAGGCGCCGACCTGGACCTGCTCACCGAGCTCGTCGCAGATGGAGAAGTTGAAGTCGTTGGACTCGGTGACCACGTGGGAGCCCGACATCCGCCGCAGTGTCTCCCCCATCTCCTGGGTGATGGCCCACAAGCGGTGCCGCACGACTTCGTAGGTCAGGGCGTCGACCCGTTCGGCCGTGTCCTCGTCGATCAGGTGCAGCGGGAGAGAAGGCGAGATCTGCCGGAGCAGCTCCTCGCGTGGCAGTGGGCGACTGGTGAACTCGTCCGCCCCGGGGATCTTGGATGTCATGGAAGCTGTCCTCACTGGTAGCGCAGCACGAGGTTGCCGAGACCGTCGACACGGCCGGTGACACCGGCGGGAACCACCACCACGGTGGTCGGAACATCGACGATCGCCGGCCCGACGAGCTCGTGGCCGGCCCGTAGCCGGGCGTAGTCGTATACGGGGGTCGGCACGTAGCCGATCTGTGAGTCGAGGCAGACATGGCGCTCGCCGATCAGGGCTTCCGCCGGGTCCGGGCCGTCGGCCTCGGGAGCGGCGGGCAGCGCGACCGGGAAGCCGAGGCCGGCCTTGGCCCGCACGCGATAGGTGATCGCCTGTACGCCGGCCTCGCGGTAGCCGGCGCCGCTGCCGTTGATGCGCTCGTACTGGTCCTCGAAGCGCTGCAGGATCTCGGCACCGGTGTGCTCGGTGAACTCCGTGTCCGGGACGGTCGTCGACAGCTCGGTGACCTGCATCGAGTAGCGCAGGTCGATCTCCCGCTGCAGTGTCACGTTCTGGAACTTCACCTTCTGCCGGTCGAGCGCGCGCTGCAGATCGGCTTCCAGACGGGCGTAGTGCGATTCGAGCACCGTGTGGTCGACCGGGAAGGACGACGGGTCGGAGAGTTCGGCACTCATGGAGACGTCCGACGCGGCGAGTCCGTAGGCCGAGAAGGCGGAGGCGACGGGCCCGAGGGGGACGACGACCTCGCCCACGCCCAGGTCCTGGCAGTATCCGGCGCAGTGCGCGGGGCCGGCACCGCCGAAGGCGTAGGCGACGAAGTCACGGGGGTCGTAGCCCGCCTGGACGACCGCCCGGCGCAGGAGGTCTCCCGCCTGCGCGTTCTGCACCTCGTGGATGGCGATGGCGGCTTCCTCGACGGTGAGGCCGAGCGGTTCGGCGATGTGCTCACGAATCGCCTCGCGCGCCAGGTCCATCCTGAGGGGCTTCCTGCCGCCGAGCAGTCCGCGCGGGCTGAGGATGCCGAGCACGAGGTTGGCGTCGGTGTTGGTGGGACGGGTGCCGCCGTTGCCGTAGCAGGCTGGGCCGGGGACGGCTTCGGCGCTCTGCGGGCCGAGCCGCAGGTTTCCGCCGTCGTCCACGGAGGCGAGCGCGCCGCCACCCGAGCCGATCGTGTGCACGCGGATGGTGGCCGCGTTGATCGGGAACTGGTTCACGATGGAACCCGGCGCCATCACCGGCTCGCCGTCGACGATCAGACCCGCCAGGAAGGTCGTGCCGCCGACGTCGGTGGTGATCACGTTGCGGTGTCCCAGCTGCTCGGCCAGGCGCATGCCGCCGATGACACCACCGGACAGGACGGAACCGACGGTGGTGATGGCGTGCTCGGGTGCCCGGTCCGCCGTGATGGTCCCGCCCTCGCTCTGCATGACCAGCAGCGGCCCCTTCAGACCGCCCTCCTCCAACTGCTTCTGCAGAGGGAGCAGATACGTGCGCAGACGCGGGCCCACCTGGGCGTTCATGACGGTCGTGGAGGTCCGTGAGAACTCGCGGATGCGCGGACTGACCTCGGACGAGAGCGTGACGTACATGTCCGGGGCGATCTCGTGGATCAGTTCACGGACGCGCTCCTCGTGGACCCCGTTCTTGAACGACCACAGCAGGCAGACCGCGATCGCCTCGACGCCCTGCTCCACGAGGGACCGGGCAACGCTGCGCACCTCGTCCTCGTCCAGGGGGACCAGCACCTTACCGGCGTGGTCGATCCGCTCGGTGACCTCGAGCGCCCGGTACTTCGGGATCAACGGCGCGGGCTTGCGCTGCCGGAGGGTGTCCTGGATCTCGTGGGCCGACCGGCCGAGCGTGCGCCCCTCCGCGTTCATGATGTAGATCGCGTCCCGGTGGCCCTTGGTGGCGATGAGCCCCACATCGGCCACCTGGCCCTGGACGAGGGCGTTGATCGACGCGGTCGTTCCATGCGCGATGTAGTCCGTCTGCGACAGCAGTTCGCCGACGCCGATGCCCAGCTCACCGGCGATGTCCTCGATCGCCCGCATGACGCCGACCTCCCGGTGCGGCGGGGTCGTCGGCGTCTTGGCCGACACGATACGGCCGGCACCGTCCGAGGCGACCGCGTCGGTGAACGTGCCGCCCACGTCGATGCCCAATGCGTATGACATGTTGCCCTCTCCTGATGATCTCTACCGCTGGTGGGCGGCGACCCGCCCGGTGACTGTCTGCAGGAGCTCGTCGGCACGAGCGCCCGCCCCGCCCATCCAGGCCACGTGCTGGTCCGGACGCACGAGCAGCAGCTCGGCCGGGTAGCGGTCCGGCCACCGTCCGGGCAGGTCGACCACGGTCAGGGGAATCCCGAGGTCGCGAGCCGCCACGGTCCATGACTCCACCTCGACGCCCGGGTCCGTCCGCATAAGGGTGAAGCCGGGGCCGAGTACGTCGAGCACGGACCGGTCGTCGTGGAGCCACACGTGCGGCAACCGGAACCCCGGCTGCGCTCGCTGCACACGGCCGCCCATGCTGATCGGGGCCTGCTCCTCGCCTCCGACCACGAGGGGCGAGCCCGCGTAGTGGTAACCGAAGCTGAATCCGTCCGGTGAATAGCGCTGCGGCTCCGACGCCGCGAGCCGCTCGGCGAACTCCGCACGGGCCCGCTCGCCGTCCGGGCCGGGCAGGTGGATGTCCGGCGAGAACTCCGCGAACGCCTTGTTCGCCGCCGACCCCACCGCACCGGCGAACTGCTCGCCCACCGGCTTGCGCTCCAGCTCGTACGCGTCCAGTACGTCCGGCGACGCCCATCCGTGGTGGACCGCCGCCAGCATCCAGCCGAGCGTCGCCGCGTCCTGGATACCTGCGTTCATGCCGAATCCCCCGACGGGGATCCAGAGGTGGGCGGCGTCCCCGGCCAGGAACACCCGCCCGGTGCGATACCGCTGGGCGACCAGCCTGCGCCCCGTCCAGCGCACCACTCCGAGCACCTCGTGCTCGACGGACTCCCCCAGCGCCTCACGCAGCAGCTCCTCCGGTTCCTCGGCCTCGGTGTCGTGGTCGGGGGAGAAGGCCACGTGGTGGAGCCACAGTGCGTCACCGTCGATGGCGATCAGCGAGGCGATCCGCCGACCGTAGGTCCAATACGTCCACGCCTTGTCCCGTGCGGCCAGCCGACCGAGCTCGGGCGAGCGCAGGAAGGTCGACACGAACTTCTGGATCGCGTCCACTCCCTCGTAGCGGATGCCCAGCCGGCGGCGGACGGTGCTGTGAGCGCCGTCGCAGCCGACCAGGTACGCGCAGCGCAGGGTGCGGCGTGCCCCGGCCGTCTCCACGACGGCCTCGACGTGATCGTCGTGTTGGTGGAACTCGACCAGCCGGCTGCCCCGTTCGAGGGTCAGCCCGGGAAGCCTGCTCGCGTGTTCTTCCAGGATCGGCTCGAGGAAGAGCTGGGAGATCCGGTGCTGTGGCTCCGGGGTCGGCCAGTCGTCCTTGCCCGCCCCGGCCAGCACCTCGCCGGCCGTGGGCAGGTCGATACGGAAGATCTCCTCACCGCTCAGCGTCGTCCGGTAGTGGATCGAGGTGGGGTAGTCCTGGGGGAGCCCGGCCCGCCGGATGTCGTCCGCCACACCGAGTCGGCGGAAGATCTCCATCGAGCGCGCGGACGTGGTGTTGCACCGGGGGTTGATGCCCCGTTCCTCCGTCGCCTCCACCACGTGACACGCCACGCCGCGCCGGGCCAGGTCGATGGCGAGGGTCAGGCCGGCGGGGCCGGCGCCGACGATCAGTACCTCGACGTGGTCCTCACTGCTGCTGATCGACTTCGTCATGAGCTCAGGAACTCTCCTACCAGGCTGCAGAATTCGTCCGGCCGGTCGACGTGAATCCAGTGTCCGGATCCCGCCACCACGTTCAGGCGGGCGTTCGGCAGGGAGTCGACGAGGAGCTCGGAGACCTCCACCGGCGAGACCCGGTCGCACTCGCCGTGCAGGGCGAGAACCGGAGTGGCGATCGTCGCCAGATCGATGGGCGGGACCCCGGCCGCACCGGCGAACATCGACCGGAACGCCGGCTCCGCTCCGGGACGCAGGGCTTGCCGCAGCCGGATGCCGGCGAGCTCGTCGAGGAGTGCGCCGTGAACGCTTTCGTCGGCGACCAGGCGGCCCAGGGTGGCCCGCATGGACTCTTCGGTCGGATCGTCGTAGAACGGAACGGACGGGGGCAGGGGTCCGGTTCCCGCTCCCCCCATGACCACGGCGCGTTCCACCCGGTCAGGCGCCATGGACAACAGGGCGAGCGCCGCAGCCCCGCCCGCGGCCGAGTTGCCGACGAGGTGCACGCGATCCAGGCTTTCGCTATCGAGCAGGTCCAGTACCTGCCGGGCCCGGGCCAGCGCCCAGGCCCGTGGACCCTCGATCCCGGTCGCGCCGGTGATCCGCGTGCCGAACCCGAGGAGATCCGGGGCCAGGCAGCGGAACCTGGCCGAGAGGCGGGGGCGTACACTCGCCCAGTTGCTCTCGGCGTCGACACCCGGCCCGCCTCCATGGAGCAGTAGGAGAACGGGACGCGCGTCGGTGTCGACGTCGTCGTCGGATGAGGCCGGCACTGCAGTCTCCTTTGACGGATCGTATGTCGGGTCGCTGTTCCCGGCAGTCGAAAGAGAATGCGTCGAGTTGACTGCGGCGACCAGGTCGGCGACATCACCGGCGGCGCGGTGCTGCGTATGCGCCGTGGATGTGCGTGTATGTAGCGTTCACTCTACGGGCTCGGGGGCGCGTTGGCCATAGTCCGGACATGACCGCGTCCGAGCCGGTTTGGCGAGGGTGGCGGTGGAGCGGAGTCGGCGTTGCGGCGGGGCGTTGGATCTCGCACGGACCGCCGGCGAAGGAGGCGGCCCCGCACGCTCGGCATGCGGGGGAGGCGATGGGCCGACTCCGCCGTGTGCTCGCGCCCGTGAACAGACCGGCCCGGCCATCTGGTCTGTGGGGAGGGCCGTAGGTGCCGGAGCGCGGTTCAGTGCGCGGCGTCGTACGCCTCACGGACCTCCCGGGGGACGCGGCCCCGGTCGTTCACCGCAAAGCCGTTCTCGCGCGCCCATGCTCGTACCTCTTCGGCGCTGGGGCCCTGCGCCGCGCCCTTGTGAACCCGTGGGGCCCCCTTCGTGCGACCCTGCTTTCGGCCGCTCTCGATGAACGGCCGCAGTGCGGCGTCCAGTTTGTCGTAATTCTCCGGAGTGAGGTCGATCTCGTAGTACACGCCGTTCAGGGAAAACGTGTGTGTACCGGCCTCTTCCGATTCCGCACCGGTAAGGTCATCGGTGTATACGGTCACAATTTTCTGAGCCACGGAATTAGGCTATCCCAATGTCAGGGAAGGTCGCTTCGAAAGGCTTCGGGTCGTGATCGAGGGGCTCTTGCGGGGCTGCCGACGGCATCAGGTCGTTCCGGGGCGATGACGTGACGGCACAGACCGGTGCAACGGATCGCCGGCCGGCCCGGTCGGCGATGCCGCGTCGCCGACCACCGCCTCGCGGGCCCGGATATCGTCAGCGAGGACGCCCGCGACGCGCGGGGTACCACCGCGTGCCATCCCGTTGAGGAGAGGGGACCGCAACCGGTCCATGGCCTTGGCGAATCCGGCTTCGGGAGTGCGGAGCTCCGGAACAGGAAAGGTCGCGCCGTGGACCTGAGAACCGATGCCGGCGTCGGGGCGGTCCGCGGAATGATGCAGAGGGCTGATGTGGTCGTGGAAACCTTCCGCCCAGGTGTCATGCGAATCTCCGACTCGATGACGAATCCGTTTACGGAGTGGAAATCCGGAGGTGGCCTGCTGCCCTGTCTCCGCGTCCGGGCGATCAGGAGTCTCAAGGACCGCCCCGGTGCGAACGGAGTCATTCTCATGAGTTCCCCGGGGGAACCGGCGCCGGGGCCCAGGAATACACATCCCCGCAGCGGACATGGGCACCGGATACCCGGCCACGACTCCTGCTCGGCGCCCCGCACCAGGCACGCGACGGCGGAGGCGGACGGCATCTGGACGTCAGCCTCTTCGACGCGACGCCGATGCCGCAGCGGATCGGATACGCGTCCTACCCCGCGACCGGCCGCGACGCCGAGAGGAACGGGAGCGCGGCCCTTGCACGGCGCCGAACGAGGCCTTCCCCACCAAGGACGGCTGGATCATGGTCGCGGCGTACGACACGGATCGTGGCCCTGTGGCGGCCGGACGTCTCGCTGCGGGAGATGACGGGGCGCCACGACCGCCGCGGCCGCAGCCGTGCCGTCCGGCATGGGCCGACGCCTCGCCGAACCGCCGGCGTATCGCTCAGCGGGTCCTGAGTCCGTCGACGACGACGTCCAGCATTCGGTTCAGCTGGGGGCGCTGCTCGGGTGCGCCGGCCACGGAGAGCAGACCGGCCAGGATGCCGCCCACCTCGACCGGGTCGATGTCGGTGCGCAGTTCTCCTGCTGTGGCGCCGGCCTCGAGCACCATCGCCAGGACCTGCTGGACCTCGTCGCAGACCGGTCCGGTGCCGAAGCGGCCGGAAGCGCTCATGGCGACCAGGGCCTCGCAGATGCCGCGTCGTTCACCGGCCCACTCGGCGAATCGGAGCATCCACGCGTGGAGGGCCCGCGCGGGCGGCTCGGTAGCCAGCAGGGTGCGCGCGTCTTCGCGCAAGGGCCGGATCTGGTCCCGGTAGACCTCCTCGACCAGATCCTCTCGGGTGGGGAAGTGCCGGTACAGGGTGGCGTTCCCCACGCCCGCGCGTTTGGCGATCGCGTCCAGCGAGATCGCCCGTCCGGACGCGAAGGCTTCGGCGGCCGTGGCGATCAGCTGGTCGCGGTTGCGCTGCGCGTCGGCGCGCAGGGTGTTGCGTGGAGGTGTCATGACCTTCGCGATCGTGAGTGTCGGATGAGACTCGGGAACGATTCGGGGATATCCCCGGTTCAGTGTACGGTGGGCGCAACCGGGGAGGTCCCCGATTACGGGTGGTCTCACCCATCGCTTCAGCGACGAAAGGTTTGCCATGCCCGCAGCTCTCATCACCGGGGGAACGACCGGGATCGGCAGAGCGACGGCCGAGCTGCTGCACGCCCGCGGCTACCAGGTCGCGGTCACCGGACAGAATCCCGACTCCCTCGCACGAGCAGGATCCGAGCTCCCCGACGACGTGCTCGTCGTCCGATCCGACGGGCGCGTGCTCTCCGACACCGACGCCCTGATGTCAGCGGTGTCCGCGCGGTTCGGATCGCTGGACCTGCTCTTCCTCAACGCCGGGATCTTCCGTCCGGCACCGGTTGCCGAGGTGACGGAGGAATCGTTCGACGAGCACGCCGACCTCAACTTCAAGGGCCAGTACTTCACCCTCCAAAAGGCCCTTCCCCTCATGAACGACGGCGGCTCGATCGTGCTGACCGTCGGCATCGGAGCCCGTCGCGGCACCCCTGGCGCCACGGTGGGGGCGGCGACACGCGGCGCGTTGCTGGCCATGCTGCCCTCGCTCGCGCTCGAACTGGCCCCGCGCAGGATTCGCGTCAACGCCGTGAGTCCCGGGGCCACCGACACCCCGCTGCTCAACAAGCTGGGGGTGCCCGAGAGCGGCCGGGACGCCATGCGTTCGAAGATCCCCTTCGAGCGCTTCGGATCCAGCCAGGAGGTCGCGGAAGCAGTCGCCTTCCTCGCCTCGGACGCCGCCGGCTACATCACCGGCCAGGACGTCACCGTGGCCGGCGGCTACGGTCTCGGCGCCTGAAACCCGGGCGAGCCGACCACCGATCAGTACCTCTCGAACGCCACGAACCACACCTCACAGGAGAACACGATGGCACTCACTCTCGACACTTACCGGCTGCTGGGCCGTTCCGGACTCCGGGTCTCACCGCTGGCGCTGGGCACGGCGACCTTCGGCACCGAATGGGGCTGGGGGGCCGAGCGGGACGAGGCGCGCAGGCTCTTCGACCGCTACACCGAGCTCGGCGGCAACTTCTTCGACACCGCCAGCACCTACACCAACGGCAGCTCCGAGCGCCTGCTCGGCGAATTCGCCGGCACCAACCGCGACAAGATGGTTCTGGCGACGAAGTACTCGACGCTGCGCCGGCCCGGTGATCCGAATTCCGGGGGTACCCACCGCAAGAGCATGCTGGCGTCGGTGGAGGCCAGTCTGCGGCAGCTGA
Organism: Streptomyces sp. NPDC048584; assembly: GCF_043199595.1. Classification (NCBI taxonomy): domain Bacteria; kingdom Bacillati; phylum Actinomycetota; class Actinomycetes; order Kitasatosporales; family Streptomycetaceae; genus Streptomyces; species Streptomyces sp. NPDC048584. The sequence continues at coordinate 179,627 of NZ_JBICWF010000007.1, forward strand.
ACACCGGCTACATCGATCTGCTCTACGTGAACGTATGGGACTTCAGGACGCCGGTGGAGGAGATCCTGCGGGGCCTGGACGATCTGGTGAGGCAGGGCAAGGTGCTGTACGTGGCGGTCTCCAGCGCCCCGGCCTGGCAGGTGTCGCGCATGCAGGCGATCGCCGACCTGCGCGGCTGGTCGCCACTGGTCGCTCTGGAGACCGAGTACAGCCTCATCGAACGCACCGCGGAGCGTGACCTGATCCCGATGGCACGCGAGATGGGACTCGGCGTGGTCCCCTTCTCCCCGTTGGGCGGCGGGGTGCTCACCGGCAAGTACAGCCGGGAGGACCAGAACCCGGCGGGCTCCGTTGTCGGCGAAACCGCCAGTAACCGCAAGAGCCTCAACGTCGCCCTGGGATGGGTCACCGACCGCAACCTCGCCATTGCCGATGTGGTGAAGGAGGTGGCCTCGGAGCTGGGCCACACACCCGCCCAGGTCGCACTGGCCTGGACCCTGAACGCCCCGGGCGTGACGGCACCCATCATCGGCGCCCGCACCATCGCGCAACTGGAGGACAACCTGGGTGCCCTGCAGGTCGACCTCACTCCTTCCCAGCTGGCCCGCCTCGACGAGGTCAGCGCCGTCGGCCTCGGCAATCCGCACGACCTGCTCGCCAGCGATCACATCCGCACGGTCACCGCGGGCGACATGAAGATCGAAACCCTCGGCTGATTCGCTTCATGAACGGTGACATCCAGAAATATCGACATGTCTTTGATGACGGAACGGAGCAACCCCGGTATGGGTGAGTACAGCGACAAGAATGTGGTGATCACGGGTGGCAGCAGCGGCATGGGGCTCGCGCTGGCGGAGCTGCTGGTGGAAGGCGGAGCCCGCGTGGTGATCACCGGCCGCTCCCAGGCCAAGCTCGACGCGGCACGCGAGCGGCTCGGCGAGAATGCGGTGGCCGTCCGGGCGGATGTGGCCGCACTGTCCGACCTGGATATGCTCGCCGACCGTGTGAGGAGCGAGCTCGGCTCGATCGAGGCTTTGCTCGTCAACGCCGGCATCTCACCCCTCACGCCCCTCGAGTCGACGACCGAGGACGCGTACGACGAGCTGTTCGCGATCAACGTCAAGGGCGCCTTCTTCACTGTGCAGAAGCTCGCCCCGCTGCTGAGCGCGAACGCCGGCATCGTCCTCACCACCTCGATCGCGAACGTCATCGGCATGGTCGACACCAGCGTCTACGCGGCCGGCAAGGCGGCGCTGCGCTCGATGGCCCGCACCTTCTCCCGCGAACTGCTGCCGCGGGGAATCCGTGTCAATGCGATCAGCCCGGGTCCCATCGACTCGGGGATTCTGGAAACGATGAACTTGTCCGAAGAGGCCGCCGACCGGTTCAGGGCGGAGCGGACCGCGAGCAACCCCATGAAGCGCTACGGCACCGTCGAAGAGTTCGCCAAGGCGGCCGCGTTCCTCGCTTTCGATGCCACGTACACCACCGGCATCGAGCTGGCCGTGGACGGCGGCGAAACCCAGCTCTGAGCTCGTCTGCCGTCCCTCCACGGGTAAGGCCCGCTGCCACGGCGGTTTCATTCTACATTGCGTCGATTTTTTCAGACGGTGTGCAGATTTTTGCCTCCGTGAACGGTGGCGAGTGAATCTGCGCGACGTTGAAAAAAGTCAACATGGTGTAGATTCGATGGCTGACGCCAACCGTCATGGCGGCACGCCGCCGCGACCCGAAGGATGTGACCGGTCATGAAGACCTTTTTGATCACCGGCGTGAGCAGTGGACTCGGCCGGGCGTTCGCCGCGGGAGCCCTGGAAGCCGGGCACACCGTCGTCGGAACCGTTCGCGGTGAAGACGACATCGCCGTGTTCGAGGCACTCGCACCGGGCAGGGCGCACGCGCGCCTCCTCGACGTCACGGACGACGATGCCGTCGCCACCGTGATCGACGGCATCGAGTCGACCGTCGGCCCGCTGGACGTCGTCATCGCCAACGCCGGCTACGGCTTGGAGGGCGTGTTCGAGGAGACCCCCCTCGCAGCCGTCCGCGCTCAGTTCGAGACCAACGTGTTCGGTGCCGCCGCCACCCTTCAGGCGGCCCTGCGCCACATGCGGCCCCGGCGCTCGGGTCACCTGATGGCGGTGACCTCGATGGGCGGCCTCATGGCCGTGCCCGGCATGTCCGCCTACTGCGGCAGCAAGTTCGCCCTGGAGGGCATGCTCGACAGCATCCGCAAGGAGGTGGCGGCCTTCGGAATCCACGTCACGGCCATCGAGCCGGGCTCGTTCCGCACGGACTGGGCCGGCCGCTCGATGGCGCGGGCGGAGCGGTCGATCCCGGACTACGACAAGGTCTTCGACCCGATCCGCGAGGCACGGCTCAAGGCCAGCGGCAACCAGTTGGGCAATCCGCAGAAGGCCGCCGAAGCGCTGCTGCGCATCCTCGAGGTGCCCGCGCCCCCCGGCCACCTGGTCCTGGGCTCCGACGCCCTGCGTCTCATCGGGCAGGGCAGGCAGGCGGTGGACGACGACATCCGCACCTGGCAGGAGCTTTCGCGGACCACGGACTTCTCCGACGGAGCCCAGATCGCGAACAGCTGATTCGCCGACCGGGCGCGTTTCGACCATGTCGACGACAGCCCGCGGTGATCCGGGGGCGGCGGCCGCAGGAGCCGGGCCGCCGCCCCCGGGTGCCCGTTGCACGGACCACGTACAAGGAGCATGGATGGCGGCACGGTCCGCTGAGGGGCGGCGGCGGCCGGACACGCCGCGCAAGGGTGATGTCAGGGAAGGAGCCATCCTCGACACGGCGGAAGTACTGCTGGGCGAGGTCGGTTTCGAGGCGATGACGGTCGCCGGCATCGCGGAAGGCGCCGGCATCTCCCGTGGCTCGCTCTACTTCTACTTCCGTTCCAAACAGGACGTGGTGGGCGGGCTCGTCGCCCGTACCGTCGCCGCGTTGCAGCAGAAGTCGCAGGACGCCGCACACGATCCCGCCGAGCCGCGCGAGGCCATCGAGACCGTGATGTCACGCACCAGAGCCCTGTGGCAGGAGCACGGCGTGGTCATGCGGGCCGCCACCGACCTCAACCGGTCCGTGCCGGAGATCGGGGCGCTGTGGAGCCACACCGCCGAAGTGTTCATCGAGGCGATCGTTCGCATCCTGCGCCGGGCGGGGCTGCCCGGAGGGGAGGGTCCGGACGCTGCCGGATCCCTCGCCAGAGCCCTGTGCTGGATGATCGAGCGAACCTTCTACCATGCCTCCCTCACCGGTGACGACGAACTCGAGCGGGCGTCCGCCACCTGTCTGGAGATCTGGCTGCGTACCGCCCGCCTGGTCTGATCCGGGTCGCTCCGCCGGCTCGGCCTGGACCGTCGGTGACGCCTCACCGGACATCCATCGCGGCGAGCCTCCGTCCCCGCGATGAGCACCGCTCAGGAGGTGCCACCCCTCGGGGAAGTAGAGTGCGGGGAGAACCGGACAGGGAATACAGGGGAGATGACCGTGGGAAGGCGCAGTGCCGCCCCCAGCAAGGGAGATCTGCGTGAGCGGGCTCTCCTGGACGCCGCCGAGGAACTGCTCGCACACACGAGTCCGGAGAACCTGACCGTGGAGGCGATCGCCCAGAAGGCGGGGATCTCCCGAGGTTCCCTGTACTTCTATTTCGGCAACAAGCACGAGGTACTGGCGGCCCTCGTCGAACGGACCATGCGCACCATCCGGGCGCACGCCGATGCCACGACCCGGGATGATTCCGTCCCTCCCGTGGTGGCCATGGAGCGGGCCGTCCGCGCGACCGAGGAGGTATGGCGGGACCACGGCACCGTCATGCGCGCCGCCGTGGACTACTCGGCGCTGCATCCCGTCGTCGGAGCCGCGTGGGACGAAACGGTGGAACGGTTCGCGCTCACCATGACACAGGTGCTGAGAAACGCCGGCGTTCCCGACGGCGACGGACCGGACAGTGCGTCCGAGTTGGCGTCCGCCCTGTGCTGGATGACCGAACGCACCTTCTACCGTGCCGCTTGCGCTGCGCATGGGGATCTGGGCCGGGCGAGCACGACCATCTCCGAGATCTGGCGCAGGGTGATGACGGGCTGAGCTGCCCGGCTGCCGGCGTGTGACATTCGATCACGGCAACGGACGATCCGGGCCCGGGGCTCCTGCGCGCCGCGGCGGCGCCCCGCGGGGCCAAGTGGTCATGCGGCCCTTGCCGACCGCCCCACGCGGCACCTGACGGACACGGCGCCGCCTGTCACGTTCGCCGGGCACCGACGTACCGGACTGTCCTGTCCCCTGTCACTCGTGGTGTGAGCCTCGTACGTCCCGCGGCACGGATGGGAGAGCTTCAGCGACTTCCCCGTACGTGATTTGACTAGTCAAAGAGCGGCCTCTACTTTCTACCGTGTCGTGACACGCGATGCCACATCGTGGTTGAGGGGAGGCGCGGTGCGTCGACATCCCGCGGGTCGTCCTCCGCCGGCCGGCTCGTAGCTCTTGGCCGGTCACGCGGTGGGGGAAGGGCGCCAGCCGTCACTGAGCCGTGACGCGCGTAGAGCAGTCGAGTGGCCTGACGCGTCGCCAAGAGCGAGCACCAGGGGAATCCTCAAACGAGCGTCGAGCGCAGGAGCTTCGCCGCCACCGAGATGGGAAGCAGACCGATGTCAGACGGCCAGCCCTCGATCCTCGTCATGGAGAAGGCGGTTCGTGTCCTCGACTGCTTCACGCCGGACAGCACCCGACTGTCGCTGAGTGATCTGCGACGCCTGACCGGTATGCCCAACTCGACGGTCGCCCGGCTGGTCCGCACACTCGTGGCCAGCGACGTGCTGCAGAAGACGGGAGACGAGTACTGCGTGGGCCTGCGTGTGCTCGGCTGGGCATCGGCCGCGTCGGCCGGCTCGGACCTCCTCGTCGCCGCCGATCCCGTGGCCGCCCACCTGCGAGACGCGATCGGTGAGACGGCCGGGGTCTACATCCGGCGCGGCACCACGCGGGTGGCGGTCATCGTCAAGCTCAGTTCGCGGTCGGTGATCTACCGCAGCGACGTCGGACAGCTCATGCCCATGCATCTGGGCGCGGCCGGCAAGGTCTTCATCGCCCATGACGAGCGGGTGCTCAACGCGGTCCTGATCGAGACCGCCGACCAGGCGCCTGGCGAGTCGCGGGCCGTGCTGGAGCAGCAGCTCGAGTTCGTGAGGACGCACGGCTGGCTGCTGACCGAGGAGGAGCGCGAGGCGGGTCTCAACTCGCTGGCCGCACCCGTGTTCGACGCGTCCGGCACGGTCGTGGCGGCCATCGCGGTCGGCGGCCCCTCTTTCCGGCTCGACCGGGCGGCGGCCGAGAAGTACGGCCCGCTGGTCGCCTCGTCGGCCCACGCCCTGTCCCGTCGCCTCGGCTACGGCGGCGACGAGGCAGGGCAGGCGCCGGGCGGCGTCAGGGGTGCGACCTCGTAAGCGCCATGGACGTCGCGGCAAGTCGCGCACCCGCGCCGGCCCGGGACGTCCGGTAGTCGATCGCACGGCACCGGTAGCCGATCCCACAGCAACAGGTGATCTCGCGTTCGCGCTCACGGAGATGGCCCCCCTCGAAGTGCGCTGGGCGCCTCCTGCGCCGTGCCGCCCATCGTCATGCCTCAGACGCTGCCGTCCGCCGCGCCGCCCGTGATCGTCGGAGCAGGCGCCGCCGGGAACCGGCGGGACCTTGCGGAGCCCCCAGCGCCTCGCGCCCCGGCGGGGTCGTAAGCGGCACCGGCCCTCGGCGCGGGCTCTCGCAGGGCCGCCGCCGCGCGCGACCGGCTCGGCCGCGCCTTCCGGGCCGGCTGTGCCCCGTACCGCGGGCAGCGCGTCGCCCGACTCCGTGACCCGGTCCTTCTCCGCGTGGAAGGCATGCTCCCAGTCCCGGTGCCGGCGTTCCAAGCCTCGGTGAATCGTGGCAAACCGGACCTCTCGCGCGTGAATCGGCCGCGTCGGGAGCCTTGACGCGCTTGGGGTGTCTGCCTACTGTCAAACCGCTCTACGGTTTTACGAACCGCACAACGGTTTTTGGAGGCATCGATGGCGGAGCCCGGAGTGCGCGTGCTTGGGCGTGCATGCGAGGTATTGGACTGCTTCACCGAGGCCGAGCCTCGCCTGGGGATAGGAGACATCCGCAGTCGCACGGGACTGCCGGCGACCACGGTCGCTCGCATCGTCTCCACACTGCTGCAGGAGGGGCTCCTGGTCCGGGAAGAGGATTCCTACCGAGTCGGTCTGCGGGTCCTGGTCTGGAGCGCCCCCGCGCGCTCCGGGTCGAGCCTGCTCGGTGTCGCGCGGCCGTTCGTCGAGCAGCTGCGGGACGTGACGGGGGAAAGCGCCGGCCTCTATGTGCGCCAGGGAGCCACGCGTGTGCTCGTGGAGTCGGCGTCGTCCTACCACTCCGTGATCTACCGGGGTTACGTCGGTCAGGTTCTCCCGCTCGACGCGGGTGCGGCCGGAAAGTGCTTCATGGCGTTCGACGAGGACGCCCTTGTCGCCGCGAGGCAGGCCGGACCGGAGCGCCACGCGACGGCCGCCGCCCGGACGGAGCTCGATCGCGAGCTGGAAGAGGTGCGCGAACGCGGCTGGGCCTACACCGAAGGCGAGCGCGAGCTCGGCCTCAACTCCGTCGCCGCCCCGGTACCGGGTTTCGGTGGCCTGCCGCAGGCGACTCTGGCGATCGGCGGTCCGTCGGTCCGGCTCGACCGCGCGGAGGCCGAGCGGGTCGGTCCGATCGTGACCGCCACAGCGCGTGCCATCGCCGTCCGGATGGGGCACGTCCCGGTCGAGGAGCCCGCCGATGTCTGACGCGCGGACACTCACCGACCTCCTGCGGCGCGACCGGCTCGTCGTCGCGCCCGGCGTGTACGACGGTCTGTCGGCCGCCGTCGCCTCGCGGGCCGGTGCCGAGGCGGCCTACCTCTCCGGCGCGGCCGTCTCCGCGGGCGAAGGGCTGCCCGACATCGGGCTGACCACCGTCACCGAGATCGCCCGTGCGATCTCCGTCGTCCGGCGGCAGCTGGACGTTCCGGTCATCGCCGATGCCGACACCGGGTTCGGGGACGAGACCAACACCTTCCGCACGGTACGGACCTACGAAGACGCCGGCGCGGCGGCCGTGCAGCTCGAGGACCAGGTCTTCCCCAAGCGGTGCGGCCACCTCGACGACAAGGCCCTCATCAGCGCCGACGAGTTCGTGCTCAAGATCGGGGCGGCACTCGCCGCGCGACGCCGGGGAGCGCTGATCGTGGCGCGCACCGACGCGATCGCGGTCGAGGGCTTCGACGCCGCGATCACCCGGGCGAAGCGGTACGCCGCGGCCGGCGCCGACGTGATCTTCGTAGAGGCGCCGCAGACCCTGGAGCAGGTGGCGGCGATCCCGACCGCGATCGATGTCCCTGTCATCTTCAATGTCGTGCCCGGCGGAAAGTCGCCCGAGGTGTCGCGGGAACAGCTCCAGGAGTTCGGCTACGCCGGCGCCATCCTGCCCGGCGCGACGGTCGGTGCCGCGTTCGACGCCATGACGCGGGCCATGACCGACATCGCCGCAGGCAGCCTCAGCTCCGGTCCCATCACCTCGCCCCGCTCCCTGTTCGAGGCCGTCGGCCTCGACGCATGGGCAGCCCGGCGCGCACCCAAGGAGTCGGCCCGTGCCTGACACCATCATCGAGCGGATCCTGGGGCGTGCGGCGGGAGTCGCCGATGTCCGACCAGGACAGATCGTCACGTGCGACGTCGACATGACCGTCGTCATCGACGTCCAGTTCGCTCAGAGCCGCCTCGCCCACGTCCGGGAGGTCCACGACCCGGACAAGATCGCGGTGGTCCTCGACCACGCGGTGCCCGCGCCCACGCCACGCGACGCCGACCATGGAGTGAAGGCCCGCGCCTTCGTCTCCAAGCACGGCATCGACCGGTTCTACGACGTGGGGCGTCACGGCATCGTCCACCAGGTCATCGCCGAGCAGGGGCTGGTGCTCCCGGGCACCGTCGTGTGCTGCACCGACTCCCACACCTGCGCCGGCGGAGCGCTCAACTCGGCCGCGCGCGGGCTGGGTCCGCTCGAGATCCTCCAGATGCTCTGCACCGGTCGCACCTGGTACCGCGTGCCGCCCACGATCCGCTACGAGCTCACCGGGACCAAGCCGGCGCACATCAACGGCAAGGACATCTTCCTGGCGATCTCGGGCCGCTACGGCGACGCCACCGACCACGCGCTCGAATTCGGCGGTCCCGGTCTCGCGTCTCTGCCCCTGTCGGACCGCCGGACCATAGCGACTCAGGGAGCCGAGATAGGCGCCGACTTCACGCTGTTCCCCTTCGACTCCCTCACCGAGGAGTTCCTCGCGCAGGTGGCTCCCGGGGCGTCCTACACCCCGGCCAACCCCGACCCGGACGCGGTCTACGCCGACGTGCGGACCATCGACCTCGGGACGATCGAGCCCATGGTGGCTCTGCCGGGCACCGTCATCAACAACGCCGTGCCGCTCGGCGGACTGGACCGCACGCGCATCCACCAGGCGTTCATCGGATCCTGCGCCAACGGGCAGCTCGCGGACCTGGAGGTCGCGGCACGCATCGTCCAGGGGCGCCAAGTCGCCCCCGGCGTACGGCTGATCGTCACTCCGGCCTCCCAGCAGGTGTACCTGGAGGCGGTCAAGCGCGGCTACGTCGCCACCCTCGTGGAGGCGGGCGCCGTGGTCACCAACTCCACGTGCGGAGCGTGCTTCGGCTACCACATGGGCGTCCTCGCTCCCGGCGAGGTCTGCGTCACCTCGAGCACGCGCAACTTCCGCGGCCGCATGGGCAGCACCGAGGCCCAGGTGTACATGGCCTCACCCGCGACGGTCGCGGCGTCGGCCCTGGTCGGCTACATCGCCGGTCCGGACCAGCCGGCGGAGGTGGCGGCATGACGTCACGCCTGTCGGTCCGCGGACGTGCCTGGGTGTTCGGCGACGAGGTCAACACCGACGACATGTACCCCAACTTCGCCATGAAGCTGCCCGTCCCCGAGGCGGCTCAGCACATGTTCCACGCCACCCGGCCCGGTTGGCCCGACCTCGTCGAGCCGGGCGACATCGTGATCGCGGGGAAGAACTTCGGCCTCGGTTCGAGCCGCCCGTGTGCCGAACTCCTCGTCCACCTGGGCATCTCGTGCCTCGTGGCGGAGCAGTACAACTCCTTGTTCCACCGCAACGCTCTCAACTACGGCCTGCCGGCCGTCACCGTGCCGGACGCGCGCACGCTGCTCGGCGAGGGTGACGTCCTGCGGATCGACGCCGTGGACGGGCTGCTGCGCAACGAGACGCGCGGTACCGAGCACCGCATCGAGCCCCTGCCCGCGTTCGTCGTCGAACTCGTCGAGGGCGGCGGGCTGATCAACCGTCTCGAAGCCCAGGGCTTCCTGGACCGCGAGGACGCGACCGCAGGAGGTAGACCATGAAGCGAACGTACGCGCTGGCCGCCGGCACGGGTGCCGCGGCCCTGGTACTCAGCGCCTGCGGAGGAGGCGCCGGTGACGAGGCGTCCGCGACCTCCTTCGACATCGCGGTCAGCAACGCCACCGAGCTGTACTCGATCCCCTGGCTGGTCGGGAAGGACCAGGGATTCTTCGAGAAGCGCGGTGTGACCATCGGTGACATCGTCCCGAGCAAGGGCGGCGGAACGACCATCCGCAACATGCTCAGCGGTGACCTCCCCATCGCGGACGTCGGCTTCACCTCGGTGCTGGAGTCCGGTGAGGCGGGCATGCCGCTGACCGTCGTGAGCGGTTCGACACAGAGCGTCTACGGGCTCGACTTCTACGCGCTCGACAGCAACAAGCGTGTGCGGGACGTCAAGGACATCCACAAGTGGGCCTACACGAACCCGCAGTCGGTGACCCAGGCCCTCTCGTTCATGCTCCCCGAGGTCGCCGGGGCGACCCAGAAGATCGAGCGGACCTCCTCGGGCGGTGTCGGTGAAGGGGTCGCGCTGCTGGAGGCGGGCGACGTCGACGTCGCCGTCGTCCCGCCGTCGGTCGTGGCCAAGACGGACAAGTTCCGCATGGTCGTCTCCAGCGCCGACTACCTGAAGAAGTTCCAGCAGAGCGTGATCACCACGACACCGGAGTTCGCCGAGCGCAACCCCGACACGGTCAAGGCCGTCGTCGGCGGCTACGCGGAGTCGGTCCGGTACATCCGGGACAACCCGGACCGGGCCGCGAAGCTCTACGCCGACTACGTCGACATCGAGCCCGAGTCCGCGAAGTCCCTCGTCGACAAGGCGATCACGTACGACAACTGGGGCGCCGGCTTCAACGCCGAAGCCATCGGACAGGCCGTGAAGGCCCAGCGCATCGCCATGGACGGCAAGAAGCTGGAGTACTGCGACCTGTTCCAGACCGAATTCCTGCCCAAGGACGTCTCCAGCACACTGCCGGCCGAATGCGAGTGAGTCGATGATGAACGCTCAGCCGAAGGAACAGCACGTCACCAAGTCCACCACCCGTTCGACGCCCATCGTGCGGATCCGCGGCGTCGAGCAGCACTTCGGGCCGGTTCACGCGCTCGGGCCCGTGGACCTCACGATCGAACGCGGCGAGTTCGTGTCGATCGTCGGGCCCAGCGGGTGCGGCAAATCGACCCTGCTCGAAATCATCGGCGCCCTGCAGGACCCGGCGCGCGGCTCCGTCGAGGTGGACGGCACGCCGCTGGACGGCCCCCGGCGGCGAACCGCGATCGTCTTCCAGGAGTCCGCGACACTGCCGTGGCGCACAGTCGTCGACAACGTCGCCTTCGCACTCGAAGTGCGGGGCGTCGGCCGCAAGGAGCGACGGGAACGCGCCAGGGAACTCGTCGAGATGGTCGGCCTCGGCGGCTTCGAGAACCACTACCCCGCACAGCTGTCCGGCGGCATGCGGCAGCGCGTCGCCATGGCGCGAGCGATGTCGACCGACCCGGACCTCATCCTCGCCGACGAGCCGTTCGGCGCGCTCGACGAACAGACCCGCATGCTGATGGCCGAGGAACTCCTCCGCGTCGTCGAGTCGATCGGCTGCGGGGTCCTGTTCATCACCCACAGCATCCAGGAGGCGGTGCTGCTGTCGGACCGGGTGCTCGTGATGGGCCGCCGCCCGGGCACGTTCATCGACGAGGTCCCCATCGAGCTGCCGCGACCGCGCGCGCACGCCTCACTGTCGGAGCCGTCGGCCACCGCGTCCCAGGAGCGGATCTGGGCGCAGATCCGCAGCGAGGCCGAGGTGGCCATGGTGGGGACGAGGAGCACACGATGAAAGCACGATCATCCGTCGTCCCCTCGTACGTACGGCCGACCCCGCGGCGGCTGGCCGGGCTGCCCTCTTCGGGATGGACGGCCGTCCTCGTCGTCGCTGCCCTTGTCGCCATCGATGGGTACGCGCGATTCGGCGCGGTCTCGCGGCTCGACCTCGTCCCGGTCAGCGAAATGGTCATCCGCGCGGTCGAGATGCTCGGGGACCCCAGCTTCGTCGTCGACGCGCTGCTGCGCAGCGTCCTGCTCATCTGCGTGAGCTTCGCCGCCTCGGCGGTCCTCGGGGTCACGGTCGCCTACGCGATGGCGCGCTGGCGCTGGGTGCACCGCGCCGTGAAGCCGTATGTCAACGTCTTCTACGCCCTCCCGATCTTCGCGCTCTACCCGGTGATGGTCGTGATGTTCGGTACGGGCGTCGTGCCGATCATCCTGCTGTCCACGCTCTTCAGCGTCGTCATCGTCATCTCGCACGCGCTGGTCGGGTTCGAGACGACACCGGCCATCGTCACCAAGCTCGCCCGTTCGCTCGAGATGTCGCGGACCCAGCAGCTGCGCAAGATCCTGATGCCCTCGGCCCTGCCGGACATCCTCGTCGGCCTCAAACTCGGCCTCGCCTACGCGATCATCGCCGTGCTGGCGACGGAGTTCATCCTCGCGACCACGGGACTGGGCCAAGTGGTCAACCGCGCCTACAACAACTTCAACACGGTCGACATGTACGCCGGCATCGTCTTCGTCAGCGCCTTCGCCCTGCTGGCGAACCTCGCGCTCGGCGCCGCGCTGCGCGCGTTCGATTGGAGGCGGCGATGAGTACGGGTGCAACGTCGGCGATCCGGCACAGGCGAGGTCCTGCGTGGGTTCCTCCACTGCTCTTCGCCGCGGCGATGGTGGTGGTGTGGACGGTGACGGCGGCGCTGGCCGACAGCGCCGTCTACCCGGGGCCCGGCCAGGCCCTGGACAGCCTGTGGTCGGACATCGGTAATCCCCGGTTCATGACCAGCGTCTCGGACAGCGCGCGCGTGCTCCTGCTGTCGTACGCCGCGGTGATCGTCGTGGGTTCGGTCGCCGGCATGCTGCTGGGACTCAGCGCCTTCTGGTCAGGGGCGGCCCTTCCGCTGGTGTATGCCCTGAACAGCGTCCCGAAGATCGTCCTGTATCCGATCTTCCTGCTCTTCCTGGGGGTCGGAGACCTCAGCAGGGGAGCGTTCGCGTTCGCCTCCGGCGTGCTCCCGATGTTCATCATCATGGTGGAGGCCACCGCCGGCGTGAACCGACTGCACCTGAAGATGGCCGCGGGACTCGGTATGTCCCGCCTGTCCCTGCTGCGGCGGATCGTGGTGCCGAGCGTCCTGCCTTCCCTGGCGACGGGCATGTGCCTGTGCTTCGGGCTCACGCTGATCGGCCTGGTGCTGGCCGAGATGTTCGCGGGTTCCTCGGGGCTCGGCTACGAACTGCTGCGCAATCTGTCGCTGGCGCGCGTGGAGAACATCATCGGCCAGGTCGTCCTGATCGGTGTCCTCGCGCTCGTGCCCACACTCGCCCTGCAGCAGCTGGCCACCCGTGTCCGCAACCGCTATGAGGTCCGGGCATGAACACCGAGTCCACCGGTTCCCCGAGCGGGACCACCGCCCCGACCGACCCCGAGGGCGTGACCGGCCGGCTGGCGACGTGGATCGCCGGCCTCACGCACGATGACATACCGGACGCCGTGCGTGAGCGTGCGCGGCACCTCCTGCTCGACGGGCTCGTGTGCGCGCTGGTCGGCGCACGCCTCCCGTGGTCGGAGCGGGCCGTTGGCGCCGTGCTCGCCCTGGAGGGCGACGGCGATGTCCCGGTGCTGGGATGGGGCCTCACCACGTCGGCTCCCGCGGCGTGCCTGCTCAACGGCACGTTCATCCAGGGCTTCGAACTCGACGACTACCACGTGCGCGCGCCGCTGCACAGCAACTCCCTTGTCGTCCCGAGCGCCGTCAGCACGCTTCTGACCCTCGACCGGAAGGTCCCGGGGCGGGAGTTGCTCACGGCACTGATCGCCGGCTACGAGGTCGGCCCGCGGGTGGGGCTGGCATTGCACGGAGCCGAGATGCTCTCCCGGGGCTGGCACTCCGGCGCGGTGTTCGGCACTCACGCGAGCGCCGCGACCTCGGCGTGGCTGCGCCGGCTCGACGCGGCGCGTGTCGAGGACGCCCTGGGCCTGGCCGCGACGCAGTCCGCCGGGCTGATGGCGGCCCAGTACGAGGCCATGTCGAAACGGATGCACCACGGCTTCTCCTCCCGCAACGGCTTGTACGCGGCAGCACTGGCCGAGGCGGGCTATACCGGCATCAAGCGCGTGTACGAGCGCGAATACGGTGGTTTTCTCGCCACGTTCGGCGAGGGGCACGCCCCTCGGGCGGATCTCATCACCGACCGGCTGGGGGAGGAGTGGGTGCTCATGGACACCGGCGTGAAGGCCTACGCCGCGATGGCCGCCACCCACGCACCCGTCGACTGCGCGCTGCGGGCCCGATCGCGGGGCATCCCGCCCGAGGACATCGCGTCCATCTCGATCGAGGTGTCCCACGCCGCCTACCACCACGGGTGGTGGAAACCCGAGCCCCCGCTGGAGACCATCGGCGCGCAGATGAACATCGGCTACGCCGTCGCCGTGGCCCTCCTGGACGGCCGGGTGCTCGCCGAGCAGTTCACCCGCGAGCGGCTCGGCGCCGGCGACGTGTGGTCGTTGCTGGACCGTATCGACGTCCACCACTGCGAGGACTTCGACAGCCCGGAGGATCGCTTCCGGGCCCGTATGCGACTGGACCTGCGCAGCGGCGACCGCGTGGAGATCGAGGTCGACGGCCCTCTGGGTGGTCCGAGCCGGCCTCTGTCGAATGCCGACGTCGTGATGAAGGCGCGCCGCCTCGCCGCGACGCTCGACGTCTCCGCCCGGTGGGAGCGCATCGAGGAGATGGTGCTCGGCCTCGATTCACTGCCGGACGCTTCCGTCCTGGTCGGCGACCTCGCGGCGAGCGTCCCCGCGCTCCCTGTGACACTTTGATCCTGAGAGGACCCCATGACGAATCTCGCCGCTCTGCTGGACTCGACCGCCGCACGACACCCCGACCGCACGGCCGTCGTATGCGGAGACAGCCGCTTCTCCTACAGCCGGCTCGACCAGGCGTCGAACCAGGTCGCCCGGCTGCTGGTGGCCGGCGGGGTGGGGCCGGGCGACAAGGTCGCCCTGTCGTGTCCCAACCTGCCGTACTTCCCGATCGTCTACTTCGGCATCCTCAAGGCCGGTGCCACGGTCGTGCCGTTGAACGTGCTGCTCAAGCCGGGAGAGATCGCCTATCACCTCGACGACTCCGACGCCGTCGCCTACTTCGCCTTCGAAGGCACGGCGGACCTCCCCATCGGCGCGTGGGCGCGGCAGGCGTACGAGGAGAGCGACCGGTGCCGCAGTCTGTTCCTCCTGCCGGCCGGAACGGCCCAAGCACCCTGGGCGGACCGGCCGGCCACGTTCGAGACGGTGGACGTCGCCGATGACGACACCGCGGTGATCCTCTACACCTCGGGCACCACGGGCCGGCCCAAGGGCGCGGAACTGCGGCACCGCAACATGCGCGACAACGTGCTGGCCGGCAAGGAGATCTTCGCCGTCGACGAGGCCAGGCCGGACACCTACCTGTGTGTACTGCCGCTGTTCCACTCGTTCGGGCAGACGGTCGTGCAGAACGGTGCGATCGCCTTCGGCGGCACCCTCGTCATGCTGCCGCGGTTCGAGGCCAAGGCCGCGCTCACCCTGATGCTCGTCGAGACCGTGACCTTCTTCGCCGGTGTGCCGACCATGTACTGGGGCCTGCTCGGCGCGCCGGACGACGGGGTGGACGTGGCGGCGTCGGCGGCGAACCTGCGGGTGGCGGTGTCGGGTGGCTCGGCACTGCCCGGAGAGGTGCACAAGGACTTCCGGAGCAGGTTCGGTGTGACCGTACTGGAGGGCTACGGACTGTCGGAGACCTCGCCGGTGGCGTCGTTCTCCGTATACGGCGAACAGCCGCGCGTCGGGTCGATCGGCGTACCGATACCCGGCGTCGACATGAAGCTGATCGCAGAGGACTGGTCCGACGTGCCAGACCGCCCCGATGCGATCGGCGAGATCGCGATCAGGGGCCACAACGTCATGAAGGGGTACTACGGCCGGCCCGAGGCGACCGCCGAGGCGATCAGGGACGGCTGGTTCCGGTCCGGTGACATCGCCAGGAAGGACGCCGACGGCTTCTACTACATCGTCGACCGCGCCAAGGACATGATCCTCCGCGGCGGCTTCAATGTGTACCCGCGCGAGATCGAGGAACTGCTGATGACACACCCGGCGGTGTCGCTGGTCGCGGTGCTCGGCGTCCCGAACGACTCCCACGGGGAGGAGATCAAAGCCGTCGTCGTCAAGAAGAAGGATCACGACGACGTCAGTGAGGCCGGCATCGTGGCCTGGGCCAAGGAGCGCCTCGCCGCCTACAAGTACCCGCGCATCGTCGAGTTCCGCGACTTCCTGCCGCTGACGGCGACCGGCAAGATCCTCAAACGAGAGATCTGACGACGCACGACAGCGGCGTCCCGCCCGACGGCCGGTGATGCGGCCTCCGGCGGCATCCTCAGTTCCGCGACCCGGGCAGGAGGTCCGCTGCGTAGGACGGCAGCCCGGACGCGCCGATGGTGGAGGGGTCGCAGCGTAATGAACGTTCGTTACACCGACGGCGCGTACAACCGGAGGACTCCCGGCGTTTATGCCCGGGTGATGTCCTGCCCCGGGCGACCGGCACCTGCCGGGGGCGCATGATGCTGACCCGGTGCCGGAAGCTCTCCGGGTGCCTCCGTGTTGTAGCTCCCATGAAGATCGGTGAGGCGGCGAAGGCCGGCGGGCTCAGCGTCCGGACGCTGCGGTTCTACGAGGACGAGGGGCTCTGCGTGCCCCCGCGTGCCCACAACGGCTACCGGGAGTACTGCGAATGGGGCCTCCAGCGCATCCAGGTCATCCGCTCCCTCCTGGACTCCGGTCTCTCCATCAGGCTGATCAAAGAGGTGCTGCACCACCTCACCGACCGTCCCGCCGGCCCGGGTGAGCTCAGCCCCGCCTTCCTGGGCGAAGTGACCCGGTACCGCGACCGTCTTGCCGAACGCGTCGCCCTCCTGGCCGCGCAGCAGGAGGCCCTGGACGCTTTCCTGGAGACCACCCGCGGTGAGCGTTCGCCCCTCACGCAGATCTGAGTTCTTCGCGGTCTCTTCCCCGACGTGACTGGTTCGCCCAGGAGGGAGAGAGGACGGTACGCATCCACGCGTACGGTGACCGCTCGGTGCTGAGAACGGAGTCGGCTCCGAGCCGGTGCTCCGGCGAAACGACGTTCTGATCCGCGGCCACGCCGCACAAGGACGGCCTGTGCGAGCCCGGCCGGTACCCATGGGCGCCGGCCGCGACGCGGGTCGTGGGGCCCACCGGCGTCCCGAGTCCCCTCGGTGGGCGGTCGCGGGACGTGCGCGTCAGCCGCACCCTCCGCCCATGGGCCCCTTACCCGGTCCGCGCTCCGCAGCCGGGCCGGGCACGTGTGTCACCGAGTGCTGTGGGCGGCTTCCTCGATCACCTTCGTGACCGCGCCGGGACGGCTGATCATCACGGCGTGCGAGGCGTTGACCTCCTCGGTGTGCGCGTGGGCCCGCTTGGACATGAAGCGCTGGAGGTCGGGAGCGATCGCCTTGTCCTGGCGGGTGATGAGACTCCAGGAGGGAATGTTCCGGTAGGCCTCGGCCACGCTGGCGTCGGAGACCGCCTTGGTGTTGGCGGGCCGCTGCGCCGCCGCGAGGTTGGCGGCCGTGGTCGCGTCGACATCACCGGCGAAGGCTTCCCGGAAATGGTCCGGGTCGATCGAGACCTCCGCACCGCCCGGGACGTCGGTGGAGATCAGCGGAATGGGCGGCGAGGACTTCGCGGCCAGCTCGCCGACCGTCTCGCCCTTGGCCGGGATGAACCCCGCGATGTAGACGAGAGCCTTCACGTCGGGGTCGGAGGCCGCGACGTTGGTGATCACGGCGCCGCCGTAGGAGTGGCCGACCAGCACCACGGGTCCGTCGATGGCGGACAGGTAGCTGGAGACATAGGCGGTGTCGCTGGTGAGCCCCTGCAGCGGGTTGGCGATGGCGCGTACCGGATAGCCGTCCTTGCGCAGCCGCTCCATCACGGGCGACCAGCTGGAGGAGTCCGCCCACGCTCCGTGGACGAGTACGACGGTCGGCTTCGGGGAAGTGGGCCGTTCGCTGTTCGAGGTCGCCACGGCCGGAGCGGTGGTGGCGCCCAGCAGGGCGAGGGCGCCGGCGGCGAGCGCGACGCGACGTGAGATACGGATGCGCATGGGATGTCCTTAAGGGCAGCAGGAGGGAGCAGGCCGACAGGGCGGCCGGGGGACCGAACATCATGAGGTAGAACGTTCGGTACACCGATTAGACGTTGCCGCCGCCCTCCTGTCAAACCGAACGTTCTCCCTGGCTTCCGGGTCTCGCGGACCCGGGGGAGAGGGGACGTCGTCCTCACCCCGGAAGTGTCGGAGCCTCGGTGCTCAGACCGGGCAGCGTGAGGTGCGGTGGCCTGCGGCATCGATGTGAAGAGGGGGGCCGCCTCGTGCGGAAACTCGTCGGCCACTCGGCCGGTGTCCGCGCACAGCGGGGTCCATGGCCGGCGGTCCTGTGCCCCGAGGTGTCCGCCGCGAGGTGTGTCCGCGGTCTTGGCCGAGGACCTGACGGCCGCTAAGGTCCGGACCGATCAACGTCCGGCGGGTCGCTGTCCCGGGTTTCTGCTGTACTCCTACCCCACTGTGAGGAAGCCGATGGCGGGTTTGTACTCGAAGAACCGTTCACACACACCGGCGTCGGTGCGCGTCCGCACTCTCGTCGCCGTGGCGGCGGCGTGTGCGGCAGCCGTCGCCGCGACGGCGTCGACCGCCTCGGCGCGGGAAGCCGCGACACGAGCGGAGCCGCGCCCAGCGGCCGTCACCTCGGGTCTCGGCCATGTCGCACTGGGCAGTTCCTTCGCGGCCGGACCGGGGATTCTGCCGGTCCAGGACAGCGTCGGCGCCCCGGGGTGCGCCCGGTCGGGCCTCAACTACCCGAGCATCGTGGCCCGCGACATCGGGGCGGACCTCACCGACGTCTCGTGCAGCGGCGCGACCACCGCCCATCTCCTGACGGACAGTCAGTCCGGGCAGCCGCCGCAGGTGCGGGCCGTGACCGCGGACGCCCGCGTGGTCACCGTCACGATCGGTGGCAACGATGTCAACTACCTGGGCAGCATCAACACGTATTCCTGCCAGTCCGGCGGCGGCACCAACTGCGGAACGGTGGACCGGAACGCGATCAACCAGACCTTCCCCGCCCTGGCCGGGCGGATCGGAGACGTCGTGAAGGCCATCCGCAGCGCGGCACCACAGGCACACGTCTACCTGGTCAACTACTTCACCCTTCTGCCGGCCTCCGGGGGGTGTGCCGACGTCCCGCTGACCGATGATCAGGCGACATTCGAGCGCAGCGTCGCCTCGCGCCTGGCGGAGGCCACCGCGGCCGCGGCGGCCGCCACGGGGGCCACCCTGGTCGACCTGGCTGCCGCGAGCCGTGGACACGACGCGTGCTCGGGGAGCCCCTGGGTGGAGTCGTACCGGCCGGCCGCGGGCCGCTCCACCTACCACCCCAACGAAGCGGGCATGAGGGCGGCGGCCACCCTCGTACAGTCCGCTCTGGAGTCCAGCGGGCAGACGGACACGCTGACGTTCCGTTCAGGGATCGCGGGCAAGTGCATCGACGTGCGGAACTCCGGAACCGCCGACGGCACGCCCGTGCAGCTCTACAGCTGCAACGGCACAGGCGCACAACGGTGGACGTACGTCCCCGGCGCGGGCGGTACGCTGCGCGCCCTGGGTCGCTGCCTCGACGTGAGCGGCGGCGGAACCGCGAACAGGACCAAGGTCCAGCTCTGGGCGTGCAACGGTACCGGTGCCCAGCGCTGGGTGACGGGCCCCGACTCCTCACTGGTCAACCCGCAGTCCGGGCGGTGCCTGGACGATCCGGGGAGCTCCACCGTGGACGGGACACAGTTGCAGATCTACGACTGCAACGGAGCAGCCGCCCAGCGCTGGAAACCGACCGCCTGAAGCCGGACGCGTGGGATCCGCCCGGCCGCGGGCGACCGGACGGATCCCACGCGCGAACACGTCTCGTGGCCCGACACCCGGCCCCGACCGCCATCCCTGTTCGCGGCCGGCGGGCGCGCCGGCGAGTTCCCGCTGACCGGCGTCGCACCGGGCGCGCGGGCCGACCGGGGCGAAGTGAGATAGAACGTTCGGTATTGACAAATGACCCCCGGAGGTCTGTACTGGGCAAGACCGAACGTTCTCCCTAGGTGTGTGCCGCGCATCGTGGTCCGCGCGTCGCCCCGCGCTCGGTGGGGTCGAGGGTGGACGGGCTCCGGCCACTGTGTCCGGAGGTTTCCTGTACGAAGGAGTTCCAGTGAGCGCCAGTGTGCCCCACGCCCGCATCGACACCAGCAGGCCCCATCCCGCACGCGTCTACGACTGGCTGCTGGGTGGTAAGGACAACTACCCCGTGGACCAGAAGGTGGGCCAGGAACTGCCCGAGGAGACACGGGGCAACGCGGCCCGGAACCGGGCGTTCATGCACCGTGCCGTCGCCTGGCTGGCGAGGAACGGCGTCGACCAGTTCCTCGACATCGGCTCCGGCATCCCCACCGAACCCAACATGCACCAGATCGTTCAGGCGATCGTGCCCACCGCCCGAGTCGTCTACGTGGACAGCGACCCGAGTGTCCTGCCGCACGCGGACGCCTTGTTGACCAGCACGTCGGAGGGGTTCACCGACTTCCTCCACGTGGATGCGCGCCGGCCCGCGGCCATTCTGGAACTTGCCGCCGAGCGGCTCGACTTCGAACGCCCCATCGCGCTGTCCCTGCTGGCCATGCTGCACTTCCTGCCCGATGACGAGGACCCGTACGACGTCGTGCGCACTCTGGTGAAAGCACTTCCCTCGGGCAGTTACCTGGTCCTCTCGCACGGCACGGTCGACCAGCACCCCGAGTGGAAGGGGAAGATCGAGGCCGCCTACGAGAAGGGCTCGATCCCGCTGCGGCTGCGCAGCCGCAGCGAGGTGGAGCCCTTCTTCGAGGGGCTCGACCTCGTCGCGCCGGGCCTGGTCTACGCCACCGAGTGGTACAGGGAAGAGCCCGCACCGGCTCTCGAGCGCAGCGGCCTCCACGTCGGCGTCGCCAGGATTCCCTGACCGGTCACGGACGCCGGTGTTCCCTCGCGCTGGAGCATGCGTCAACGAGCCTGGTGCGGTCACCGGTTCTGCGCCGCCGCCGGACCCGACGGCGCAGAACCGCCCCGTCCGCGGCGAGCTGCCGCAGCGAGCAGGGCCTGGTGGGTCAGACCCGCTTCACACACCACGACGAGGGGGAAGGGGTCCGGACGGCGAGGGCTCAGCGGGTGTTGTCCGAGCAGAGGGAGAGCACTCCGCTGGTTGCGAGGGCCGCGACATCGCGTGCGTATCGATCCAGGTCGCGCGGCCACGCAGAGACCGGCTGCAGCAGCAACAGGGAGACCGCGCCGTGCAGGCACGCGCAGACGGCGCGAGTCAGGGCTGTTGTGTCGATCTCCGGCACGCCTTCTGCGGCACTCCGCCGCACGGCGTGCCGCAGAACGTCGAAGCAGGCTTCAGCGACCCGCGCCGTGGCTTCCGTTGCCGGACCGGAGGCGACGAGGCGGTAGCGGAGCGGGTGATCCAGGCCGAACCTGATGTAGGCCACGCAGCGATTCTTGAGTTCGGTGACGGGATCCGTCGCTGTCGAGCAGGCGTCGGCCATGTACTCGTCCAGCCGGTCCCAGACTCTGAGGCACACGGTGCTCAGCAGGGCCGAGCGGTCGGCGAAGTGGAGATATACGGCGGGATTGCTGACGCCTACCCGTTGGGCCACGGTGCGGATGGTGACAGCGCTCTCTCCCGAGGCGTCCAGCAGAGCCTCCGCGGCGTCCAGGATCTCTTCGTGCAGCCGCCCGCCCTCGCCGCGTCGGGCACGCGGACGGCGCTCGGAGTCCGAGACGCCGGGATCCTTGGATCCGCCCATCAGGGCCTCTTCAGGGCGACGCGCTGAGTGACGCGAACACACAGGCGCTCTTGATCGTCATGGATGTTCACCTCCAACGCCACCGTCGATCTGCCGACGTACAGGGGACGTGACGCGGCGAAGGCCGCGGCTCCCTGCACCGGACGAAGGAAGTGCGTGCTGGACTCCATGGTCGCCGGGACCGGAACCGGCCCCTCCCCGCCATTGAGAGCCGCGCACACCGCGCCGGCCACGTCGGCCAGTCCCATCAAGGCGCCTCCGTGCATCGCCCCGCCGGCAGTCGACAAGCCGGAGGCGCAGTCCACGCGCGCCTCGACCAGGTCGGCGTCCAGTCGTCCGAAGTGAACACCCAGCGTTTTCGCGTACGGAGCCAGCGCGTATATGTCTGCCGCCGTGATGGACATGAGAGCCTCCTGACTAAACCGCGTTAAGTTAACAGCAACAAGTCATCCTCTGTCACCCCCGTCGGGGTTGGCCGACGGGAAGGGCGGAGGAGGCGAACGCGGTGGATGCCGCGCGGGGTGGGTGCCGGAGGCCGGCGTCCGCGCTTGCGCCAGGAGGACGGTCGTCCGTCCGTCAGTCCCCCGGCGCCGGGGGCGCGTCGCGGGGGTGGTGGGGCCGATCCACGATCGCCGCGATGAGCCTCATCAGGCGGTCTCCCGTCCGATCGATGCTTCCGTTCTGCGTGCTGACCTGTGCGCCTTCGAGGAGGAAAGTGATCTCCGCTGCGATGTGCTCCGGATCGGGCAGGTCGGCCTCGGCGCACAGGGCGACCAGTCTGCGGGTCTGCAGGGCCTTGTGCTCCTCGATCACCTGCCGTGCGGGATGGGAGCTGTCGGGCAGTTCGGCGATGGTGTTGATGAACGGGCAGCCTCGGTGCGAGACGGCCGGCAGTCCATCGGCGATGAAGCGGGCCAAGCCCAGGATCTGCTCCCTGGGCTGATCGGGGTGATCGGCCCGGACCTGGTCGAAGGCCGCCTGGTAGTCGGCGGCGACGATTCGCATCCACTCCGCGACCAGCGCGTCCTTGGTCTCGAAGTGCCGGTAGATCGCCATTTTGGTGGTCTCGGCCTTCTCGGCGATGGCCTGCACGCCTACGCGCCGGATCCCCTCGCTCCGGAAGAGCTCTTCCGCCGCGTCGAGGATGCGCTCCCGGGGGGGAAGTTTCGCCACCCTGCTCGGCCTGCTGGTGGTCGATGCCATGACTGCTCCGTGACTCGGTAGGGGCGGGTCGGGGTGCGGCGACCACTCACGGTACCAGTCCGTACTGCGTGATACCGTCGGGTATCGTTTGGTACCGCTCAGTATTGTCATCGCATCGGGAGCAGAGATGAGAGTCGCCGAGTACGTGGAGTTCGACGCCGTGGGGCTCGCGGAGCTGATAGCCAAGGGGGAGGTGAGCTCGGCCGAGGCACAGGCCGCCGCGCGCGAGGCCGCCCAGGCCGTGAATCCGCGCATCAACGCCATCGTGGAGACGTGGCCCACTGACGAGGAATCCGCCGCCGTGAGCGGACCGCTGGCCGGGGTGCCTTTCCTGATCAAGGACATCGGGGTCGCCATGACGGGACGGCGCATGGAGCTCGGCAGCCGCCTTGCGGCCGGCAACGTCGCGCACGCCGACTCCTTCCTGATGCGGCGTTTCCGGCGAGCAGGCCTCATGACGTTCGGGCGGACCGCCACCTCGGAGATGGCCTACAGCATCACGACGGAACCGGTGCTGTACGGGGCGACCCGCAACCCGTGGGATCCGCAGCGGAGTGCGGGCGGATCCAGCGGCGGCGCGGCCGCCGCCGTCGCTGCCGGAGTGCTCCCCCTCGCGCACGGCACGGACGCCGCAGGCTCCCTTCGTATCCCCGCTGCCTACAACGGGCTCTTCGGGCTGAAGCCCACCCGTGGCCGGGTCTCCATGGGCCCCGACTTCGACGAGCTCTTCAACGGCCTGGCCGTGCACGGCAGCGTCAGCCGCACGGTGCGTGACAGCGCGGCCCTGTTCGACCAGATCCGCGGCCCCGAACCGGGTGACCCCTACTTCGCGCAGCAGCCGTCCCGGCCGTACGCGGAGGAGGTCACCCGCCATCCCGGCGTGCTACGGATCGGTGTACTCACCCAGGCATGGGGCGGACGCCGCACCACCGCACCGGTGTCCGACGCCCTTTCACACACCGTGCGCCTGCTGGAGTCGCTCGGCCACCAGGTGGAAGAGGTCACGATCGACCTCGGGGCCGTCTGGGAGGAGTTCGTCCTGGCCAACGCCCGTCTTCTCACGGCGAACCTCGCGGCCTCGATCGACGGGTTGGCCACTGCCTTCGGCCGGCCGATCGACTCCTCGACTCTGGAACCGGTGACCCTTGCCGGCTACGACTACGGCCGGCGAGTGAGCGCCGTCCAGCTCGTCGGCGCCCTTGCCCTGCGCAACCGGATCGCCCGGAATCTGGCACAGTTCTTCGCGGACCACGACATCCTGCTCACCCCGACGTTGCCGGAACTCCCCGTCGCCCTGGGAACCTACGCGGAGGACGCGGAGGCACTGGACGGTCTCGGCTGGATCCGTCGTGTCTTCGAGCGCTCGCCGTTCACGATGCCGTTCAACATGTCGGGCACCCCCGCCATGTCGGTGCCCGTGACCGCCGATCCCGAGTCCGGGCTGCCCATCGGTATGCAGTTCGCCGCCGGTTACGGCCTCGAAGGCCCTCTCTTCCGCCTTGCCGGCCAGCTCGAACAGGCGAGTCCCTGGGCAGGCCGAACTCCCTTGGTGTGGGCGGGAAATGACACCGGCCTCTGAGGATCCCCGATGCCGGGAGACGGCGAGCCGGGCGAGGGGACCGCGACATATGACCAAGCCCTTAGGGGTCGTTGACCGCGCCCGGCGCACCCCCCACGGCCGACGCCGTGTCGGCCCGTCGTTTCCTGTTCCCCGAAGGAGTGCTGGTTCTCATGTCCGCAGCAGTTTCCCGGTCCGGCGCGCGCCGCGACGTAGAGTTCGACGCGGACGGCGTCACCCTGCGCGGGTGGTTCTACCCGACCGGTGACAGCGCCCCCACCGCCGTCGTCGTCATGGCCCATGGGTTCTCCCTGGTCAAGGAGGCATATCTGGACCGTTATGCCGAACGGCTGGCTGCCGCCGGGCTGGCGGTGTTGGTCTACGACCACCGCAACTTCGGCGCCAGTGAGGGCAGTCCCCGCCAGGAGATCGATCCATGGCGTCAGATCGAGGACTACCGGCACGCCATCACGTACGCCGGCACGTTGCCCGAGGTGGATCCCGACCGTATCGGCGTGTGGGGTACCAGCTACAGCGGTGGGCACGCTGTCGTCGTCGCGGCCGGCGACCTCAGGGTCAAGGCCGTGGTCTCCCAGACGCCCGCGATCAACGGCGTACAGACCGGATGGCGGCGTACCCCCATGGCGCAACTGGCGGATCTGGGTGAGCAGTTCGCCGCCGAGAGGAAAACCCGCATGCAGACCGGCGAAGTGGCGATGCGCCCGGTGATCGGTAGCGGCGCGCAGCGACCCGTGTATCCCGCGGAAGACGCCTTCGACTTCTTCTCCACGGTCGGAGAGATCGCCCCGTCGTGGCGCAACGAGGTCACCGTGCGTACGGGGGAGTGGAGCAGGGTCTACAACGCCGGCCACTACATCGACATGGTGAGTCCTCGGCCGTTGCTGATGATCGTCGCGGACGACGACACCGTGTCGGGTACCGACTTGCAGTTGACCGCCTTCAACAGGGCCCTGGAGCCCAAGAGTCTGCGGATCATACCCGGGGGACACTTCGCCCCCTATGTGGAGCAGTTCGAGGCCACCGCCTCGGCTGCCGCGGAGTTCTTCGCGACCCATCTTCGTACGAGCGGCCGCTGACCCGCAGGGCACACGGCTCCGCGGCGGGCGCCGTCGCGGAGCCGTGCGAGCAGCGCCTCGATCCGTCGTCGGTGAGGCGAGACCGTGTGCCGTGTGGCGTGCGCGGCGCACGCGGGCTGATCCCCGACCGGCCCACCTGCGCCTGGACATCTCATTGCCCGTCGGCCACCCGGCCGCCGGAACCGGATCCTCGCGGCCCGGCCGACAGCGGTCGTGGTGACCGCGGACCACCCCTGATCCACGGCGGTCCAGCCCGCGGAGATCGTGCGCCGACATCCCGCGTCTTCGAGCTGTCGAGCCGTGATGGCACAGATCGTGACATCTGTCGAAAGACCTGCGACGTTCCGTCGCCCTAGGGTGACGCACCAACACCGGCAGCGCCGTGGCGAACACACCGTCGTGGCCGACACACGATCCGCACGACAGGCTCCCCCCTCGCCACCCGGCTCTCCACGTCGTGCCCGAACACGCCCTCAACCGAAGAACCACCCCGGCGCCACATGCCGGGCATCACTCGGGAGCGCTCATGCGAACGACCACCATCACTCGCGGATCCCGGCTCGCGGCCATCGCGACCGCCGGCCTCCTCGCCCTGACAGGGTGCGGCGACAAAGAGACGCCTTCCGCCGCGAGCTCCGACGGAGGCAAGCCTGTGACCGGGACCCCCATCCTCGTCGGGTTCATCAACACCGGCGAGGGCGGCCTGTCCTTCCCCGAGGTCGCGGACGCGGCGAATGCGGCGAGCTCCTACGTCAACACCCATGACGGTGTGAACGGCAGACCGATCAAGCTCATCACCTGCTCGACCACCGGCGCCCCGGAGAGCGCCGGCAAATGCGCCAACGACCTCATCGCCAAGAAGGTCGCCGTCGCCGTGCTCGGCGTCGAACTGGGCGCCGACGCCCTTCTGAAGCCGCTCAAGGAGGCCGGTGTCCCGATCTTCGGGGTCTCGTCGTCCGGAACGGCGCTGGCCGAGGACCCCTCTGTGACCTTCACGACCCCTCCGGCGTCACTGACCTGGAACGGCTTCTGGAAGGTCATGAAGGAAGCAGGGGCCCGGAAGCCGATCATGATCGGCGCGGACGCGGGCCCCACGTACAAGAAGACCGTGGTCGACACCGTGATACCGAGCGCGAAGGCCGCCGGTCTCGACCTCGGTTACACGCTCTACAACCCTGCATCCCCCGACTTCGCCGCCGCCGTCACCGCGGCGAAGCAGAAGGACGCCGACGCGATCTACTTCGCCGGGGCCGAGGGCGACTGCACGAACGGCATCAAGACCGCCCGGCAGCTCGGGTGGGACAAGGCCATCTTCGCGGGCAGTTGCACGGAGTTCATCAGGACCCTCGGTCCGCAGGCGGAGGGCGTCTACACGCAGCAGTACCTCCTGCCCGCCAACTCCAGGGCCACAGCCCCCAAGGCCAAGCAGGCGCAGATCGACCTCTACGTCCAGCAGATGACCTCGGCCGGCGCCGAGGGCAAGATCGACTCGTTCGCGACCTACGGGTTCGCCGACATCATGACCCTGGCCGAAGTCCTCAAGGGGATCGAGGGAGAGATCACCGCGGCCACGGCGAAGAGCGCGCTGGCGTCCTACAAGGGCGACGTGTTCCTCGGCGCCCCCGTGGACTGCTCCTCGCGTCCGCTGCCGAAGGACAGCTGCGGGAGTTCGATCGCCTCCCTCAAGGTCCTTTCGGGCGGTAGGCAGGAGGTCCTCACCGGCGACTTCATCGACATCACCAAGGGCTGACCGGCGATGGAACAGTATCTGCTCTTCGCTCTGCTCGGGACGGGCGCCGGAGCGGTGTTCGCGGGTCTCGGCATGGGGCTCGTCACGGTCTACAAGGGCTCCGGCGTGGTGAACTTCGCGCAGGCGAGCATGGGCCTGTGGGGCGCGTTCGTCTTCGACGAACTCCGCAAGACGGGGGACCTGGTACTGCCCGTGCCGGGACTCCCGGGGCGCGTCCACCTGGGCACCAGCATCCCCCTCCCCATGGCGGTCGTCGTGGGACTGCTGTCCAGCGCGGCCCTCGGCGGGCTCGTCCACATCCTCGTCTTCAGGCCCCTGCGGAACGCTCCGGCGCTGTCGAAGATCATGGCCTCGATCGGGATACTGACCCTGCTGCAGAGCTTGCTCGTGAGACGGTTCGGCGCCGGTTCCCGGGTGGTGGACCCGGTGCTGGGGTCGGACAGTCTCACTCTCGGCGGCATGGACGTGCCTCAGGATCGCCTCTGGCTGCTCGGGATCACGGTGGTGGTCGCCGGCGCACTCATGGCCTACTACCGCTGGTCGATGGCCGGCCTCGCGACCCGAGCCGGAGTGGAGGACGAGGTCGCGCTCTCGCTCGCGCGCTGGTCCCCGAACCGCCTCGCGGCCCTCAACTGGGCGCTGGGGACCGCCGTGACGTCGCTCTTCCTCCTCCTCGCGAGCCCGATCACCGGCCTCAATCCCGCGAGTATCGGGACGCTGGTCGTACCCGGCCTCGCGGCGCTGCTGGTCGCGCGGCTCTCCTCTGTCGCGGTCGCGGCCGTGGCGGGGCTCGGCCTGGGTGTGCTGCAGAGCGAACTGTCGTTCATGCAGCTGCAGTCGTGGTGGCCTGGCGGCCTCCCCAGCGGTACGACCGACGCGGTCCCGTTCGTCGTGATCGTCATCGCGCTCATCCTGCTCGGGAACAAGCTTCCCCGACGCGGCGAGCTGGTGCTCTCCCGCCTGCCGGCGGTGGTCCGGCGGCCGCTCCGGCCGAAGTGGGTGCTGCTCGGGACGGCGGCCGTCGCGCTGCTGGCACCGTTGCTCGGACAGGCCCAGCGCAACGGCCTGATAGCCAGCATGGTCTTCGCCGTCATCGCCCTCAGCTATGTCGTCCTGGTCGGCCTCATCGGCCAGGTCTCCCTGGGGCAGGCCGCGATCGCCGGAGTGGCCGCTTTCACGCTGGCCCGGGCCACGGACTGGTTGCCCTTCCCGGTCAGTGTGCTGTTGTCGGCGCTGGCCGCCACCGTCGCGGGCGTGGTGATGGGCGTACCGGCGCTGCGTATTCGCGGCGCCCAGCTCGCCGTCGTGACGCTCGCCGGTGCGGTGGCCGTCGAGGCACTGTTCCTCCGGCAGATCTCCGCGGGGGGTTCGGAGCCGGCGGACCCGGAGCTGTTCGGCCTGGACCTGGCCGCGCAGCGGTCCAGCGAACTGGCCCGGCTCCCCTTCACCTATGCCGTGCTCGCCACGCTCGTACTGTGCTGCCTGCTCGTCTCCCGCGTCCTGAACGGCACCACGGGACGCCGCTTTCTGGCCGTGCGTTCCAACGAGAGGGCCGCCGCGGCAGTGGGCATCGACGTCGCCCGGACGAAGCTCGTCGCCTTCGCGCTGTCGAGCTTCATCGCCGGCGTCGGCGGGGCGCTGCTCGCGTACTCGCGGGGCAGCGTCTCCATCGAGAGTTTCAACTACCTCGCCGGCATCAGCTTCCTCATCTTCGCTTTCATCGGTGGCATCACCAGCGTGGGCGGGGCTCTGCTCGCGGGCCTGATCGGGCCCTTCGGCCTGTGGTACGTGCTGCTGGACGGCCTGGTGCCGCTGGGGTCCGCGTACGAGATCATCGGCGGTCTCGGCATGATCAGTACCGCCATCGTGGCTCCCGAGGGCGCCGCCGGCTTCTACGGCAAGGCGCTGCGCAACCTGCTCGCCCGCCGGAAGGGACCGGCGCACGGGGCCATAGAGGTGCCCGCACCCACGGATCCGACTCAGGCGGTCGTCGCTGCCGCGGACGGCCCTGCGGGCACCCCGCTGGTTCCCACGGGGCGCGACCCCGCACATCCGGCCCTCGAGGTCGAGCGCGTCAGCGTTCGATACGGCGGGGTACGCGCCGTACAGGACGTGTCGTTGGTGGTCCGGGCAGGCGAGATGCACGGTCTCATCGGCCCCAACGGCGCCGGCAAGACGAGCACGCTGGACGCGGTCGCGGGCTTCTGCGCGAGCGAGGGCGCCGTCCGGGTGCGCGGGACCGACGTCGGCCGGTTCCCTCCGCACCGTCGGTACGGCGCGGGGCTGGCCCGAACCTGGCAGGCGACAGAGCTGTTCCTCGACCTGACCGTCCGGGACAACCTGCTCGTGGCAGCCGGGCCGGGAAGCCCCGGCAACCTCCTCAACGACGTCGTGGGCCGTGCGAGGGTCTGTGAGGACGATGCGACGTTCGCCCTTCGGCTGCTCGGCATCGAGCACCTCGCCGACAGCCACCCCGCGCAGCTGAGCACCGGGCAGCAGAAGCTCGTCGGAGTCGCCAGGGCCCTGGCCGCACGGCCGGCCGTGCTGCTGTGCGACGAGCCCGCCGCGGGCCTGGACAGCGCAGAGAGCCGCGAACTGGGCCGGCACCTGCGCGCTGTCGCGGACACGGGGGTCGCCGTGGTGCTGATCGAGCACGACCTGTCCCTCGTCCTGCAGATGTGCGACGAGGTCACCGTGCTTGATTTCGGCCACGTCATCGCCCAAGGACCACCGGAGGCGATCCGTCGTGACCCCGCGGTGATGACCGCGTACGTGGGTGACGCGCGCCCCGCCGATGCCCTCTCGAAGGAAGTGCAGCCGTGAGCCTTCTGCTCCTGCGAGAACTCACCGCCGGACACAACGGCGTGCCCGTGGTACGCGACCTCGACCTCGAAGTCCACCCCGGCGAGATCGTCGCACTGCTCGGCCCCAACGGAGCCGGGAAGACCACCGTGCTGGAGACCGCCGGGGGCGTGCTGCAGCCGCTCGGCGGCACGGTGCGAGTCGAGGGGCAGCCGGTTCGAGGCGTCCAGCGCGCCGCGGCGCTCGGAGTGAGCTATGTACGGGAGGGCAGAGGCCTGTTCACGCAGCTCACTGTTCGCGAGAACCTGCAACTGCGCACTCACAGCCGACGTTCCGCGCGGAGACTACTGCCCCGCTACCCGGTTCTCGAAGCCATCGCGGACCGGCGCGTCGGGCTGCTCTCCGGAGGCGAGCAGCAACTGCTCGCGGTCGCCTGCGCCCTCTCCGTCGAGCCCCGGATCCTGCTCATCGACGAGATGACGATGGGCCTGGCACCGGTCGCCGTGAAGCAGCTCCTGGCGCTGGTCCGTGAGGCGGCTGACCAGGGTGTCGCCGTCCTGTTCGTCGAGCAGCACGTACAGGACGCGCTGCGGCTCGCCGATCGCGCCTGCGTCCTGAGGCACGGCGAACTGGTCGCGCAAGGCACCACCGAACAGCTCGCCGAGCAGCTGGAAGCCCTGCACGACAGCTATTTCGACATGAGTCTGCCGCACGGCAGGCCCGCAACACCACCGGCCTGACGGCGTTCACATGCCCTGGCGCGTGCCGGGCCGGTGCGCTTTCGCATCAGGGAGAACAGTGTCGAGGGAGATCCTTTGCTGAGCAGTGATGTAGTGGTCGTCGGTGCCGGGATGGCCGGTGCTTCGGTGGCCGCGGAGTTGTCCGAGCGGCTGTCGGTCGTGGTCGTGGAAGCGGCTGCCTCTGGCGAGGAGCACAGCACGGGCCGCACCGCTGCCGCGTTCCTGCCTTCCTACGGAGGCGCCTCGGTGCGCGCGCTCACTCGGGCGAGCCGCCCTCTGTACGAGGCGATGGCGGCCGAGAACGGCGTTCCGCTGTTGCAGCCGCGTCCCCTGCTCTGGCTGGCGACCGACGAGCCGGGGGAGGAGGCCGTGTCGGAGTTGACGCGGACCTCGCCGGACCTGGAAAGGCTCACCTCGGGGCAGGCCCACCGGCTCTGTCCGCCGTTGCGGGCCGACCGGGTCCGGTCCGCGGCCCTGGACCGATCGGCCGCGGACGTGGATGTCGCGGGTCTGCACCAGACGTACTTCAGGATGTTGCGCGGACGAGGCGCCACCGTGCTGTTCAACGCCCCGGTGCGCGACATCAGACGGCACGGCAAGGGCTGGCGCATCGCGGCGGGCGAGCAGGTCATCCATTGCGCCAAGGTGGTCAACGCCGCGGGCGCGTGGGCCGACCAGGTGGCCGGCCGCGCCGACGTCCCGGCGATCGGCATCCAGCCCAGGCGGCGCACGGCGTTCGTCAGCCCGACTCGTTACGACGGTGACATCAGCGAACTTCCGCTGCTCGTGGACGCGTGTGAGCGGTGGTACGTCAAACCGGAAGCGGGGCTGATGCTGGGCTCACCCGCGGACGCCACCGAGGTGTCGCCCGGCCGGCCGCGCCCGGACGAACTGGAGATCGCCCGAGCACTCGAAGCGGTCGACGAGGCGACCACGCTCGGGCTGCGCAGTGTGCAACGCGCATGGGCGGGCCTGCGCAACTTCGTCGCCGATCACGAGCCGGTGGTCGGCGCGTGGTCCGATCACGAGGGTTTCTACTTCCTTGCCGGGCAGGGTGGTTACGGCATCCAGATGGCCCCGGCGCTGGCCCGGCTGGCGGCGGACATCGTCGCCGAGGGCACGCCGTCCCGGGAAACGGCGGACTATGGCGTCTCCGCGGCCGGTCTCCGCCCCGACCGGCTCTCGGTCCCGCTGTGACCCGATAGCGTTCTCAGCGGAAAGGAGGGACCGCGTGCCGCCCACGGCCGGCGGTCCCTCCCCCCAGCACCGCTCGGTCGCAGAGCCGCCGGCCGCACCGCCCGCCGTACCGCGGCGGCACTGTCCCCTAGGCATCGAGCAGCCGGAAAACGGGCTCCATTCGAATGGTGTCCTTGACGGCGACCAACTGGACGCGCGCTCCGGCCGGGATCCCCACCGCCATCCCCATCACGCGACCGCGCACCACGAATCCCTCCGCCAGCTCGATCAGCGACTCGTTGCGTGCGGACGAAGCGTGGCCCAGGATCGTCCGGGAACGTCGCACCGTGCCGGTGCCCGTGCTCGGCTCGACGCGGAGATCGGTGCTTCGGCAGGCCGGGCACAGGATTCGGCGGTAGACGGTCGTGCCGCACCAGGTGCAGCGCTGGAAGTACAGTGTCTTCGCCGCGGAGGCTTCCGCGCGTGCCGGTCCTGATGCCGCCCCGGGTGCAGGTGCGGACGTCTCTTCCGTGTGTTCGTGCATGGTCCCCGCTCCGTGTGGTCAGCTGTGGCGTTCCGCCTCAAGTGCCTGTCGGGACGGCTGGGGGTCCGCGCAGCCGACGGTGTCTCGGCCCCGCGGACCGACGTCCAAGCCGCCGGTCAAGCCGGTTTGCGCCGGCGCAGCAGCCGTACGGGGAGGGACGTGAGACGCGATATCTCGCCCTCGACCCGCTCGTCCAGGGTCTGTCGATCGGTCCCCAGACCCACGATCGTCCACCGGTCGTCCTTGCCCTTGAACGACTCGACGTCAGCGGCCTGGATCCACGAGTCGGTGTCGATGGTGAAGAGGGGCTCGTCGGTGGTCGTGTCGCGGCGAATGACGCCGTCGACGATATGGACCTGACGCTCGTAGATGATCTGGGCCTCCCCGAGGGAACTCCGCACCATCCGTTCGAGCACGGTGGCACCGCGCTTGCGCCGGGCGTACCGCCACGCCTCGTCGGCGTCGGCGAAGACCTCCACCTCTCTGTCCCCGGTGCACACGATATGTACGGTGCGAGAACCATCCTGAACGTTCATGCGCAGCTCCCTGTCCAGACTGAAGTAGGGCGTCGTGGGCGTCGCGCGATGCGCGCAAGAGCCGGCCGAGCCCGCTCGGTGGGCGCATCTCACGTCGGTCACCTGGCGCGTTGCGGCGTGCCCACGGCACTGATGTCGAAGACGGTTCCGGTGATGGTGAGGGCGTCGCGGCTCGAGGCCAGCAGGACGTACGCGCCGACGTAGTCGGCGGGCTCAATCACCCGTTCGAGGGCCGAGTGCTTCTCCAGATACTCCTGGATCGGGATGTCGCTGATCCGGCGCTGATCAAGGCCGAGCGACTTCGGCCCGCTCAGGTTCGTCGACATCCCTCCCGGAGCGACTCCGTTCACCCGGATCTCGGGCGCCAGCTCGTAGGCCAGTTGGCGCACGATGCCGAGGCCGGCGTGCTTCGTCGCGGTGTAGAGGACGCCGCCGCCCTGCGGGTAGAAGGACGCGTTGGACAGCGTCAGGACGATCGCACCTCGCGACTCCTTGAGCGCGGTGGCCGCCGCTCTCACGCCGAGCAGGTAGCCCAGCACGTTCACGTCGAAGAGTTCGCGGAATCCGGCCTCCAGCTCGGCGGGCGAGAGGTCCAGCAGATCCCGGCTGAAGTCCCACATCCCCACATTGCCGATGAACACGTCCAGCCGACCGAACCTGTCGACAGCAGCGGCGACGGCTCGTTCGTTGTCCGCGTACGACGTGACGTCGCCGGTCACGACGACGAGGTCATCGCCGCCGATCGCCTCCAGCGAGGCGGCTTTGCCCGGGTCTCGTTCAAGGACGACGATTCGCGCGCCCTCGTCGAGGAAGCGGTCCACGACGGCCCGCCCGACACCGGAACCGCCGCCGGTGAGAAGAACGACTCGTCCCTCAAGTCCGCGCACGTCGAAGCCTCCTTTCCCTCGGATTCACTCAGTGGTGGTAGGTGACGAACTCGGTCACGAGCCGGTTGAACTCCGCGGCGTGTTCGAGCTGCGCCCAGTGGCCGCACCGGTTCAGCAGGACCATCCGCGAGTCCTGGACCATCGACATCGCACGAAGGCTGATCTCCCAGTGGACGGTTCGGTCGTCACGGCCGTGGATGACCAGTGCCGGCACGGCGGAGGTCGGCAGCGCCTCCGCCGCGGACATGAAGGCCTCCTGACCCAAGCCGACCTTGGCGCGCTCCAGCCAGTCCCGGAGGTGCTCAGGGTGCGCCAGCGCCGCCTTCGAGCGCTGTGCGGCGAGTTCATCGGTCGCGAAGGCGGGGTCGAAGCACATCACCTGGACCAGCCGCTTGAAGTTCTCCGGTGAAGGGTCCTGGTAGGTCTCGACGAGGACCTTGAACCCCTCGGTCATCCCGGCCGGGGACAGTACGTTCACGCCCCACACCCCGGAGCCCATCGTGACCAGATGGGACACCCGTTCCGGCCAGCGCGCGGTCATGATGATGCCGACCCCACCGCCCATCGAGTTGCCCACGATCGCCGCCCGCTCGATGCCGAGTGCGTCCAGGAGTTGCTTGACCGCCTCGCCCTGGTCGAAGCCTGACTGCACACTTTGGGGGCTCGACTCGCCCCAGCCGGGCATGGTGACCGCTATGACCCGGAACCGCTCTGACAGGGGCCCGATGTTGGGTGCGAAGTTGGACCATCCCGTCGCGCCGGGACCGGTGCCGTGGATCAGCAGGACGGGGTGGCCCTCACCTGCCTCGTTGATCTGGATCTCGTAGTCGGGCGTACGCACGATTCTGGTGGTGCTCTCGTAGGTCAGCGTCGCTGTGGGGGCGGACTGTGTCGTCATGGTGTGCGACTCCTTGTCGGGCAGTTGGTGGCTCAGTCGGGGAGGTCGACGAAGACGTCGTCGCCCTCGACCTTGACGGCGTAGGCACTGACCGGGCAGGTGGCCGGAAGGCTGCGCACGGCTCCGGTTCTGATGCAGAACTTGGCGAAATGCCACGCGCACTCGACCACGTCCCCGTCCACGTAACCGTCGGCCAGCGACGACTCACCGTGCGTGCACGTGTCGTCGATCGCGAAGTACTCGTCCTCGACGTGGAAGAGGGCGATCGGGCGCTCACGCTTGAACTGGAAACCCTCGCCCTCCTCGATGTCGGACGTGCTGCACGCCTTTGTCCACGTCACGTGGTCCTCACACCTTCCTCGCGGTTGGACTGCGGGCCTGAGCCGCGCGTCATGGTTCTGATCAGGGCTCTGAGTTCCGAGCCGTCGTCGACGAGAGCGTCCCGGTACGCTCCTGCGGGGAGTCGGATGAGCCGGCGCGCCGCACCGACATCGCGAGGTCGGTCGAAGCCGCACACCCCGACGACGATGTCGTCGCGGAGCCAGAAACCCAGGTAGGAGTCCGGTGTCGCGTCGCCCCGCATGACGAGTTCGTCCGTGGGTTGCGGCCGCCCGAACATCTGGAAGGTGCGCCCGAACTGGTCGGACCAGACGTACGGCGTCTCGGTGAACGCTGTCGGACGCCCTGCCATGGTCGCGCCAACCGCGGCCCCGTGCTTCAGGGCGACGTCCCAGTGCTCGATCCGGCCCCGCCCGGCGACGAGATCCGGATGCGGCTGACTCGCGACGTCGCCGGCGGAGTACACCCACGGGACGTCGGTGCGTCCGCAGATGTCGACGACGATGCCCTGACGGTCGGTTCGGACACCGATCGCGCGGGCCAGCTCGGTGCGTGGCTCCACTCCGACGCCGACGACCACCGTGGCCGCGGGGACGCACGTGCCGTCATCCAGCACGACCTCCTCGACGGCGTCCACGCCCTCGAACCGCCGCACCGTCCGGCCCAGGGCGAACCGCACTCCTCGCTCCTGGTGCAGTTCGAGCAGGCGCAGGCCGATACGTTCGTCGAGGGTCTGGAGAGGGCGGGAGCCGATCTCGACGACGGTGACGTCGAGCCCCCTCTCGCGGGCGAGCGCCGCGATCTCGAGTCCGATGAAGCCCGCTCCGACCACCACGAGTGGGCCGCCGGCGGAGAGACGGCCGGCCAGCAGGGCCGCGTCCGAGGCGTCGCGCAGCACCAGGACGTGGGCGAGGCCGGAGCCGGGGACGGTCAGTCGCCGGGCGGCGACTCCGGTGCTCAGCAGGAGAGTGTCGACCTTCAGGGAGCCGTCGGCGCCGAGGCGGAGGGTGCGGTGTGCCGGATCGACGCCGCTCACCTCGGAGCCGAGCCGCAACTCGATGTCGAGCTCCTCGAACTTCCCGGGGGGGACGATCGGGCGGAGCGTGCCGTCTGCCGGCTTGGACAGAGGAGGGCGCTCGTACGGTGGGTGAGGATCACGGTCGATGACCGTGATCCGCCCCTCATAGCCGTGCGAACGCATCGTGATCGCGGCCGAGACGCCGGCGGCACTGGCTCCCACGATCACGCTGTGCTGCGGCATCCCGTTCCCCTTCGGTGAAGTTCTTCGCTACCGACCATTGACCATTGATGTCTGAGATACCGTATCTTACATCTCTGATGTTCCCCAGAGTGGAACGCTGCGAGTGATGGCAGTCCGGAGAGGAGGGTCTGGTGGATCTCCAGCAGGCCAAGAACGCAGGGACCGACGGCAGCCACGACACCTCGGCAGGCAAGGCACTGGCTCTCCTGGACGCGCTGGGCGGACCCCGGGCCGTGATGGGGGTCTCCGAACTCGCCCAGATCGTCAACCTTCCCAAAGCGACGGCACATCGCCTGCTGGGAGTGCTCACCGAGAGCGGTTACGTACGACGGGCAGGAGACAAGTACGCACTGTCGACACGGGCGTTCGAGCTGGGCAACCAGGTCGCGGTCGCCCGTGCGAACGGCTTGCGCGATCGCGCGATGCCGGTGCTGGCCGAGCTGTACGCGCAGACCCGTAAGACGGTCCACCTCGCTGTTCCGGCGGGTTCCAGTGTGCTGTACGTGGAGAAGCTGTTCGGGCCGGACTCTGTCCGGATCAACACCGCGGTCGGCATGCGTCGGCCGCAGTACGCGACGGCGCTCGGTAAGACGATGCTCGCGTTCACGGATCCGCGGCCCGGCTCCATGCAGGCCCGCTACTACCGG
Organism: Streptomyces sp. NPDC048584; assembly: GCF_043199595.1. Classification (NCBI taxonomy): domain Bacteria; kingdom Bacillati; phylum Actinomycetota; class Actinomycetes; order Kitasatosporales; family Streptomycetaceae; genus Streptomyces; species Streptomyces sp. NPDC048584. Next base: position 216,506 of record NZ_JBICWF010000007.1, read on the forward strand.
TTCACCGCATTCACGATCGCCACGCCGGGGCTCCTGGGGCGAGCGCTGGACCGGGTCCGCGAAGAGGGGTACGCCACCGATTTCGAGGAGACCTTCCTCGGGGTCTCGTGCATCGCGGTGCCGGTCCTCGACCGCCGAACACGCAAACCCGTGGCGGCGCTGTCGCTGTCGACCGAAGCCGTCGGCCGCTCCGTTCTGCGCTACAAGAACGTGATGCTCAAGGCCGCCGACCAGGTCTGTGGCCATGTCAGCACCTTGGTCTCCTGATGTGTCCGCCGCGTTCGACCAGACGGAACGGCTTTGTTGTCGTACACGCCGACCCCTCGGACGATCGGTGGACGAGGGCGACGTACGGCAGAGGGGACGGATCGACGCATGACGAGAGTCGAAGCACTCGGCTACCTGGGGCTCAGGGTGAAGAGCCTCGACGACTGGGAGGTCTTCGCCACCGAAGTCCTGGGCATGACGGCGTCCCGCCAGGAGATCGACGGCGAGGGCGCGCTGGTGCTGCGCATGGACGAGCGGGCTCATCGGATCACCTTGCGGACCGGTGACGACGAGCTCGACTACGTCGGCTGGCAGGTCTCCGGGCCCGATGCCCTGGACGAGGTGGCGGCCGCACTCGACGAGGCGGGCGTCGCCTGGAAGGACGACCCGGAGCTCGCCGAACTCCGGGGCGTACGCCGCCTGTTGACCTGCCGGGATCCCGCCGGGTACGCGCTGGAGTTCCACTACGGGCCGACGATGACGCAGCAACCCTTCGTCTCGGCCACGGGCGCGCGGTTCGTCACCAGGACACCCGACGGTGCGGACACGGGACTGGGCCACGTCGTCGTGGTGTGCGACAACGTCGAGGAGACGATCGAGTTCTATCAGCGTGTCCTCGGCTTCAAGCTCAGCGATCACATCATCCCGGTTCCGGGGATGCTCCTCACCTTTCTGCACACCAACCCGCGGCACCACTCCCTCGCGGTGGCCCCGATCCACGGGGCCGGGCCGGGGGGGATCAACCACTTCATGGTGGAGGTCGACGACCTCGACGTCGTCGGCCGAGCCCTGGACAAGGTGCACCGGCGCAAGATCCGGCAGCTCGCCACGCTGGGCCGCCACACGAACGACAAGATGCTGTCCTTCTACGTGCAGTCCCCCTCCGGCTTCGGTGTCGAGTACGGCACCGACGGGCTGCTGATCGACGAAAAGACCTGGTCGGTCGTGACCTATGACGCTTCGGCGTACTGGGGCCACGTCTTCGACCCAGCGTGACCCTACTCAGCGACGAGTGGAGAACCGACATGACCATCGAGGCGCCCGCAACCACCGCCTACCTCGATTCGCTCGTCAATGTGGCGACCGGAGAGCTGGACCGCAGGATCTTCAGTGACGAGGAGATCTTCGAGCTGGAGATGAAGCACATCTTCGGACGGGCCTGGCTCTTCCTCTGCCACGAGACGCAGATACCGAAGAAGGGCGACTTCTTCGAGGCGCCCATGGGCAAGGACAACGTCCTCGTGGTCCGCCAGCGCGACCGCAGCATCAGGGCCCTGCTCAACACCTGCACGCACCGCGGCAACGCGGTCTGCCGGGCCGAGGAGGGAAATGTCCGGAACTTCATGTGCACCTATCACGGCTGGACGTTCGGCCTGGACGGCGAACTCGTCGGAGTGCCCGGGATGTCGGACTTCTATCGCGACGAGCTGGACAAGACGAAGCACCCCTTGCGCAAGGTGGCCCAGCTCGACAACTACAAGGGGTTCATCTTCGCGACCATGGACCCGGAGGCACCGCCGCTGCCGGAGTTCCTCGGACGCACGGGCCGGATCGCCATCGACCTGCTGGCCGAGCGCGGTGACATCGAGGCCCGCCCCGGGGTGCAGAAGTTCACGCTCAACTGCAACTGGAAGTTCACCGCGGACAACGCCTTCGACTACTACCACCCGCAGATCACGCACATCTCGGCGCAGGCCGTCGGGATGATCCCCAGTGCCGAAGTGAACGACACCGGAGGTGCCAAGACCGATGAAGGCAAGGCCCTCGGGGTGCAGAGGCTGCCCACCGACCTCGACACACTGGTCGCGCTCGGCGAGTACGGGCACGCGATCTCGGGCCCGAGCCTGGACTCGATGCTGAGCACCCTGCCTCCCGAGATGCACGAGCTCGTCACCTGGCGCCGGGACCCCGGTCCGCTCGCGGCCCTCGGTCAGGTCGGGGCACGGTTCGCCGGCCACCCGCACCTCTTCCCGACCGCCTGGTTCACGATGGACGCGCAGCTCAGCCTCCGGGTGCCGCGCAGCGCCGGTGTCACCGAGGTGTGGTGGTTCAGCTTCAGGGACCGCAACGACTCGCTGGAGGAACAGAAGGCGCAGCTCGGCCGCCAGATCCACTCGTTCGGGCCTGCGGGCTTCCTGGAGCAGGAGGACGGCGAGAACTGGTCGCAGAGCACGGCGCAGACCCACGGCGGCACCAGCCGGGAGATCCCGCAGCTCCTGAAGATGGGACTCGGCCGCGGAAAGATCATCCACGAGGACGGCGTGGCCCGCATCGAGGCACCCGTCAACGAGCACGCACAGCTGTGGACCTACCTGTCGTGGCGCGAGTGGGTCAAGGGCACCAGCTGGGAAGAGCTGCGTTCCGCCACCACGCCCGGCGACTACATCTGAAGGACTGACGAGCCATGACAACCGTGCGCCTGGACACAGCGATCGCGCCGGAGAAGATCGCGGCGATGTACCTGCAGTACGAGGTCGAGCGGTTCTACACCCACGAGGCCGCCCTGCTGGACCACCAGCGGTTCGAGGAGTGGGTGGACCTGTTCACCGACGACACGGCGTATTTCATGCCGATCCGCCGGACCGTTCCCCGCCGCAGCCTCGCCCGGGAGTTCACGCGGCCCGGCGAGATGGCGTTCTTCGACGACGACAAGGCCACCCTCGTCGGCCGGGTGCAGAAGCTCGGCACGGGCACGGCCTGGGCCGAGGATCCGCCCTCCCGGACCCGGCACCTCGTGACCAATGTCCGCATCGTCGAGGACCTGGGCACCGAGCTGACGGTCGAGACCTGCTTCCACCTGTACCGAACGCGGCTGAAGTCGGAGATCGACGAGTGGATCGGACGCCGCGAGGACGTGCTGCGCCGGACCGGGGAGGGGTTCCGGATCGCACGGCGCGACATCTACCTCGATCAGACCCTTCTGCTGTCGCAGAACCTCAGCAACTTCTTCTGACCGATCCGAACGAGATCGCCAGGCGCGCCGGCCACCTGCCGGGGCCGACGGGCGGCTGCCAGGAAGAGGAGGCCCGGTGGGATCGACCCGCCACGACCTGCGAGCGGGGGGCACACGGTCGGTCACGGCGAACGGGATCAGCCTGTGCTGTGCCACGTACGGCGATCCGGCGGACCCGCCGCTTCTCATGATCATGGGCATGGGTACTCAGCTGGACGGCTGGGACCAGGGGTTCTGCGACTCCCTCGTCGACTCGGGTTTCCACGTGATCCGGTTCGACAACCGCGACGTCGGCCTCTCCCGGCGTCTCGAGGGCACCCCCGACCTCGCCGCGATCCGGTGCGGCGATCTGAGCACCCTCCCCTACACCCTGGAGGACATGGCGGCCGACAGTGTCGGACTTCTCGACGCGCTGGGCATCGACCGCGCCCACCTGCTCGGTGCCTCGATGGGGGGCATGGTCGCCCAACTCGTGGCGATCCGCCGGCCGGAACGGGTGCTCTCCCTCTGCTCCTTCATGTCGAGCACCGGTGACCCGTCGGTCGGCCAACCGGACCCGGCGGTCATCGAGTTGATGCGGCGGCCCGCACCGGCCACCCGCGAGGGAGCCGTCGAGGCCGCCGTGGAGCGATCACGCGCACTGGCCGGGAGCGGCTTCCCGTTCGACGAGGAAGCGGCGCGCACCACGGCGGCCAGGGCCTACGACCGGGCACACGACCCGTCCGGCCGGCTGCGCCAGCAGGCGGCCTCCATCGCCTCGGCGGACCGTTCATCCGCGCTGCGCGGTCTGAGCGTGCCGACCGTCGCCATCCACGGGTCGGACGACCGCCTGGTCGACATCAGCGGTGGCCGGGCCGTCGCGGACGCCGTCCCAGGAGCCTGGCTGGAAGTCGTCGACGGCATGGGCCACGGCCTCGTGCCCGAAGCCTGGCCCCAGATCATCGCAGCGATATGCCGCAACGCGGCCCGCACGACAGCCCTCCCAGGAGACGTCAGGTGACAGTTCAGGAAGACGAGCAGGCACTGGGGTTCGACCCCGACGCGCTGCGCGAGAAGTACCGGATCGAGCGCGACAAGCGGCTCCGCGCGGAGGGATCACGCCAGTACCAGGCACTCGAAGGCGAGCTCGCGCACTTCATCGACGACCCCTACACATCGAGGATCGAGCGCGAGACCGTGTCCGACCACGTCGATGTCGTCGTCATCGGCGGGGGATTCGGCGGACTGCTGCTCGGCGCCCGCCTGCGCGATCTGGGCCATGAGGACATCCGGCTCGTCGAACAGGGCGGTGACTTCGGCGGCACCTGGTACTGGAACCGCTACCCCGGCGCCGCCTGCGACACCGAGGCCTACATCTACCTCCCGCTTCTGGAGGAGACGGGTTACATACCCAGCGAGAAGTACGTGAAGGCACCCGAGATCCTCGGACACTGCCGACGGATCGCCCGGCACTACCGCCTCTACGACAACGCTCTGCTCCAGACCCGGGTGTCGGCCGTCACATGGACCGAGGACACCGGGCTCTGGACGGTCAAGACCGACCGCGGCGACACCTTCACGGCCCGCTACGTCTGCATGACGGCGGGAGCGATGCAGAAGCCGAAGCTGCCGGGCGTGCCCGGCATCGAGTCCTACCGAGGCCACACGTTCCACACGACCCGCTGGGACTACGACTACACCGGAGGCGACAGCACCGGAGGGCTCACGGGACTCGCGGACAAGAAGGTCGCGATCGTGGGGACGGGGGCGACCGCAGTCCAGGCGGTGCCCCACCTGGGCGCCGGCGCCGGGCACCTGTACGTCGTCCAGCGCACACCGTCGGCGGTCAGCCCGCGCAACAACCGGCCCACGGACCCCGCCTGGGCCGCCTCGCTCACGCACGGCTGGCAGCGCGAGCGGATGGACAACTTCTCGACCTTCGTCGCCGGCGGCGACGCGGAGACCGACCTGGTCAACGACGGCTGGACCGCCATCTACCGCCTCCGTACGCTCAGCGGCGGCGTCCTGGACGAGATCGACGACTTCGTCAAGATGCAGGAGATCCGTGGCCGGGTGAGCGACATCGTGCGCGACGCGGCGACCGCCGAGGGCCTGAAGCCGTGGTACCGCGCGCTGTGCAAGCGGCCGTGCTTCAACGACGACTATCTGGAGACCTTCAACCGGCCCAACGTCACCCTGCTCGACACCGACGGCCAGGGCATCGAGCGCGTGACGCCCACCGGCATCGTGGTCAACGGCACCGAGTACGACGTCGACTGCCTCGTCTTCGCCAGCGGGTTCCAGGTGGGGGCGCCGTTCGCGACCAGGCTCGGCTACGACGTGGCGGGCCGTGGCGGACGCAAGCTCAGCGAGAAGTTCGCCACCGGTATCTCGACGCTCTACGGCATGCAGACCAACGGCTTCCCGAACTTCTTCATCATCGCGCTCAACCAGGTCGGGGTCAGTTCGAACTTCGCCCATGTTCTCGACGTCCAGAGCCGTCACGTCAGCCAGGTCATTCACGAGGCCGACCGCCGAGGCGCCCGCGCGGTCGACGTGGTTGTGGCGGACGAGGAGGCCTGGGTCCAGACCGTCTTCGAGTCCTCCCGCGCCAACCTGGGGTTCCTCGAGTCGTGCACCCCGGGCTACTACAACAACGAGGGCCGGCCCAACGCGACCGCGTCGAGGCGCAACGGAGCCTACGGGCCGGGCATCGTCGCCTTCGACCACCTCATCAGCGCCTGGCGCGCCGAGGGCACATGGCAAGGGCTCGTCTTCGAGCCGGCCGGGAGCGCCTGAGGTGCCGGGCGACGGGCCGCTGTCGGGGCTGATCGTGGCGGACTTCTCCCGCATCGTCGCCGGACCCTACTGCACCATGCTGCTCGGCGACCTGGGCGCCGAAGTGATCAAGGTCGAGAGCCCGGCGGGCGACGACACGAGGAGCTTTCTGCCGCCGGTGCGAGACGGAGAATCGACGTACTACCTGGCCGTCAACCGCAACAAACGATCGATCGCGCTCGACTTCGCGGACCAGGACGACCTCGCGGTGGCGCGCAGTCTCGCCCACCGGGCCGACGTCCTCGTCCACAACTTCAAGCCCGGGACCACCGAGCGCTACGGCCTGGGCTACGAGCAGGTCGCGGAGGCCAACCCGGGCCTCGTCTACTGTGCGATCAGCGGGTTCGGCACGCGTGGTGGCGCCGCCCTGCCCGGCTACGACTTCCTGATCCAGGCGGTCTCCGGGATGATGACGATGACGGGGGAGACCGACGGGCCCCCGCTGCGCACCGGCGTCTCCGCCGTCGATGTGATGACCGGGCTGCACGCGGCGGTCGCGGTCCTGGCGGCACTCAGCCACCGGGACAGGACCGGCCACGGGCAGCTCGTCGAGATCGACCTGCTGTCGAGCGCGCTCTCGTCCATGATCAACCAGTCCTCGGCGTACGTCGCCGGCGGAGTCGTGCCTCGGCGCATGGGGAACGAACACCCCAGCCTGTTCCCCTACGGCCCCCTGCCGACAGCCGACCGGGAGCTCGTCGTCGTGGCGGGCAACGACCGTCAGTTCGCGAACCTGTGCGACGTGCTGGGACGGTCCGACCTGGCGGCCGACCCGAGATTCGCCACGGTCGGACTGCGCAACGACCACCGTGAGGAGCTGCGCCCCGAGCTGGAGGCAGAACTGGCCACCCGCGGCGCCGACGAATGGGCCGAGCTGCTCACCCGTGCCGGTCTGCCGTGCGGACCGATCAACGACGTACGGGGCGGGGTGGAGTTGGCGACCCGGCTGGGCCTCGAACCCGTCGTGGACGTCGGCGGGGTGCCGATGGTGCGCAACCCGGTCACCTACTCCCTGACGCCGCCGCGCTACCGCCACCGTCCACCCGCGCCGGACAACGCGGGCGACAGCATCCGGGCGTGGCTGACCTCCGAACCGGCCGCGAAGGAGCCGTCCGATGCGTGACGCCGTGATCTGCGAGCCCCTGCGTACCGCGGTCGGCCGGTACGGCGGGGCCCTGGCGGGCCTCCAGGCCGGCGAACTGGCGGTAGCGGTGATCACCGAGCTGCTGCGCCGAACGCGCGTGCCCGCCGAGGACATCGACGAGGTCGTCCTCGGACAGTGCAATCCCAACGGCGAGGCGCCGGCCATCGGCCGCGTCGCCGCGCTGGACGCCGGACTGCCGGTGGCCGTCTCCGGGTCGCAGCTCGACCGCCGTTGCGGATCCGGCCTGCAAGCGGTCTGCACGGCCGCGATGCAGGTGCAGACCGGAGTCGCGGACATCGTCATCGCCGGCGGAACCGAGAGTATGAGCGCGGTCGAGCACTATGTGAACGGGATCCGCTTCCCGGGTCGGACCGAGTCCGTGGTGCTTCACGACCGGTTGGCGCGGGCGCGCACGACGGCAGGCGGCAAGCACCACCCGGTTCCCGGCGGCATGCTGGAGACCGCGGAGAACCTGCGCCGCGAGTACGCCATCTCACGGAGCGATCAGGACGACCTCGCTGTCCGCTCCCATCTCCGTGCGGCGGCGGCCCGAGCCGCCGGCGTCTTCGCGGAGGAGATCGTCCCGATCACCACCACAGGGCCTCGTGGCGAGAAGGTCACGGTCGGCGCCGACGAGCACATCCGCCCGGACACGACCGCAGCCTCGCTCGCGCGGCTCGCGCCCGTGCTCCGCCGTCAGGACCCGCAAGCCACGGTCACCGCCGGAAACTCCAGTGGGCAGAACGACGGCGCCGCGGTCTGCCTCGTCACCACCACGCAGATCGCCGAGCGGCTCGGGCTGACGCCTTACGGGCGCCTGGTGACGTGGGCGACGGCGGGTGTGGAGCCGGCCCGTATGGGGATCGGCCCCGTCCCCGCGACCGCCCGGGCTCTGCAGCGGGCCGGGCTCACCCTCGCCGACATGGACCTGATCGAGATCAACGAGGCATTCGCCGCCCAGGTCCTCGCCGTGACGCAGGAGTGGGGTCTCGGGGCCGCGGACTGGGATCGGGTCAACGTCCACGGCTCCGGCATCTCGCTGGGCCACCCCGTCGGGGCCACCGGTGCGCGCATCCTCGCCACCCTGCTGCGTGAGCTGCGGCGCCGAGAGGGGCGCTACGCCCTGGAGACCATGTGCATCGGCGGCGGGCAGGGGCTCACCGCGATCTTCGAGCGAGTCGCCTGAACGGCTGACTCGGACAGGTCGCCCGCCCCGTGGCGACCCGGCCCAGAGAAAGGACGAGCCGCTGTGTTCGGCAATGACAGGAGCCCGGTCGCGATCGTGACCGGAGGTGCCCGAGGGATCGGCCGCGGGGTCGCGAACCGACTGGCGGCCGACGGCTGTTCCGTCGCCGTCCTCGACCTCACCACGGAGGCGTGTGCCACCACCGTCGAGGAGATCGAGGCCGCCGGCGGCACAGCACTGGCCGTTGCCGCGGACATCTCGGTGGAGGACGATGTCGCGGCCGCGGTCGATCGTGTGGTCGCGGAGCTCGGTGAACCGACGGTGCTGGTCAACAACGCCGGGATCGTCCGCGACAACCTGCTCTTCAAGCTTCAGCCCGATGAGTGGGACGCCGTCATCAACGTGCACCTGCGCGGGGCCTACCTCATGTCACGAGCCGCGCAGAAGTACATGGTCGCGGCCGGATGGGGCCGCATCGTGAACCTGTCCAGCACCTCCGCGCTCGGCAAGAGGGGCCAGGCCAACTACGCCGCGGCGAAGTCCGGGCTCCAGGGATTCACCAAGACGCTGGCGATGGAGCTCGGCAGGTTCGGCGTCACGGCCAACGCCGTGGCACCCGGGTTCATCGTCACCGAGATGACCCGGGACACCGCGGCCCGGATCGGGATGCCGTACGACGAGTACGCCGTCATGCGCGCGGCGGAGATCCCCGTCGGCCGGGTGGGCCAGCCGGCGGACATCGCCGCCGCGGTGTCGTACTTCGTCAGCGAGGAGGCTTCGTTCGTCTCGGGACAGGTGCTCTACGTTGCCGGCGGGCCGAAGACATGAGGATCGCGCGGATCCGGCTCGGTACCGGAGAAGAGGTCTGGGCGGGGCTCGACCCGGAACACTCCATCGAGCTCCCTGATCTGGAGGACCTCGGGCGGGAAGGACGCGATCTCGGTCCGGCCGACGCGCTGAACGTCGTCAAACCAGTCACGGCCACCAGTACGGTGGTCTGTCTGCTCGGCAACTGGAAGGGCCGGGACGGCCGGGACGGACCGAGCTTCTTCGTGAAGCCGAACAGCTCACTCATCGGTGACGGCGAGGACATCGTCCTGCCCGGTGGCTGCCGTACCGTGGTCTACGAACCCGAGATCGCGGCCGTGATCGGCCGGCCCTGTCGCGACATCACCCCTCGTGAGGCACGTGCCCATGTCCTCGGCTGGACCTGCGTCAACGACGTGACCGCGACCGACCTCGGGCTGAGCACCAACTTCCCCTTCCTTCCTGGGAAGTCGTACGACACCTTCGGTGTGCTCGGCCCCGTCGTCGAGACGGAACTCGATCCGGACGGCACCGCTCTTCGTGCCCGCATCAACGGCCGGGTGGTCACCGACACCGTCACCTCCCGGATGAACTGGTCGAGCGATGAGGTGGTGAGCTGGGTGAGCCGCTTCATGACCCTGCGTCCCGGGGACCTGATCTGCCTTGGTACGCCACCGGAGATCGAACCGATCCGCCCCGGGGACGTCGTCGAGGTGGAGGCCGCCGGAATCGGCACCCTGCGGAACCGGGTGGTCGCCGGGTGACCGGTCGGCGACCAGTTCCTCCACGCGAACCTGCCGGGTCCCTCTCCCGATGGGCACTGACCGATGAACGATGAGAACGGCGCGGCCGCTCCCACGGTCGTGCTGGCGGCCCGGGACGACGTCCTGGTCATCTCGATCGACCGCCCTGACGTACTCAATGCCATCGACCAGCCCACCGCGGGGCTGCTCGCGCGAGCCTTCACGCACCTGGACGAGGACGGCACCGCGCGTGTCGGGGTCCTGTCCGGAGGGCCGAAGGCCTTCTCCACCGGTGCTGACCTGCGCGCCGTGGCGGCCGGCCAGTCGCCGGTGGTGCCGGGGCGGGGCTTCGGCGGTCTCACCGAGAGGCCACCGCGCAAACCGCTGATCGCGGCGATCGAGGGATACGCCCTCGGCGGCGGTTTCGAGATGGCCCTGGCGTGCGACCTCGTCGTTGCCTCGCGTACCGCCCAATTCGGGCTGCCCGAGGTCACACGGGGCCTGATCGCCTCCGCCGGAGGTCTCCTGCGGCTGCCCACCAGGCTTCCCCACTCCGTGGCGATGCGGATGGCTCTGACGGGCGAGCGGCTGACCGGCGAGCAGGCCTTCGACCTGCGCCTGGTCAGCGAGTTGGTCGATCCCGGATGTGCCCTGGAGTCCGCCGTAGCCCTGGCCGCGCGGATCGCGAAGAACGCGCCTCTGGCGGTCCGGGCGAGCAAACACCTGGTCAACGCGGCGGTCGACGGCGCGACCGACGAGCTCCTCCGCGTCCAGACGGAGCTCCAGGCGCGGCTGCTCGCCTCACCAGACGTCGCGGAGGGCATCGCGGCCTTCAGGGAGAGAAGGCCGCCCCGATGGCAGGGACGGTGACCGCGGTGCACCCGCGCCACGACCTCGTCGACGGCGCCCCGGTACTCGGGCCGGCCGGTGGCCAGGATGACGGTGGTTCGTGTGAGCGGGATCGGTGTGCTCGGTCCGCCCCCGTCCGGACGCGTCGTTCGGACAGGGGCGTCCGCTGAGCGCGGACACCGGGATCGTGTGCCCTTCCTGCGCCGGGTCGGCGGTGCGGCGTCAGCGTGCCACAGTCGGCCGGATGATCAACTCGTTGACGTCCACATCCGCCGGCTCTCCGATGGCGAAGGCGATCGCGCGGGCGATCGAATCCGGCGAGATGGCGCCGGCCGCGCGGTACTCCTTGATCGCCTGGGCCGCGGTCGGGTCGGTGATGGTCTCGGCGATGTCGGATTCCACGACACCGGGGGAGACGGTCGTCACCCGGATCGACGGGTCGGCCTCCAGACGCAGGCCCTCGGTGATCGCCCAGGCCGCGTACTTCGTCGCGCAGTACACCGCGCCCGTCGGCACGAGTTCGTGCGCGGCGGTGGACCCCATCGTGATGAAGTGTCCACCACCCTGGCGCTGGAAGTGCGGCAGCGTCGCCGCGATGCCGTGCAGCAGCCCGCGCACGTTGACGTCGATCATCTGGTCCCACTGATCGACGAGCAGCGCGTCGAGCCGCGACATCGGCATTATTCCGGCGTTGTTGACGATGACGTCCACCCGCCCGTGCTCGGCCACCGCCCCGTCGACGAACGCGGCGACGTCCGCACGGTCGGTGACGTCGAGGCGCCGCACGTCTATGCTGCCGCCGGCGTCCCGGACCCGGCCGGCCAGTTCGGCGAGGCGGTCCTCGCGCCGAGCCCCGGCGACGACGTGATGTCCTTCGGCGGCGAGGTGCGCCGCCACTGCTTCACCGATGCCGCTGCTGGCGCCGGTGACGAGGATGATCTTCGAATCGGTCATGGCATCATCCTCGGTGCCGGCGCGGCAGGGAACGAGGGTGCGTTGCACCCTGGCTGGAGCTCCCGCGGTTGCCTGACCAGGCCCGCTCCGGGGAGAACCCATCGCGTTCACATACGGCTAGCTCTTGACGAGGCGTCGTGCGGATCCGGCGGCGGCGGCGCCGTCGCCGGCCGCGGCGACCGCATAGCCGACGAAGTCGGACCTGAGCTCACCCACGGCGAACAGTCCCTCGACGGAGGTCCGCATCCCGGCGTCCACGCGCACGCGGCCATCCGGGTCGAGATCCACCAGATCCCGCAGCAGCGACGTCCTCGGTTCCACGCCGGCGTTGACGAAGAGTCCCGCCACATCGAGATCGGAGACCTCGTCCGTCGTGAGGTCGCGGATGCGCACCGCCCCCAGCACTCCGCCGGATCCCGTCAGGGCCTCCACCTCGGAATGGGGCAGCACGCGGATCCGGTCGCTCCCGTCGATGGCCGACCTGGTGGCTCTGGAGAGGTCGGGTTCCCCGCGACGAGTGATCAGAGTGACAGCCGACGCGTAGCGGGCGACGACCAGCGCCTCACGACCGGCGAAGTCGTGGTCTCCCAGCACGGCGACGGACTTCTCCTTGAAGAACGGGCCGTCGCACGTGCCGCAGTAGGAGACGCCGCGCCCCTCCAGATCACGTTCACCGTCCAGCCCCGGACGGCGGCGGCCGGCCCCCATCGCTGCGACGACTGTGCGGGACCGGATCTCCGTCTCGTGACCGCGGACGACGAAGCCCGCTCCGTCCCTGGCGATCTCGGTGACGTCGTCGAACACGAACTCCGCGCCGGCCTCCAGCGCCTGCGCTTCGACGCGGCCGGCCAGCTCGCTGCCGGAGATCGGATCGGCGATCCCGGGGAACCGCTCGACCTCCTCCAGGTTGATGAGCTCGCCACCCATGACGATCTCGGTCACGACGGTCGTGCGCAGGCCGAAACTCGCCGCGAACAGGCCGGCGGACAGGGCGGCGAGGCCGCCTCCGACGACAGCGACGTCGTACTCGTCGGCGCCACTCATCCGGCCACCTCGCTGATCCCGGCCACGAAGTCCTCACGGCCTGCTGCTTGTCTGAGCGCGTCGACGCCCAGGATGGTCAGTACCTGAGGCAGCGCTTCCAGGGCGCGCTCCTCGATCTCGTGCCGCTCGAGACTCGACACCGGGTGTGTGACGCGGGCGAAGGCATAACCCGGCAGGCCCCGGCGGGCGGCCATGGCCGATGCCGAGGCGAGGAACGGCTCCGTGCAGATCGCGGCGGCCGGTACGCCGCGCACCTCGAAGTCGGTGGCCACGTGCATCGTCGTCGCCGAGCAGGACCCGCAGTCACCGAGCCCGGTGAGGACGGCGTCACAGCGGTCGGCCAGATCGGCCAGCTGAGCCGCGGACGGGAGCATCACCCCCTCGGTCACCACCGGGCCGATGAACTCGACGCCCGGGAGTTCGGACTCCAGCAGCGCCGCGACGGCCTCGAGGAGCTCCGGGGCGTTCCGCTTGGTGTTGGCGAGGAGGCCGACCACCAGCTTGTCGGTGCGTGTCGGCCGTGCCGCCGTCCTCACCTCCGCGACCGCGTCGTCCGGGACAGGGACCAACGCCTCGATCACCATCGCGACCTCCTTGCTCTCGGTTCGTTCTGGGCGGTGTGTGCTCGGCGGGTGTGTTCAGGGCCTGCGGACCGGCGCGAGGATGAAGTCGCCGGGAGCCGTGGCATAGCACCAGCTGGTGATCACCGAGGAGATGCCGGCGTTGCGGCCCCCGGCCACGATCAAGGCGATGTCGCCCGGGTCCCGTGCCCCGTAGCGGTAGGTGATGCCCCCCTCGGTCCTGTCACGCGCCGGATCGGGCCGGAACGTGAGTTCCGCCCTGGCCAGGTCCGCGACCGGTCGTCGGAAGTTCTCGTAGAGGAACTGCTTGGCCTCCTGCTTCGACCACCCGTGCTTGGAGCCGACGATGTCGGCGTGTTCCGGCCCCATCACGACGACCACCGGGCCACCGGGGACCATGGCGCCGAGCCGGGAGAGGGTGTCCGCGATCGTGTGCAGGATGCCCTCGGCGCTGGTGCCGGTGCGGTTCTCGATCGGCTCGGGGCCCCGTCCGCTCATCACCATCACGGTGCTGTCGTCCGCGTCGTGACCGTGTTCGACGTGCAGCGGCTCCCAGGGCGACTGCTCCTCGTTCTCCGCGAGGCAGAACCCGAGCTTGCCCGGGTGACCCTGTGTGGCCTGGTCCAGCGTTCCCGGGACGAAGCCGAGGACGTTGCGCAGGACCAGTCGAAGAGCCCGCCCGATCGCCACATTCGCGTGGGCGGCCGGGGCGTACAGATTGGTCCCGCTGTTCATGCCGAGTGTGTGACGCACGGGCCCGTTCACGACGGTGAGCTGCGCACCGCCGCCCGTGCTGGCATTGGACATGTAGAAGAAGGTCCGGTCCCCCGCGCCCCACCGAGGGTCGGCCCAGCCCTGGATCGCGGCCACCACGACGGGGAACTGCTCCGCGGAGCAGCCGGCCAGCACGGCGTTGACCGCGGCCAGCCGGACGGTGACGTCACGCCGGTTCTCCTCGACGCGGAGCAGCACCTCCTCCGGATCCCGGCCCGCGGTGGCGAGGAAGGCGTCGACCCGCTCGGCCGTCGGCACCGTGACCGGCAGCCCGTCGGTCCAGCCGCGCCGGGTGAAATCGGCGCCCAGGGCGGACTCGGACTCGCCGGCCACCGTCGCGGCGGTCACAGGGATGCGCCGCCTTCCGTGCCGGGGACCTCGGGACCCTCATGATGGCTCCCGCATTCTCGGGGGACTGCGATGTTCACGCTCTCTCCTTCGGCGTCGGAGGTGACGCGCCGGCTCCGCCGGACGCGCCGCGGGCAGCAGCCCCGGGACCTGCCGGACCAGGGGGCGCCCGTAGTCAACCCGGGTGACCGGCGGTTGGCCACGACCGCGTTCCGCTTCGTGAACCGGTTGTGAACCGCCCACCGGACTTGGCCGGGCAGGACCGGCCGGGCGTCCGACCGGACCGGTGGGCATCCGAACGAACGGTCAGACCGCCATCCCGCCGCCCATGTCGATCATGGCTCCGTTCATGGCGCTGGCCGCGTCGCCTGCGAGGAAGGCGACCATGTTGGCAACCTCCTCGGGCAGTTCGTAGCGCTGGATCGCCGTCCTGCCGCGCGGGTAGAGCGTCTCGGGGCGGTCATCGGTCAGTGGTCGGCCCGGGCCCCACATCGAACCGGCGTTGACACCGAGCACCTGGATGCCCTGCGGTCCCAGTTCCTTGCCCAGGAACCGTGTGAACTGCCCGAGCCCGGCTTTCAGGGCGCCGTACACCGTCAGCCAGGGCATCGCGGAACTCCCGGCCTCGGAGCCGATGTTGATGATCCGCCCGCGTCCCTGGGGCAGCATGTGGTCGAGGACCGCGCGGCTGCAGTACATCGGCCCGGTCAGCGTCCCCCGCACGGAACGGTCGATCTCCTCCCGTCCGAAGGTGACGAAATCGCCGACGACGACGTCGGCCGCGTTGTTGACCAGGATGTCGATGCCGCCGAGCGCCTCCGCGGCCTGTGCCATGACGCTCTGGACGCCGTCCCAGTCCATGACGTCACCGTGGATGGGAACGACCTTCGTGCCCCACTTCTCGGCCGCCGCGGCAGCGGTGCCGGCCGCGTCCGGCGCGTCGGGATGCCTGGAGAAGCCGCGCTCCCGGACCTGCTCCGCGCTCAGGTCGACGACCGCGACGTCGGCGCCCAGGCCGGCCAGCCGGTTCACACAGGCCTGACCGAGGTTGATGCCCGCCCCGCCCGTCACCACCGCGCGTCGGCCCCGCAGGTCCAGCAGGTCGGTGACCCGCTTGCCGATGCTGTCCAGTGGGATGCGCGTCTCGTCCCACCACGCCGTCTGCGAACCCTTGCCCGCGTCGATGTGGTCCTGAAGTACCTGCTGCATGAAGTGCGTGCTCATCGGCGTTCCTCGGTCGTCGTAAGAAGGGTGGTGACGTCCCGGCCCCGGACGAGGGGCCGGAACATCGGGTAGGGGATCGGGTGCTGGTTGGCGCCGAGTTCCGGGGCTCCTCGCCAGCGGTACAGGCACAGGCAGCGGCCCGGGCTGCGGTTGGTGATGTGCGTGGTGGTCGGTTCCGTCATCACGAAGCCGATGGCCTCGTAGAAGCGAGACGTCCGCACCAGGTCGGGCAGGGCGGCGTTCATCGCGAGGAGTTCGATCGGCGTGCCACCGCGCTCGTCGACGGCGAGCTCCGCACGGGCGTCGATGGAACTGACGGGCTCGGGGAACCGGGCGTGCCACGCGTTGAACCAGCCGACGTAGGGCTTGTCCGGGCAGGCCGCCGGGTCGAGGGCCTCGAACGAGAAGCGCTGCGACTGGCTCGACAGCCGTACTCCGAGGAGCCGGGCCTGCTCCTGCCACGGGATGCGTGTCTCGACGACCAGGGGGAGCACGAACCGGTCCGCATACACGGCGGGCTGCCGTGGGACCCGCGGCAGCCCGGCGAGATAGCGGGCGGGAGTGGTGCCGAGCCGTGCGGGGTATCCGGCCCGGACGTAGGCGTCGGTGGTCCGGGTCCACAGGTCGTCCCAGAGGGACTTCAGGGGTGGGGTCGCGGACCGTGTGCGGACCCCGAGCATCCGGCCGTTGTCGCTGGGAGTGAGATCGTAGGCGACCAGCAGCGAGCCGGGGGCGGGGGGCTCGTCCTCGCGGCCCTCCTCCGGCTTCTCACCGTCGAACCGTGCCGCGATGGTGCGGCCGTCGTATGAGGTGGCCAGCCGCGACCAGCTGCGTCGGTCGTCCAGGTGGTGGCCGGTCAGCAGGTGCTGGTCCTGGCTGGCCACGATGTACTGGTCGAGGGTCAGCACGGTCCGCCCGGCTGCGGCGACCGCCGCCAGAGTGGCCGGCTCGTCGAGATCGGGCCAGGGCGCTTCACGGGCAGCCTCGTAGTCGAACCACCCCCAGACGTCGGCCGTGTTGGTGAAGCCGTTCGCCGGGGCCTCGGCGTAGGAGTCCATGTCCGGGAAGACTTTCCGGAACCGGTCCCTCGTGAGGTGCGAGCTCAGCTCGTGCGGCAGGTACCCGACGGCCCGGCCCTCGCGTTCGAGAGCCGTGAGCTGTGCGTCGTCGTAGGGGCACGGGGTGACGGTGACCGGCAGGTCCAACAGGCGACCGCGTTCAGCCCACATGGTGCGGTGCAGCCGGGTCTGCTGGTCGGCCGACAGCGGCTCTCGGGCTATGGCCCCGATGGCCGGCGTGCCCGCCGGAGCGGTCACGCGTGGCTCCGGTGCAGCACCTTCACCTCGGTGAAGGAGTGCAGCCCCCAGTGCCCGTTCTCGACGCCGATGCCGCTCCACTTCGCGCCCCCGAAGGGCTGATCGGGGCGAAGGGCCAGATGGGTGTTGACCCACGCGGTGCCGCAGTCCAGCTCGTCGGCCACGGCCGCCGCGCGGTCGGCATCGGTGCCCCAGACCGAACCCGAGAGCCCGAAGTGGGTGCCGTTGGCGCGCTCGACCGCCTCGTCCACCGACCGGTAGGGCAGCACCGGGAGCACCGGCCCGAACTGCTCCTCGTCGACGACCGCCATGCCGTCCGCGACCCCTCGGAGGATGGTCGGCCGGTAGAAGAAGCCCGGGCCGTCAACGGCGGCTCCACCGGCGACGGCCTGACCCCCGCGGCTCACCGCGTCGTCGACCAGTGCGGCGACACGCTGCAACTGGGGCGCGTTGTTGAGGGGCCCGAGCCGGCTCTTCGGATCGCTTCCGGCGCCGACCCGCACCGAGCCCGCGAGGGAAGCGAGCGCTTCGACGACCTCGTCGTAGCGGTGCTCCGGAGCGTAGACGCGTTTGACCGCCGAGCACACCTGCCCGTTGTTGCGGAAGGCCGACCAGAAGAGCCGCTCGGCCACCGCCTCGACATCGACGTCGTCGAGCAGGATCGCGGGATCGTTGCCGCCGAGTTCCAGCGTGATGCGCTTCAGGTCCGGCGCCGCCGCGGCCGCGACGTGTTTGCCGGTGGCCACGGAGCCCGTGAAGGAGATCTTGCGCGGAACCGGGTGCCCCGTCATGAGGGCACCGAGCGGGTCGGAGCCGCTCACCACGTTGAGGACGCCTGCGGGTAGCACGCCGGTCAGCACCTGGCCGAGCAGCAAGGTCGCCAGCGGCGTGTACGGCGACGGCTTGAGGACCATCGTGTTGCCCGCACGCAGCGCGGGGGCGATCTTCCACGCCGCCAGACTGAGGGGGAAGTTCCACGGGGTGATCGCGGCCACGACCCCGAGCGGGCGGCGCGCGACCCGGATGTGGGCCTTGTCGTCGTCCTGGAGGACCTCGTCCTCGACCTCGAGTCCGGCGAAGTGACGCAGCCACAGCGCCACAGAGCGGACCTCCATCCGCGCGTCGGCGAGCGGCTTGCCCTGCTCCCGGGTCAGCAGGGGGGCGATCGTGTCTGTCGCCGCGAGGACGGCGTCGGCTGCCGAGAGCAGCAGCTCCCGCCTGGCGGCCTCGTCCCGCTTCCAGGTTCGGTACGCCTCCTGGGCGGACCGCATCGCACGGTCCAGCTGTTCCTTCGTGCACTCCGGTGCCATCGCGAACGGCACACCGGTGGCAGGGTCGACCACCTCGAACGACCCTGCTGTGGTGACGGCGCTGCCGCCGATGGTCATCGGGATCTGGTCCGTCATCGCGGTCAGCCTTCCTGGTCGGGCAGTTGAAGCCGGCGACGTGTGCCGGCGACGTCGGAGACGGTGAGGTCGAGGGCGCGCGCCACGGCCGCCGCCCGCGCGACGAGCGGCGCGCTGCCCCGAGCCGGCTCGCCCTTGCGCAGATAGAGCGTGTCCTCCAGCCCGGCCCGGCAGTTCCCGCCGAGTGCCAGCCCGATCGCCGTCAGCTCCAGGTTGGCCCGGCCGATGGCGATGACCTGCCATGCGGCGCCCTCCGGGAGCCGGCGCACCATCATCATGAGGTTCTCCGCGGTCGCCGCCATGCCGCCGCGGACCCCGAGGACGATGCTGAACTGCAGTGGCTCGGCCAGCAGTCCTTCGTCCCGGAGCCGCAGGCAGGCGTCGAGGTGCCCCGTGTCGTAGATCTCGAGCTCCGGTTTGACGCCCAGCTCCTGCATCCGGCCGGCGAGACGGCGGACACCGGCGGGCGGGTTCAGGAACTCGCCGTCGCCGAAGCTCATGCTGCACGGATTCAGCGTCGCCATCTCGGGACGCAGTTCGACGAGTCGCTCGCGCTCCTCGAACGGAACGCTCAGGCCCACGCCGGTCGAGAGCTGCACCAGGATGGGGCAGCGCTCCCGGACGAGCTCGATGGTGCGGGCCGCGATGTCGAGGTCCGCCGTGGGCCGATCGTCGCGGTCGCGCAGGTGCAGGTGAGCGACCGAGGCTCCGCCGGCGTAGGCCTCGGCGACCTGATCGGCGATCTCGTCGGGCTGTGTCGGCAGCCAGGCGTTGTCCTGCTTCGTAGCGATGGGTCCTGTCGGCGCCACGGTGATGATCACGCTCACGCCCGCCTCCGGAGGACTGGAGAAGCCTGAAGATTCCTTGTCACAGACATACGGTATGTGGAGTATGATATCTCGGCAACCGTCATCCGCCTCTGACTTCAGCAACTCGCGAGGCGTCCGGGACCAGAGAGAGCAGGAACCCGTGGCCGACCCCGTGACCGTCTCGGTCATCACGCACCGGTTCGAAGCAATCGTGCAGGAGATGGGTGAAGCGATGCTGCGCACCGCCTACTCGCAGATCCTCAACTCGAGCAGGGACTTCTCCACGGCCATCACGGACCGTGACGCGCGGCTGGTCGCACAGGCCGAGCACGTTCCGATCCATGTCGGCTCGATGCCATGGGCGGTCCGCGCCATCACCGACTTCTTCGGCGACTCGATCGAGCCCGGAGACGTCTATCTCCTCAACGACCCCTATCACGGCGGCAATCACCTCCCGGACCTCACGACGTTCGTGCCGGTCTTCTTCGAGGAGGAACTGCGCTTCTGGTCGATCAACCGGTCCCACCAGAGCGACATCGGTGGCTCGACGCACGGCGCGTACAACCCGAACGCGACCGAGATATGGCAGGAGGGGCTGCGGATCACCCCGCTCAAGCTGTACGACGCGGGAACGGTCCGCGAGGACGTCATGCAGATGATCGCGACCAACGTGCGGCACGCCGACGACTTCCTGGGTGACCTCCGGGCGATGATCGGCTCGTCCTGGGTGGGAGAGCGACGCATCCTGCAACTGCTGGACGCGTACGGAGCCGAAACGGTCACCGAGGCCATCGACGCCATTCTCGACAGCGCCGAGCGCCAGACGCGGGCCTGCATCGCGACCTGGACCGACGGCGTCTACTTCGGCGAGGCCGTGCTGGACGACGACGGACACGGTGCCGAGGACGTCCACATCCGGGCCAAGGTCACCGTGTCGGGCGACTCCCTCCACGTCGACCTGAGCGACTCCCACCCCCAGGTCACCGGCTTCATCAACTCGTCGTACCCGAACATGATGTCCGCGGTCCACATGGCCCTGTCCTTCCTCATCGAACCGCGGACCCCCAAGAACTCGGGAACGTTCCGGCCGCTGACGGTGACGGCCAAGGAGGGCACGGTGGTGTGGGCACGCCCCCCGGCGCCCGTCACGCTGGCCACGAACCACTGCGCCCAGGAGATCGCCGAGTCGGTGATCAAGGCCCTCGTGGGCGCCTGCCCCGATCGCGTGATCGCCGGCTGGGGCCGGCGGTTCCGCGTCGCCATCAAGGGCGTCGACCCACGGACCGGCCGCCAGTTCATCTGGCACCTCTTCCACGCGCGGCCGGGAGGCGGCGCCTCACCGGCCGGAGACGGCTGGGAGACGGCGGGGGAGGGCCAGGCGATGGGCTCGTCCAAGTTCGGCTCGGTCGAGGTCGCCGAGGTCCGCTTCCCGCTCTTCTTCGAGCACCACGAGTTCCGGCCGGACTCGTTCGGCGACGGGCAGTACCGGGGAGGTGCCGGCTCGGTGCTCCGGCTCCGCATGGAGACAGAGGAGACGGCGGTGGCCAACACGGCCGGCGACGGTGTCAGGCACCCGTCGTTCGGCACGTGCGGCGGTCTCGACGGCGTCCCGCACCGGTACCGGCTCATCACGGGTGAGCACGTGCGCGAACTGCGGACGAAGGAGGTCGACATCGAGGTACCGCCCCACTCGGTGTTCCTCGTCGAGTCCGCGGGCGGCGGCGGCTACGGCCCCCCGGCCGAGCGCTCCGCCGATGCCCGGCGGCGGGACATCGAGAACGGATTCGTCTCGGCGGACGACGCGACCGACCACGCCCTCCTCACGACAGGGATCTGAGCATGTACCGGATCGGCATCGACATCGGCGGCACCTTCACGGACCTGACCGCGGTTGACGGCAACGGCAAAGTGGTGATCGCCAAGTCCTCCTCCACCCCGCACGACCCGTCCGACGGGCTCCTGGAGGGGCTGACCAAGCTCGCGGCCGCGCTGGGCACCACGCGTGAGCAGATGCTGCGTGCGACCGAGCGGATCGTCCACGGCACGACGGTGGCGACCAACGCGCTGCTGGAGGACAAGGGCGCGAAGGTCGCCCTGCTCACGACCGAGGGCCATCGAGACGTGATCGAGATGCGCGAGGGAATGAAGGAGGACCGGTACAACGTACGGATGGCGCCGCCGCAGCCTCTGGTACCGCGGGCCCGGCGCTTCGGGGTCCGCGAGCGGATGCGGGCCGACGGCACGGTGGCGGTCCCTCTCGCGGCGCCGTCGCTCGCGGCCGCTGTCGAGGCAGCCGCCGCGTCGGGAGCCGAGGCGATCGCCGTCTGCTACCTCCACTCCTACCGCAACCCCGAGCATGAGCAGGCGACCGCCGCCGAGCTGGCCCGTCGGCTCCCGGACACCTACATCTCCCTGTCGAGCGAGGTCCTGCCGCAGATCAAGGAGTACGAACGGGTCTGGACCACCGTGGTCAACGCCTATGTCGGCCCGGTACTGGCCGACTACCTGTCCCGGCTCAGCGGCCGTCTCGCCGACGCGGGCTACGGCGGCGAGGTCATGATCATGCACTCGCACGGCGGTGTGGCCACCATCCCGGAGTCGAGCCGGCTCGCCGCGGGAGCCGTGCTGTCGGGGCCCGCCGGAGGTATCGCAGCCGCACGGCAGGCGGCCAAGCTCATCGAGACGGGGGAACTGATCACGTTCGACATGGGGGGCACGAGCACCGACATCGCCCTGCTCCAGGACGGCGAGGCGCCGCTCACCGCGGAGAAGCAGGTCGGGGCCGCCAAGGTCTCGCTCCCCACCCTGGACATCCACACGCTCGGCGCGGGTGGGGGCTCCGTCGCCAGGGTCGACAGCGGCATTCTGCACGTGGGTCCGGAGAGCGCGGGTGCCCTTCCGGGTCCGGCGTGCTACGGCCGCGGAGGGACCGAGGCGACGGTCACCGACGCCAACGTCGTTCTCGGCCTCCTTGACCCGGTCGGCTTCGCCGGGGGTGACCTTCCGCTCGACCCCGCTGCCGCAGAGTCGGCCGTCGCGAAGGTGGCACAGGGGCTGGGCGTGACCACCGTCGAGGCCGCCGCCGGGATCTCCAAGGTGGTCAACACCACCATGGCCGAGGGCATCCGCATCGTGTCGGTCCGCAGGGGCGTCGACCCGCGCGGCTTCACACTGGTCGCGTTCGGGGGAGCAGCGGGCGTTCATGTCACCGAGGTGGCGCGACTCCTCGACATCAAGCGGGTGGTCGTGCCCAATGTCGCCTCGGTCCTCTCGGCCTGGGGAATGCTCGCCACCGACCTGCGCTACGAGATGGTGCGTTCCCATATCGGGGACGCCGCGTCGACCTCGGCCGACGCGTTGCGCACGGTGCTCCTCGACATGGAACGCGAGGGCCGTGACCGTCTCGACGGGTTCGACGGGCGGATCGAGGTCCAGCGCGCACTCGACATGCGCTACGGCGAGCAGATCTACGAGATCACCGTCCCCATCACCGATGTGGACCTCGATGCGGGGGACTTCGTCGACGACGTGGTCGCGAGGTTCCACAAACGGCACCAGCAGCTCTACGCGTACAACGCGCCGGGCCAGGAGGTGGTCATCGTGAACGCGCGGACCACCATCGTCGGAAAGCTGCCGGAGCTGCGCGCCGAGCCGCTTGCGACCGGCGGCGGTCCCGGACCCCGGGCCGGTGTGCGTCGGGTGTATCTGGACGCGTGGATCGACGTTCCGGTGCATCGGATGGAGACCGTGACGCAGGGGGAGCGGGTCACCGGTCCCGCCCTCTTCGAATCGGCCACCACGACGGTGCTCCTGCGCGCAGGTGATTCCGCCGTCGTCAACGAGCACGGCTGGCTCGACATCCGGCTGTCCTAGCCGCCGCCACCAGGAGGAGCCCCATGACCACCACCGACGTCGAGGCCGAGCTGCGAGAGGCGCTCGCCGTGGCCGAAGGGCAGTACGTCGCGAGCAACCCTCGAAGTGAGCGCCGGTACAGGCAGGCGGGGACCGTGCTGCCCGGGGGCAACACGCGGACCTCGCTCCACTACTCTCCCTTCCCGGCCACGTTCGTGGCGGGGGAGGGGCAGTTCCTCACCGACCTCGACGGGCACCGCTACGTCGATCTGCTCGGTGAGTACTCGGCCGGCCTCTACGGCCACTCCAACCCCGTGATCCTCTCGGCCGTACGCAAGGCGCTCGGCGAAGGGCTGTCCTTCGGCGGCCCCAATCACTACGAGGTCGAGCTGGCGCAGGAGATCACGCGGCGGTTCCCGTCGGTCGAACTGCTGCGGTTCACGAACTCGGGAACCGAGGCGAACCTCTTCGCGATCGGGACCGCCCGCGCGGTGACGGGTCGCAGCAAGGTACTGGTCTTCGGAGAGGGCTATCACGGTGGCGTGCTGAGCTTCCGCGGCGAGGCCCCGCTGAACGCTCCGTACCCGTACGTGGTTTGCGAGTACAACGACGTGGCCGGGACCCTGGCCGCGATCCGGCGCCACCGTGACGACCTGGCGGCCGTGATCCTTGAGCCGATGCTCGGCGGTGGTGGCGCGGTGCCCGCCACCGCCGAATTCGTCCACGCGATCCGCGAGGCGACGACGCGCCACGACGTCGTGCTCATCATCGACGAGGTGATGACCTCGCGACTGGCTCCGGGCGGCCTTCAGGAACGGCTGGGCGTCGTGCCCGACCTGACGACGTTGGGGAAGTACCTCGGCGCGGGATTCGGCTTCGGCGCGTTCGGTGGCAGCCGGAGCCTGATGGAGCGGTTCGACCCGAGCGTGCCCGGACATCTCTCGCACCCAGGGACGTTCAACAACAACACGGTCACGATGGCGGCCGGCCTGGCAGGGCTGCGTGACATCCTCACACCCGAGGCCGTGCGCGAGTCGAACGTGCGGGGTGACCGGCTTCGGGACCGGCTGAACTCGCTCTTCGCCGAGCTCGATGTCGCCGTCCAGGCGACTGGGGTCGGCTCCATCCTGGGGCTGCACTTCCAGCGCTCCCCGATCGTCAGCGGCCGCGACATCGACCCGGCACCCGAAAAGCGCGCCCTGCTGCACCTCGAGCTCATGCTGCGCGGCTTCTACCTGGCCCGCAGAGGCTATATGGCGATCCCCCTGCCGGTGACCGGCGCCGACCTGGATTCGTTCGTGGATGCCGTGCGGGACGTCGTGGTCACCCATCGGCGCGTGCTGCGCCAGGATCCGTCGTGAATCGAGGCCGCGTCGTGCCGGCACGTCCGTGACGGCCCGGAGGACAGCCGTGCGGAACAAGCGGCGCCGCCGGGCCGCAGCGGCGCCGGCAGCCGTGCGGTGAGGGTGAACCAGGAGTGTCGATCACGTGGCACGTGATCCGCGTGCTGCCCGCGTCCGTGACTTCACGGCGCGCCACATGGACGTTCCCCGGCATGCCTGTGGGCCAGCGGTCCGGGAGCTGGCCGGGGTGCTCGGTGGCCCGGGACCGCTGACCGTCCGCACTGTCGGGCGCAGCTGCTGACGCCCCTACCTGGGGCGAGCGCTACATACATGTTAAATCGTTTCAGTGCCTCTTCGCAACGGGGTGGAGCTGCCCTTCCGCTCACCCGGCGGGGCAGGTCGCGCCGAGTCGTGGCCTCCCTCTGCGGAGTCGACGCGGGCCGAGGCCTGCCTCCGCTCCGGCGTCCGGGCGCATGTCGGCGGTGCACCGGACCCGCTGGCGGACTTCTGGCCGGCGGACCGGATGGCCCGCGGGCTCTCTCGCCGGAAACGGCGAGGTGTAGATCAAGTGGGACCTGACGGGCCCGAGGTGACCACGCTTTTTGAAACGTTCCATTGACAGGAGATTCAGTGCCCCTTAATTTCATCCCCACCCGATGAGGAGAACGACATGAGCGCAGAGCCCAGCCTCACAGAAGCACCCACTCGGCAGCGTCTGAGCGCGGAGTACCTACGCGCGCTGCCCAAGGCGGAGGTGCACTGTCACCTAGAAGGGTGCGTGCCTCCCGCGACCGCCCGCCGGCTGGCCGAGCGCCACGGCGTCACCCTCCCCGCCGGAGCACACGACGGCGACCGGTACCGCTTCCTCGACTTCCCCGAGGGGCTGGAGATCTACGTCGCGGTCTCGAACTCGATGCAGACGCCGGACGACTTCCGCGTGGTCACCCACGAGAGCCTCGTCTCCGCCGCCGCGGGCGGGTGCCGCTACCGGGAGATCGCCTTCAACCCGCAGAACCATCCCGAACTGACCTACACCGAGATGATGGACGGCATCCTGGCCGGCGCACGGGAGGCCCGCGCCGAGACGGGCATCGAGTCCCGGATCGTCGTCGCGATCAACCGCGAGCTGGGCGGCGAGGCGGCGCTCGACCTCGTCCGCCAGGTCCTCGCGCACCCCCTCGACGAGGTGGTGGCGATCGGCCTCGACTCCAACGAACTCGCGGGGCGCCCCTCGGAGTTCGTGGCCGCGTACGACCTCGCCCGCGAAGCGGGGCTCAAGCTGACGGCGCACGCGGGAGAGCACGGCGACTCCACGGAGATGGTGGAGTGCCTGGACCTTCTCCGCGTGGACCGCATCGACCACGGATACGCCGCGCTGCTCGACCCCGAGCTGCTGTCGCGCACCGTCGCCTCGAAGATCCCGTACTCGGCGTGCTGGTTCGTCGACTACCCGGAGGCCGAGGTGGAGGGCCGCCGCCGCGATGTCGCGGAGATGGCCGCCGCCGGGCTGAACATGTGCCTCAACTCCGACGACCCGGCGCTCATCGGCCCGGAGGTCGACGCGTGCTACATCGACGCGGGCGCGCATCTCGACTGGGACATCAAGGACGCCGAGAAGTACGCGCTGTCCGGCCTCGACGCCTGCTTCGCGGACGCCGCCACCGTCGACCGCCTGCGCGCCGAGTTCACCGCCGAGCTCGAACGTCTCCGTCCGCTCGCCTACGGCTCAGACGACAAGTAGGGACGACGACATGACCGGCAAGCTGAATCCTCCTGGCGGCACGCTCTCGCGCCGCGGGCTGCTCGGGCTCGGCCTCTCCACCGCGGCGGGCTTCGCGCTCGCCGGCTGCGGTGGATCGTCGGGCACCCGGTCGGGCGACGACCTCGGTGAACTCGAGTACGCCTTCTCCTGGTTGTACGACGTGACCCAGGCGGGTCCGTATCTGGCCGATACGAAGGGGTACTACAAGAACGTCGGCTTCTCGTCGGTCAAGTTCATCCCGGGCGGCCCCTCCGCGGTCTCCGTGCTGACGCAACTGGCGAGTGAGACCGCACAGTTCGGTGTCTCGTCGCCGACGGAGATCGTCGCGGCGAACGGGAACGGCGCGTCGTTCCGGGTCATCGGCGCTCTCTACCAGAAGACGCCGTCGTGCATCGTGTCGCTGAAGAAGGACCCCATCAGGACGCCGGAGGGCCTGAAGGGGAGGACGATCGCCGTCTCCGACGCGGACAGGCCCGCGGTGCACGCGTTCCTCGCGGTCAACGGGCTGAAGTCCTCGGACACGAAGATCGTGCCGTTCCAGTACGACCCCGCTCCCCTGATCGCCGGCCAGGTGGACGGGATCATGGACTACTCGACGAACTCCCCGATCAGCCTGAAGCAGGCCGGGTACGACACGGCCGTCATGATGTTCGGCGACTTCAAGTACCGGACCGTAACCCAGACCTACGTTGCCTCGACGGACCAGATCGCCAAGAACCGGAGGCTGCTCAAGGCGGCCCTGCGCGCCGACATCATGGGCTGGAGAGCGAACATCGCCGACCCGGAGACGGGCGCGGACCTGACCGTGAACAAGTACGGCAAGTCGTTGCAGTACGACTACGACAACCAACTGGCCTGCAACAAGGCGGAGATCGCCCTGGTGCGGACCGCGGACACCAGGAAGAACGGCATTTTCACCGTCACGGAGGCGCTGCAGAAGGAGACAGTCGAGACACTCGGGCTCACCGGCGTCCGTACGACCGTGGACGCGCTGTTCGACATGTCCCTGCTGGACGAGCTCTACCGGGAGCACCCCGAACTCAAGGCGCTGTCGTGACCGAGCCGAAGGAGACCACCGGCCGGGTCCACGGGGCGAGGGCCGCGGACGAGGCCGACGGCTTCGCGCGCGACGTCGGAGCAGCGGTACGTCACCGGCGTCAGGAGCTGGGGCTGACGAGCAAGGAGCTCGCCGCCCGCCTCGGAGTGTCGGCGTCGTTCATCACGCAGCTGGAGCAGGGCCAGTCGTCGATCAGCCTGCCCCGGCTGTACCGCCTCGCCGAGTTACTGAAGACCACACCGAACGGCCTGCTGCCCGTCAGTTCCACCTCGATCCTGGTCACCCGGGCCGGAAGCGGCCAGGAGATGCGGGCGGGCAACCGCGAGGACGCCCAGCGGCCGCGGCTGCTGACCCGGGGCGGCTCGGGACTGTCTCTCAAGGCACACCGCTATCTCATCGAGCAGACGGACCCGCCGCAGGACTGGTTCGAGCACGAGGGCGAGGACGTGGTGTACGTGATCCGCGGGTATCTGCGCGTCGAGTTCCTGCGAGGCCGCCCTGTCGACCTCGGTCCCGGCGACGCGCTCAACCATGACGGTGACATCCCCCATCGCTGGGGGCTCGGCGGCGACGAGCCCGCCGAAGTCCTCATCGTCAGCAACTTCCAACATTGAGAGAGAGGGAGCCCGAATGCCTGCGCAGGTAGACCGAGCAACAGCGACAACACCCGCTGGAATCGAGCTTCACGAAGTCACAAAGACCTTCATGACCAGGCGGAAGCGTGTCGACGCTCTCGGCGGTGTGAGCCTCACGGTGGACCGCAACCGGTTCGTCAGTCTGATCGGCCGCTCCGGGTGCGGGAAGTCGACGGTGCTGCGGCTCCTCGCCGACCTGGACCACCCGACCGCCGGCAGCGTGTCGGTGAACGGCCGGAGTCCGTCGGTCGCGCGCAAGAGCGGCCGCCTCGGAGTCGCGTTCCAGGACTCCGCGCTGCTGCCGTGGCGCACCGTGACGGACAACATCCGGCTGCCGCTCGAAGTGGCGGGCCGACGCCCCGACCGGTCGACCATCCAGGACGTCGTCGAACTGGTCGGGCTACGAGGCTTCGAGGAGGCGCGGCCCAGCCAGCTGTCCGGCGGCATGCGCCAGCGGGTGTCGATCGCGAGAGCCCTCGCCTTCGAGCCGGAGATCCTCCTGCTCGACGAGCCGTTCGGCGCCCTCGACGACATGACCCGGCAGCGGATGAACCTCGAACTGCAGCGGATCTGGACGCAGAGGCCGGCCACCACGCTGCTCGTCACGCACGGTATCTCCGAGGCGATCTTCCTCTCGGACCTGGTCGTCGTGATGACGCCGCGGCCCGGCCGCATCCTGCGCACGGTCGAGATCGACCTGCCGCGCCCCCGGGTGCCGGAGATGATGCGGAGCCCGGAGTTCCAGCGGTTCGTCGACGAGCTGAGCGAGCTGCTCTTCGAAGAAGAAACGGCAGCCCGGGTCGACGCGGCCGAGCCGCCCGCCGAGCGGAGTGCCTGAGATGACCTCGACACAAGCGATGGAAGGGGCCGTGACGGCCCCCACCGGTCCACCGTGGAAGCGGCGCTCCGCCACCGCGAACGGGCGCGTCGAACGACAGGTTCCCGGTGTGGTGTGGACCCTCGGCGGGTTCGCGATCGCCGTCGGCCTCTGGTGGCTGGTCGCCCTGTCCGACATCCTCCCCGAGAACTCGGTTCCTACACCACCGAGTGTGGCCGACGATCTGACCGGGAACTTCTCGTTCTACCTCTCCAACGCCGCCCCCACGCTCGTCACGGCGCTCGAGGGCTTCGCCATCGCCGCGCTCATCAGCCTCGTATTCGGTGCGATCGGTTCGCTGACCGGGCTTCTCGAGCGCTCCGTCTCACGCGTCGCGCTCGCGGTCTACTGTCTGCCACTGCCGGCGCTCCTCCCACTGATCGCGAGCCTCGGCGGACCAGGTGAGCCGACCCGGATCACGATGGCGGTCCTGTTCTCGTTCTTCCCGATGCTCATCGGGGTGATCGCGGGTCTTCGTGCCACGCCGCCGGACATCGCCGCGATCGTGCACTGCGCGGGCGGCGGCCGGCTGCAGGTACTGCGCAAGGTCGGACTCCGCTCGGCTCTCCCGAACATCGTGGCCGGTACGCGCATCGCCGGTCCGGGAGCCTTCCTCGGTGCTCTCGTGGGGGAGTTCAGCGGCGCCGACGACGGTCTCGGCGTGGTGCTCGTGGTCAGCCAGCAGAAGCTGCTGGTCGCGCAGACCTGGGGCATCGCCCTCGTCGCCACCGTGATCGGCGGCCTGCTCTACGCGGCGGTCACGGCGATCGGCCGCTGGCTGCACGTCGAGCCGGTCGAGTCCCAGACCGCGCTCACGGCGGGTCCCGGCGCCGGCTCCTTGGGGCGGATCGCCGAATTCCTCACGCCCGCCGTCGCGCTGATCGTGCTGTGGCTCGCGATCATCCAGTTCGGAGGCGTGACTCCCCTCGTCTTCAAGTCCCCGCTCGATGTGCTGGACTACCTGTTCAGCGATCCGGACGCCGCGGCGCACCGCAGCGGGCTGCTGACGGACTGGCTGATCACCATGCGCGACAGCGGCATGATCTTCGGCGTCGGCATGGCCACGGCGTTCGTCGCCGCCTGCGTCCTCGTGAGCTTCCCCGCCCTGCTGCGTCTGGGGCTTCCGCTGCTCCTGGTGTCGCAGTGCGTTCCGCAGATCGCCTTCATCCCGCTGCTGGTCGCCATCTGCGGCCGGGGCACCGCCTTCATCATCGTCACGGGACTGTTGGTGGTCTTCTTCCCTGCCATGATCGTCATCGTCACGGCGCTGGAGGAAAGGTCGCGGTCCACCCTGGACGTGGTCAGCGTCCACGGAGGCGGCCGCTGGGCGGCCCTCCGGTTCGTCCGGATCCCCGGCTCCGTCCCGGGCGTTCTGAACGCCGCGCGCATCAGCATCCCCCTGGCACTCTTCGGCGCGGTCGTCGCCGAGTGGCTCGTCACCGGCAACGGGATCTCGCAGGCCACGACAACCGCCGCGACGACCTTCGACTACACCGCGCTCTGGGCGGACGTGGTCGTGGTGAGCGTGACCGTGATCGTGCTCTACGAGATCGTCGCCGTCCTGCACGAACGTGCGCGCCGACGATTCTCCGTCTGACGCGGTCGCACCCGGGACTTCCTTTCCCCTCCCACCCTCGTCGGCCCACAGGCCGAGGTTTCACCAAGGAGACATCACCCCATGGTCCGTTTCATCGGTCCCGACAACGACGCGTACGTCGCGAGCGTCACGAAGCACATCGCCGAATACGAGGCGCTCACGGGCGAGTCCGTGGTCCTCGAGATCATCCCCGAGACGGAGTACGTGACGAACTCCCTGGACGCGCTGCGCAGCCGGCTCCGCGGTGAGTCCGCGCCGGACGTGTTCGTGTCGGGTCCCGTCTCGATGTGGAAGCTCGCCGGCGAGGGCATCGTCGAGCCCCTCGACACGTATCTCGACAAGTGCGGCGACGACTACCGTCCGGACGACTTCCTGCCGTCCCTGCTGGAGATCAACCGCTGGTCGGGACGCCGCGGCGACGCCCTCGGCACCGGCCCCCTGCTGGAGATCCCGGTCAACTGGGAGACGTACAACCTGGCGTACCTGCCGGACGTGCTGGAGAAGGCGGGCCTCAGCGAGCCGCCGTCGACGTGGGAGGAGTACTTCACCGCGGCCACACAGATCGCGGAGCGTGTGCCGGGCGTACGGGGCTTCGCACAGCGCGGCAGCGGCACCTGGCACACGATGTACACCGGGTACGCGACCCAGGTCTGGACGTACGGCGCGACCGACTTCGACAGCGCGGGCCGCAGCGCGCTCGCCAGCCCGGAGATGCTCGCGGCGACCCGGGATTTCCTGGCGGCGGCGCGCGAGGCGGGCCCGGACCGGTTCCCCGACGGCCACTGGCTCGATGTCGCCCGTGACTTCGCGGCGGGCCAGTACGGCATGATCGTCGACTCCGACCATTACGTCGCCTTCTTCGAGGGGCCCGGGTCGGCCGTGCGCGGGCGGGTCGCCTACACCCGGCCGCCGCTGGGTCCCGGTGGGGAGCGAGAGGCCAACATGTGGACCTGGTCGCTCGTGATGAACAGTGCCTCGCAGGACAAGGACGCGGCCTGGCGGTTCATCGAGTGGGCCAGTTCCCCCGCCTTTCTCGCCCGGGCGGCGCAGGAGGGGAACATGAACCCGACGCGGCAGAGCACGTGGGACGACGAGACGTACCGTGCCACGGCCGCCAAGTGGAACGGTTACGGCGACAACAGCCTCGAGATCCTGCGGACGACCGCCAGGGTGCTGCCGACCCCCATGCCGGAGTACCTCGACGTCGCGAGCATGTGGTCGGCGGCCATCGTGGAGGCGTACCGGCAACCGGACGCACTCGAGCGTGTCTTCGGCGAGACCGCGAGCCGCATCGATCAGTTCCTGAGCGGGGATCGGACGAGTACGTCATGAGGATCGGCGTGGTGGGCGCGGGTCGGCATGCGAACAGCGCCCTGTACCCCTCGATTCTGGAGGCCGGTCTCGACCTCGCCGCGGTCTGCGCCCGGACGCCGGAGCGTGCGGCGATCACCGCCGCACGCTGGGGCGCCGACGCCCACCACACATCGGTCGAGGACATGCTCGCGGCCGGTGGTCTCGACGGGGTGGTGGTCGTCGTCCCGCCGGCCGCCTACCGGCCGATCCTCGCCCGGTGCATCGAGGCCGGGATCCCGGTCTTCTGCGAGAAGCCGGGCGGGCAGTCCGCGTCCGAGCTCCGCCAGGTCGCCGCCCTCGCCGCCGAAGCACACACCGAAGTCGTCGTCGGATACATGAAGCGGTTCGCGCCGGCGTACCAGCGTGCTCGGGAGGTGATCGGCTCCGCGGACTTCGGCCCTCCCTCCCTGGCACATCTCACCTTCGCGATGGGCCACGTGGACGAGTACCTCGCCGATCTCCGTCACTACCTGATCGACAACCCGGTGCACATGATCGACCTGGCACGGTACCTCGTCGGCGAGATCGACGAGATCTCCGCGGTCCTGAACGTCGTGCCCACCGTCGGCTTGAGCGTGAGTGCCATCGCCCGGTCGGAGGGGGGTGCGACGTGCTCCTTCGACTTCTGTACGACGGCCTCCTTCGCCCATCGGGGTGAGTTCGTCGAGGTCTACGGCCGAGGAGACTCCGTGACGGTCGACAACGTCGATACCTGTACGTATCGACGCGCCGACGGTCCGGCGGAGGTCCGGCGTCCCAACTACACTCTGCCGACGCCGTCGAACTCCGGCTGGAACGTGATGGGTTTCGTGCCCGCCCTGCGCCACTTCGCGGACGTCGTGGCGGGCCTCGCCGAGAACCGGTCCGATCTGGAGAGCGCTGCGCGGACTCTGGAGACCACCGAACTCGTCTGGAGTCGGCTGGAGTCTTCGTGGGCTGCGCTGCGTGATGGGTGATCGTGTACTCACTCTCCGCGGAGAGCGATGGCGGACGCCATTCAGGCCGGCCGGCCGGGACGGCGGTGCTCTGTCGGTGATCCGGGTTCCCGGCTGAGGGATGTCGTCGGCAGAGGGTCTCCCGTCCCCGGGAGACCCCCGATGACCGAACGCGAGGCGGCAGGTGCCGGCCGGGGCGTCGGTGTCGTATGCGCCTCCGCACGTGGGTGCGAGCCTGCCGTCGAGAGCGACTCGGCACTGCGCCGGGCCACGTCGTCCGACGTCTCGTCAGCGGCCCGCGGTGATGGCCGCCCGTCAGGCGGGCCGGCGGTCCAGATCGAGCTGGAACAGCTTGATCGCGTTGCCGCGGACGATCTTGTACGTCGTCTCGGCGTCGATGCCGGCGAACTGCCCGGCGAGATGGTCCAGCGTGTGCGGGTAAGGGCCGTCGGCGTGCGGGAAGTCGACCTCGAACATCAGGTTGTCGACGCCGATACGGCGCGCCTGCTCGATGGCGTGCCGGTCGGCGAAGATGCAGCCGTACATGTTGCGCCGAATGTACGTGGAGGGCAGTTCCTGCATCTTGACATCGCCGTGCCCCCAGGTGTGGTGCGTGTAGGCGTGGTCCATCCGCTCCATCGCGTAGGGAAGCCAGCCGGCCTGCCCCTCGGAGTAGGCGAGCTTGAGGTCCGGGAAGCGGTCGAGCACGCCGGAGAAGATGAAGTCCGCCATCGAGGCGTAGGAGTTGGAGAACTGGAGTGTCGTGGCGACGACGTCCGGTGCACCGGGCGGCATCGGCATCATCTTCGACGACGAGCCGATATGCATGCAGATGACCGTGCCCGTCTCCTGGCAGGCCGCGAAGAAGGGATCCCAGTTGCCGTCGTGGATCGACGGGAAGCCGAGATGGCCGACGATCTCGCTGAACGTGACCGCCCGGGCGCCGCGGGCCGCGTTGCGGCGCACCTCGGCCGCGGCGAGTACCGGGTCCCACAGCGGCACGACCGGAAGCGGGATGTGACGGCCGCCCGAGTCACCGCACCACTCCTCGACGATGAAGTCGTTGTAGGCCTTGATGCAGGCGATCCCGAACTCCCGGTCCTTGGTGGTCTGTTCGCTGAAGGCCTGACCGCAGAAACGCGGAAAGGTGGGGAAGGCGAGGGACGCCTCGACATGCTGGGACGTCATTAGTTCGAGCCTGGCCCGGGGGTCGTAGCACGCGGGGTGCATTTCTTCGTACGTCGCCGGCTCGTTGCCCCGCATCTCGGCCGTGGTGTCGACGCCGTCGAGTATGAGGATGGGCCGTCGCAGCACATAGGCGGAGTCACCGAACAGCCAGACGTCGCCGGGAACCCCGTCCGGGTCCTCGACCAGGCCGTCGAACAGCTTCGCCTCTCTGCTGATCAGGCGACGCTGCACCCGGGGTGCCCGGTCCTGGTACTTGGCCGGCAGCCATCTCTGGAACAGCGTCGGGGGTTCGATGATGTGGTCGTCGACGCTGATGATCATCGGTAGCTCGGTGGTCGTCATCCTGCTTGGATCCCTCTCTTCTTGTGCACCCTTTCTCGCACGATATCTCAGATATCACATCTTAGCGAGAGTCTTCTCGGCCAAGGAGCACCACATCGCCGAGTGCGGCGACGAGCGCGATCCTCGGGTCCAGGAGCTGGTTGGCCGCGGACGTGCCGCGCAGCTGGCGCACGGCTTGGACGACTCGCTGGATGCGCTGCGACTCCCCGGTGTGCGAGTGCGACATCGTGCCGCCATCCGTCACCACGGGGTAGCGCCCGGTGACTTCGATGGCGCCGCCGGCGACGAAATCCGGTCCCTCACCGACGTCGCAGTAACGGAACGCCTCGAAGTATCTGATGATCTCCCAGCTGAAGTTGTCGTAGAGCTCGAAGACGTCGACGTCCTCACGGGCGAGCCCGGCGCGGGCGAAGGCGCGGTCGGCCGCGTCCCTGCCCAGCATGCCGACCCGTTCATAGGTCGGCGGATGCGTGTAGCTCGGCCCCCAGCTCTCGGAGCCGCCGCCGAGCACGGTGACGGCGCTCCCCGGGAGATCCCGGGCGCGCTCCGCCGTGGTGAGGACGAGGGCGCTGCCTCCTTCCGCGGTCGTGGCGCACTCGAGCAGGTGGTAAGGGTCCGCGACCATCCGCGATGCCAGGATGTCCGCTGCCGAGTACGGCCCGCGACCGTAGTAGACGGCCTCCGGATTGCGTGAGCCGTTGTTACGGATCACCGCCGCGACGTGTGCGACCTTCGCCGGGTCGACCGAGAACCGGTGCATGTACTCCTTGGCCGAGAGGGCGAATTCGGCGGGCGTCATCAGCCCCCAGCATTCGATGAACTCGTTCGAGGGGCGGGTCCAGGGCGCTGTGCTGGCGGAGTCCTGGTGGATTCCGGCCTCGCCTGCGGCCAGCAGGACGACATCGGTGACGCCGGCCTCGATCGCGGTGGCCGCCTCCAGTACGGATGCGGCGCCCGGCATGGCCCGGCCGGCCCAGAAGTACGGGATGCCCAGGGCGTAGCCGAACCTGCGCGAACCATTCTGATAGTCCAGCCCCGGCAGGATGTTGACGCCGGTGACCTCCGCGACGGTGAGGCCGGCGTCGCTCAGGGCGCCCCTGATCGCAGCCGCGGTCACGGTGTCGGACGTCTCGCCATCCAGCTTTCGAGCCTGGCGTGTGTTGAACGCGCCCACGATGACGGCCTGCCGGCTCCTCATGGACGCCGCCCGGTCGCCGCCGCCGGCTCGAAGAACGGCAGGACGATGTCCTCGGACTCCCGATGGAACCGGACCCGCACCGCGGTGCCGATCAGCTCCGCCTCCGGCCCGGCACCGACGATGTTCGTGAACATGTCGTATCCCTCTTCCATTCGGACCACGGCCACGGTGTACGGCGGGTCGAAGGCCGGAGTCGGCGGCCGCCAGACCACGGTGCAGGTGACGACGTGGCCCCGGCCCGAGGACTCGACCCACTTGTGGTCGGTGTCCAGACACCGGGGGCAGAAGGCGCTGGGAATGAAGAAGTGGTGTCCGCAGCTCGAACAGCGCTGCACGAGGAGCCTTCCGTCGAGACAGCCCTCCCAGAAGGGGCGGGACAGTGCAGTGGGTCGCGGCAAGGGCCGCACAGCGGGGCTCAACCGGCACTCACCGTGGCGTCGGGCCGCCGCATCGCGTCGAGCAGCTGGTCCATGATGCGCAGTGCGTGCTGGGCGAGGGACGTACTGGCGCCGACGGAGTCGCGGGCGCGCAGGGCCCCGGCGATCGCCAGGTGCTCGACCGCGTCCGGGACGAAGTCGCGGACCAGGCTGACGTCACGGCGGCGCAGTGCGACCGTGAGGACGAAGGCGTCCTCGATCGCCAGACGCATGTACTCGTTGCCCGAGGCCCGTGCCATCGCTTCGTGGAACTGCTGGTCGGCCCGTCGGAAGCCGGCCGGATCGCCGCCCCGGGCGTGGTGCAGGGACTCCGAGGCCCAGTACGCGACGGCGTCGAGCTGCTCGCCCGTGGCGTGATGAGCGGCATAGGTGGCAGCCTGCGATTCCAGAGCCGCGCGGTACTCGAACGCCTGCCGCACCGACCGTACCGAGGCGAGCGTCACGCGGAGCCCCCGCGACGTCGGCTCCACGAGTCCGATACGGCGCATCCGCAGCAGGGCTTCGCGGACCGGCGTCTTGCTCACGGCCAGTTCCTTGGCGAGCGCGGCCTCGCTGACCGGGCTGCCCGGGGGCAGCGATGCGTTGACGATCCGGTCGCGGATTTCCGCGAACACGAGGTCGGTGAGGTTGTCAGGCCTCTCGATCATGCGGGACCACCTTCCGCCTCGCCTTCGCGTGGGGCAGATCGAATCGATCACGAGATAGGACGCATTGACATGTGCTGTATGGGATATCGTATCTCGAAACAAGGAGGCTGTCATGAGCAACGCACTCCATGAGGGGATCGCCGGGCCCGGGGACGTGCCGGACGACGGATCCCAGGGGCCCTTCGCCTTCCTGGGGCGCCTGCGGGTACTGGAGATCGGCGGCGAGCTCGGGGAATACTGTGGCAAGGTGCTGGCCGGCCTGGGCGCGGATGTGGTGCGGGTCGAGCCGCCGGGCGGGGCGGAGACCAGGACGTACGGCCCGTTCCTCGATGACGAACCGCATCCCGATCGGAGCCTGTACTTCTGGCACCACAACCTGGGCAAGCGCTCGATCGTGCTCGACTTGGACTCCCAGGCCGATCAGGAGCGGTTCCGCCGCCTGGCCGCCCAGGCGGACGTGATCCTCGACAGTCTGCCGCGGGACCATCTCGCCGGACGTGGTCTGGGATACGAGGTGCTGCGGGAGTCCCGGCCGGGCCTGATCCATGCGCGGATCTCGCCCTTCGGGGATGTCGGCCCGTGGCGCGACTACGCCGGCAGCGACCTCGTTCATCTCGCCCTGGGCGGGGTGATGATGAACTGCGGATACGACCCCGACCCCACCAACGGATACGACACCCCGCCGATCGCGCCCCAGATGTGGCAGGCGTACTACATCGCCGGCGAGATGTCGGCGATGTCGATCCTGGCCGCATTGACCTACCGGCTCCACACCGGACGGGGGCAGGCGCTCTCGACGAGCGTGCACCAGGCCGTCAGCCAGAACACCGAGACCGACCTACCGGACTGGATCTACCTCAGGCAGGTCCATCGCCGCGTCACGTGCAGGCACTCGACCACCTCCGCCCGCAGCCCGTCGATCGCGCAGACCAAGGACGGCCGCTACGTCCTGCCGTACCGGACGTACGTCCGCTCCCAGGGCGACGAGTGGGACGCCACCGTGGAGCTCCTGCGCAAGTACGACTTCGAAGCCGACCTGGTCCACCCCAAGTACGCCACGGACCATCGGAACAGCGACGAGGCGCGGGACCGGTTGGCGCATCAGGTCAATCTCCTCATCGGGCAGACCCTGTTCGAGCGGGACGTGTGGCGAGACGCCCAGGCACTGAATCTTCCCTGGACACCGGTGCGGCGCCCCGAGGAGAACGCCACCGACGAGCACTGGCTGCAACGGGGCGCGTTCTTCGACGTGTATCACCCCGAACTCGACCGCACGTTCCTCTACACAGGCGGCAAGTGGGTCACGGAGGAGTTCGAATGGCCACGGGGACCACGTCCGCCACTGGTGGGTGAGCACACCGACGAGATCGAGACGGAGTGGAGCGGCAACCGGCCGGAACAGCGGCCGGCCTACACATCGCCCCGCAACGAACCGACCGTCCTCAGCCCGCACGGCAAGCCGTTCGCCCTGTCCGGCGTGCGCGTCATCGACATGAGCTGGATGCTCGCCAGCGCGGGCGCCGGCCGGTTCCTCGCCGCCGCGGGCGCCGACGTGGTGAAGATCGAGCACATCAGCCGGCCGGACCGTATGCGGTTCAGTCCGCTCGGAGCCTGCCCACCGGGAGGGCGCACCGAGCGGGAAGCCGCCGTGGCCGCGCTGCCCACACCCGCCTACTCCGGGGACGACGGCAGCCCGAACCGCAGTGGCTCGTTCATGGAGATCAACGCCGGCAAGAGGTCCCTCTCCCTCAACCTGAAGCATCCGGAGGCACGCAAGATCCTGGAGGACCTGATCCGGGACGCCGACATGGTCCTGGAGGGCTTCTCGCCCGGCACGATGTCCCGGATGGGCCTCGGCTACGACCGGCTCCGCGAGCTCAACCCCCGCGTCATCTACGTGCAGCAGAGCGGCCTGGGCGAACAGGGGACCTACGGCAAGGTCCGCACCTTCGGTCCGAGCGCCCAGGCGATCTCCGGGATCAGCGACATGTCGGGACTCCCGGCGCCGTTCCCGCCCGCGGGGATCGGCTACTCCTACCTGGACTGGTTCGGGGCGTACAACATGACGACCGCCATACTCGCGGCGCTCTACCGCCGAGACGCCACAGGACTGGGGTGCCACATCGACGCCTCCCAGGGCGAGACGGGGCTCTACCTCACCGGTACGGCGATCCTGGACAAGACCGCCAACGGCCGGGACTGGGCTCGCTACGGCAACGCCTCGCCCTACAAGAAGGCCGCTCCGCACGGGGCGTATCCCACGCGGGGCGACGACAGGTGGCTCGCCTTGGCGGCGTTCACCGATGCCGCGTGGCACGCCGTGACGCAGGTGCTCGGCCTCGAAGAGCTGCGTGACGACCCCCGGTTCACCGGGCTGGAGGACCGGATCGAGCACGCCGACGCGCTCGACCGGATCGTGGCCGAGGCGACCCGGACATGGGACGGCTTCGAGCTCATGCACGAGCTGCAAGCGAGAGACGTGCCCGCCGGCGTCTGCCAGACCGCGCAGGACCGCTATGAGTCGGACCCCCAACTCGGCGCACTCGGCTGGTTGGTGGAGCTCGAGCAGAGCGAACTGGGCCGCTGGCCGGTCAAGGCACATCCGACCTGGTTCTCCGAGACGCCCACCTACATCGGCGGGAGATACGACCGGTCCGGGCCGAGCTACGGTGAGGACACCGACCGGGTGCTCGAGGAGCTCGCCGGACTCGACGCCGACCGGATCGCCGGGCTTCGCGCCGACGGCGCGCTCTGAACCGGGACGCGGACGGACGTCGCGGGCGCGAGCCGGGTCAGGGCCTACGCCTCCGTGGCGAGGCCGACGCAGAAGAAGAGCAGCACGCCCCCCGCGCTCGCGTCGAACGCCCTGCGCACGGGACGGCGCTCGAGCCACGACCTCAACGATCCCACGAAGGCCACGACCAGAAGCAGCCAGGTAATCCCCAGACACGGCACTGTCCAGGCGTGTGCCAGCCAGGTGACCCATGACGCATCCCGGTCGACGAACTGGGGCAGCAGCGACAGGTAGAACACCAGGATCTTCGGATTGGTGGCGTCGCACAGAACGCCCCGTCGGTACGCGGTCCATGCGGACAGCCGTGACGCACCGCTCGTACCGACGGCCGGGTAGTGACCATGGAGCGCGCTGCGCAGGGAGGTGAACGCCAGCCAGGCCAGGTAGGCGACGCCGACGTACTTGATGGCGAGGAACAGCGGCTGGACGCGAACGATCACGCTCGCCACCCCGGCCGTGACGAGCAGGCCCTGCACGACCGCGGCCGAGGCCACACCGAACGCGGTGGCCGCGCCGTCCCTCCGTCCGCCGCTCAGCGTGGCCTGTACGACAAGGACAAAGTCGGCGCCTGGCGATAACACCAGCGCGACCGCGACAATCAGGAACGCCAATGAGTAATCCACGGAGTGAGCCTACAGAAGTGACCGGACGCTGAATCGACCACCCCTGTCACAGCATTTATCCGGTTTGGAGAGGCTATCTCACCGGGGCGTCGGCCCACCTTTACAGAATGCATATATGCAACGTTCCCTACAGACTTTCCATCGTGGGAAAGGGGGCGTAGGCTGGGCCAGGAGTCCTGGTCAGAGGATCAGTCGGTCCAATGGCCTGCCCTGGGAGGTTATGCGGTGCCATTCATCGAAGAGCACGGATTATGGACGGCGGAGCAGGAAGCCGCGGCGGATGAGGTGGAGCGCCGCGTGAAGGAGCTCGGGCTTCGTCAGGTGCGTATCGCCTGGGGTGACCAGCACGGCATTCTGCGTGGAAAGAACCTCGAGGTCGGGCACTTTCTGTCCGTATTGCGCAGAGGTAAGGACTTCCAGACCGCGACCTTGATTTTCGACACGACGAACAACCCGGTTGTGCCGCCCTTCGGGGCCGGCGCTCTCGGAGACCCGCGGATGACGGGGCTGCCCGACGGCGTGCTGGTGCCTGATCCGCGGACGTTCAAGGTGCTGCCGTGGCTCGATCGCACCGGTTGGGTCCTGTCCGACCTCTACTACCGGTCGGGGGAGCGTGTACCGTTCGACACGCGAGGCATACTGCAGGAGCAGGTAGGCAAACTGGCTCTGGACGGGTACGAGTTCGTCTCCGGCATCGAACTCGAGTTCTACCTGGCACGTCTCGACGACCCGAAGCTCACCTGGCAGGACGCGGGCCATCCGCCGCAGCCGCCGTCGGTCAGTCCGGTCGCCCACGGGTTCCAGTACCTGACCGAATCCAGAAGCGACGAGATTGACCCCATCCTGTCCGTCCTGCGGGACAACCTTGTCGGACTGGGGCTCCCCCTCGCCACCATCGAGGACGAATGGGGGCCCGGACAGGTGGAGTTCACCTTCGACCCGCAGACGGGCACGGCGACAGCCGACACCGTCCTCCTGGTCCGCTCCGTCATCAAGCAGCTCGCCCGGCGTCACGGCTACCACGCCACCTTCATGTCACGTCCTGCCTTCCCGAACGCCTTCTCGAGCGGATGGCATCTTCACCAGTCGCTACGGCGTGCCGATACGGACAACGTGTTCGCCGCGACCGATGGTGAACTCCTCTCCGGGACCGGCCGGGCCTACATGGGTGGCCTGCTCGCCCATGCCCTCGAATGCTCGGTCCTCACCACACCCACGATCAACGGTTACAAGCGCTACCGGCCCGACTCGTTCGCACCGGATCGCATCGCCTGGGCGGAGGAGAACCGCGGCGCGCTCATCCGTGTCGTGGGCGGCCGCGGAGACGCCAACACGCACCTGGAGAACCGTGTGGGCGAACCGGCTGCGAACCCGTACCTGTATCTCGCTTCCCAGATAGCAAGCGGCCGCGACGGCATGACCCGCTCTCTCGAACCGGGAGCCTCCGCGGACGAACCGTATGCCGCGGACGCGCCGGTTCTGCCCGTCTCGCTCGAGGCCGCGCTCGAACACTTCAAGAGCAGTGAACTCCTTCGGAAGGAGTTCGGCGAGCCCTTCGTCGACTACCTGATCACGCTGAAGCAACATGAGGTCCGTCGCTTCCACGCCGCGGTCACCGACTGGGAGCACCGGGAGTACTTCGAGATGTACTGAGGGAGTGAGACCTGTCCGACCTCGCCGTGGTCAGGGGGCGAGGCGGACCGTCTCGATCACTGAGGTGCAGGTCCGGGTGGCGATGGCTTCGGCGCCGCCGACACAGCTGAGGACGAAGAGGGTCCGGCCGTCGTCACCGCCGACGGCGCAGGCCAGGGGCATCCGGTCGTCGGTGTCCACGACATCGGTGACAGCACCGCCTTCGAAGACCCGCCGGACCTCGAACGTCCACGGCGAGGCGCACCAGATCCCTCCCGCCGGGTCGGCGGCGATGCCGTCAGCGCTGCCCGGGGCGAGGTCGGCCCACGTCCGCCGTGCGGAGAGCGAGCCGTCCGCCCCTCGGTCGTACGCGGTCAGCCGTTGGGCCGGGAACTCGGCGACGACATAGGTGCCCCCGCCGTCGAGGAGGGCCGGCCCGTTGGGGGCGTCGAGGTGCTCGGCGACCACACGGGCGCGGCCGTCCGCCTCGACGAGGATCACGACGCCGTCGGCGTCGACGGGGCGCGTCTCAGCGTTCGTGTGGGTGCCCATCGAGCCGACGTAGGCGCGCGCCTGGTCGTCGACGACCATGTCGTTGAGTCCGCCTACGGCCAGCTCGGAGAGGTCGGCGTGCACGACGACCTCGCCCGTGGGCTCCAGGCGCAGGATGGTCGGTGCGCTGAGATTGACGATCAGCAGTCGGCCGTCGGGCAGGAACCCCAGACCACTGGGACGCTCGCCCTGCGTGAACTCGACGACCACCTCCGCTCGGCCCGACTCGTCCACCGTCATCACCCGGTTGGCGAAGATGTCGGAGAACCAGAGTCGGCCGTCTCGCCAGCGCGGACTCTCGGCGAACCTCAGGCCGTCGAGCAGCGGCCGAGGGATGCCCGTGCTCACAGGCCCGCCATGGTGGTGAGCGCGTCGAGCGCGCGCAGGGTCTCGTCCGGGGTCGGCGGCGGGGCCGACAGGGTCGCCACTCCCACCGCTGCCCAGTCCTCCAGGGGGATGCGGGTGCCCGGATGGTTGTAGAGAAGGACCATCAGCCGTTCGGCGCCGGCCGCGGCGTACGCCTCACGGATGTCCTCGCCGGGATCGCGTACGCCGACCGTGATGGACACCTCCGCCGGGTTTCGTCCGATCCGCGCGCATTCGGTATCGAGTGCCGTCCGGAAGTCCGCCACCTGTGCCGGTGTCACGCCGGTGGCGAGCCATCCGTCGGCCCAGGCGGCGATGCGCCTCGCGGCGACCGGCGTGGGCTGCGCGCCTACGATCACCGGAGGATGCGGGCGTTGCCGGGGCCGTGGATCGCAGACCATGTCCGGGAACGCGACCAGGTCCCCGTCGTACTTCGCCGACTCGTTGGCCCACAACCCCTTCATCGCCGCGACGGCCTGGATGGTGTAACCCCAGGGCTTGGCCGCCGCCGCCGGGTTGTGGAGTTCGGTGACCTCGCGGAGCCATCCGGTACCGAGGCCGAACATGAAGCGGCCCCCGCTGAACGCGTCCAGGGTCGAGACCGCCTTGGCGAGGGTGAGCGGCGGGTGCTCCGGCACCAGGCAGACGCCGGTGGCCACGCGAAGACGGCTGGTGACGGCCGCCATCATGCTGAGGACGACGAACGGATCGGCCATCTGGTGGTAGACGTCGGGGATCTTCCCCCCGGTCATGGGGAAGGCGACGCCCGGATGCTTGGGCACCACGGTGTGCTCGGGGGCCCAGTACGACTCGAACCCTCGGGCCTCGAGCTCCTGTGCCAGGGTGACGGCGTCGATCGTACGGGTCGTGACAGCGAGCTGGGCGCCGATCTTCATCTGCAGCATCTGCCCTTCATGGGTGGGTGCGGGACGTGTAGCGCGACGCCCTCGGACCTGCCGCACGAGTCTCGGTCGCCACAGATCGCGTCGACCAGCGTGGCGTCTCGCAGAACAGAAC
Source organism: Streptomyces sp. NPDC048584 (assembly GCF_043199595.1). Taxonomy (NCBI): domain Bacteria; kingdom Bacillati; phylum Actinomycetota; class Actinomycetes; order Kitasatosporales; family Streptomycetaceae; genus Streptomyces; species Streptomyces sp. NPDC048584. The sequence continues at coordinate 259,935 of NZ_JBICWF010000007.1, forward strand.
ACCGACCACGTCGCGACGGGTTCTGCGGGCCGGAACGAAGTCGTGGAGCCGGGTGCGGGCTGCTGTTTGACTCGGGGCGCCGAGCGTCCGCCGGGCTCACGACTCGTGGCACGGGGGCCCTAGACGATGCTGGAGGAGAGACCATGAAGGTCGGAGTTCACTTCAACTTTCAGAACTACCTCGACTGGGACCGTTTTCTTGCGAAGGCGCCCGGCCCGCCGAAGGTGACCGACCAGCAGATCTACGACGAGGAGCTGGCGCTGGCCGAGCTCGTGGAGCCGCTCGGCTTCGACTCGTACTGGGCGATCGACCACCACTTCACACCGTACGTCATGACCGGCGGGGCGCTGCAGCACCTGACCTTCATGGCCGGCCGGACCAGCAGCATCGACTTCGGCACGATGATCGTGGTGCTGCCCTGGTACGACCCGATCGTGGTCGCCGACCAGATCAGCGCGCTCGACAATCTGCTGCAGGGACGCCAGTTGACGCTCGGCATGGGGCGGGGTGCGGCGATCCGGGAGTTCGACGCGTTCCGCGTGCCCATGAGTGAGGCACGCAGCCGGTTCAACGAGACCCTGGAGATTCTCCGTAAGGCGATGTCCCAGGAGTGGTTCTCGCACGAGGGCGAGCACTTCACGATCCCCGAGACCACGATCCGTCCCTCGTTCCGCAACCCACAGCGGCTCATGGACCGTATGCGGATCGCCTGGACCAGCCCGGAGACGCTTCCCATCGCCGCCAACGCCGGACTGGGGATGCTGATGACGAACCAGAAGAGTTGGGCCGACTACTCGGACGACGTCGCGGCGTTCAACAGTATCCGGGCGGGCAACGGACTCGAGCCGACCCAGCCCACCGTCGTGGTGCGGATGACCTGTGCCGAGACGGAGGAGGAAGCCTGGCAGGCCATGAAGGTGCACTCGCTCGAGGCGGGCGAGAGCAGCAGGCTCCACTACCAGTTCGACGACCCGGAGCGGTTCCGCAACACCAAGGGATACGAGCAGTACGCCAAGCTCAGCAACGCGATCACCGATCAGGAGACGCTGGCGGAGAAGAGCGCGCGCCCGCAGGCCTGGGGCACACCGGACCAGGTGTTCGAGAAGCTCAAGGAGATCCAGGGCAGGACCAGCGCGGAGGAGTTCGTTCTCAACGTGCGGTTCGGGGCGATGCCGGCCGAGCAGGCCGAGCGTTCTCTCCGGCTCTTCGCGAAGGAGGTGCTCCCGCGGCTGCACGAACTGGAGGCGCCCCTGGCGGACGAGATGCGCGGCGCGGTCGATGGCGCCGGCCACGCGGCTTTCGACGCCTCCGAAGCGCCCACCCGACTGGGTCTGTAATCCGCTCCTGTCGAGAAGGGGACGAGACCATGAGCAGTGACTACTTCAAGACGCTCTACTCCCGCGCCGTCGAGGCGGGCGACAGCCTCGACGTCCTGTGGGATGAGCAGCGGATGCCCTTCGACTCGGTCGACAAGCGTCTGACAGAACTGTTCGACCTGCGTGGCCGGAAGGTGGTCATCACCGGAGGTGGCGGCGCGGGGCTCGGGCAGGCTTGTGCCAACCGGTTCGCCGGACTCGGTGCTGACGTCGCTCTGGTCGACATCAGGACCGAGGCCGCCGACGCCACCGGAAGTATGCCTCAGTACTCCGGCCCGGACCCGCACGGCGTGGCAGCCCGTGTGGCCGAGAAATGGGGGACTCAGGCCTTCGGGGTCTACGGGGACGCCACGGACTGGGATGACGTCCAACGGTGGATGGCGGAATGCCACGACCTGCTGGGCGGGATCGACGTTCTCGTGAACAGTGCCGTCGACGTCGCAGTGGTGGACTTCAGCTCGGCGACCAGAGAGGACCTCGACCGGTCCGTCCGGGGGACCATGGCGGGGCCGATGTACGCGAGCAGGGCCGCGCTGGACTACATGATCCCGCAAGGCCGCGGCCACATCATCAACATCGGCAGCGCGTCCGCGAACATGCCGAGTGCGCCGAAGAACCTTCTCTACGGCACGGGCAAGAGCTGGCTGGCATCGTTCACGAAGTTCCTCGCCGCCGAGGTGATTCATCACGGCATCCGTGTGGCCGGTGTGAATCCCGCGTCGATGGTGCGCACGAAGCAGAAGATTCCGGCCTTCAACGACATGTGGTTCTACTCCCTGCTCCGCAACCAGTTGGGCCGCTACCTCCTCCACGAGGAGACGGCCAACGTGGTCGCCTTCCTCGCCTCGGACGCGGCGAGCGCCATCGTCGGCGAGGTCATCGGCACCGATGGCGGCTCGTCGCTCTAGGCGTATCGATCACGAGCGTTGTCAACGCCGGGAGGTCTTCCCGGTGTGCGGCCGGCGCTCGTGAGCGGCGTGCCGGGCGACGTCTTCGGCTGACATGCTCCGACGCACCGCATCCCGCGCCCCCGGCCCCGACGAGGCGGTGACGAAGGTGGGCTGGACGCGGGTGCGGCCGGGCCGGGGGGATCGCTACCTCCGTATGCCGAAGAACTCATCGAGCAGTGCCGCGGTGTCGACGTCCTGGCTGGTCCTGCCGAGCAGGGCGGGTCCCTTGGCGGAACCGGGGATGGTGTGACCGCCCCCATGCACCGTATACAGCACGACGGGTGGCCGTCCTTGCTGCTGATAGCTGGTGCGCTCTACGGATGTCCCGTCGGTGGAGCCGGTCCGCTGCGGCAGCCGGCTGGTGACCGGTTCCTCGGTGATGCCGTTGTGTTCTGCGAAGTAGGCAGCGGTCTGCGGCGCGGAGAGGCTCCGCCCGCCGACCTTGAACAGCGTCCGCACCCACCAGCGCATCTCGCCGCCCGCGTAGGGGACGATGCGGTCCTTCGTCCCATGGATCAGGGCCACCGGCATGGGCGCGGGAGACGCATCCGCCGCCAGGAAGTTCTCCGGCGCCGGCAGGGTCGCCGCGATCACCGCGGCTCCGGCGATCAGATCAGGTGCCTCGTGCATCAGGCGCATCACCATCTGCCCGCCGTTGGAATAGCCGACGAGGAAGACGCGGCCCGTGTCGATCCGGTGACTTGCCGCCAGTTTCTCGGCCACCGTCCGGGTGAAGCCGATGTCGTCCATGTTGTCCGTGCGCGCAGGGAACGAACTGTTGCGGCGTGCGTCGTTCCAATTCCCCTTGTGACCGTCGAGGTAGACGACCACGGCTTCGCCCGTGCTCGCCAGGCTGTCGTAAGCGGTGCCGGTGAACCTCCGGTGCGTCTGCCCGGTCTGGGAGGAGCCGTGAAAGATCAGGACGAGCGCGCGCGAGGGCTTGCCGTCCGCCTCCCCGACCACGGTGTAGGTGCGCGGCCTGCCGCCCACCTCGATGCTCTCTGGGGTCATCGTCTTTTCCTCTCGTCGAAGTGAAGGGCCCCTGGGCGACAGGGGCGTGTTCTTCAGCGCTCCTCGCGGCACCCGGGTTCAACAGCGGCTCGGTCACCTCGGCATCGGGGAGGCCGTGCGGCAGGGTGCGGAACGACTGTCGCGACGAGGGTGTCGGACTCGCCGTGGCGATGAGGCATCGCGCCGAAGGAAACGGATGCTTCATCCGTTTCACGTTAACACAAGCGGATGAAGTATCCGATAGGCTTGTCCCGTGCCCCCTGCTTCTTTGCGCAAAGACGCCGCCCGCAACCGGCAGAAGATCATCGATGTGGCGCGCCGGCTGGTGGAGGAGGGAACGCCGATCCAGCTGAACGACGTGGCGCGGGCCGCCTCGGTGGGAGTGGCCACGGTCTACCGTCACTTCCCCACTCCCGAGGCGCTGCTCGAAACCGTGGCCACTCCCGGCATCGAGGCGCTGATCGCACACGCCGAACGGGCCCTGCGCGGCGACGACCCGTGGACAGCGCTGTCCGACTACCTGCACGCCGGCACCGCCGCCGTGGTGGCCGACGCATCACTCTCCCCGGTGTTCGCCGCGCCGGTCGACGCGCTGTCTCACATCACCGTGCTCAAGCAACGGCTGAACGAGGTTTTCGCCCAGCTCCTCCATGACGCGCACGCCGCAGGATCGGCCGACCCCAGCGTGACAGAGGCCGACCTGCTGCCGCTCATGTGCGGCGTGGTCCACGCAGCGACGGTCCACTCGCCCACCAGCGCGGAAGACCGCTCGGCCGCCGCCCGCCGCTACCTCGCCATCACCCTCGAAGGGCTCCGTACGGCACCTCGGAGTCCATGACGAGCCCTGCGGCGGGGGCCGTTCCGGATCGGCTTCGGAAGGTCACCGCCCCCGGGAACCGTCAAGGGCCAAGGGGAGACTGTGCAGTGTCAGCGAAGTCGGCGGAGGCAGCGGGTCGTCGGCCGTACCGGCGCGGAACGACTGGAGCAGATAGGCCACCAGGCGCCTGGACGCCGCAGCGTCCCCCGGTAGGGCGCTCACCAAACCGCAATGTGCCAACAGGAGTACGAGAAGATCGGAAGGACGGAAATCGGCCCGCAGCCCGCCCGAGGCCTGGGCCCTGCGTACCAGAGTCGCGAAGTCGCGCTCGGCCTGGTGCCGGGACTGCGCGTGGTCCGACCTGCTTTCGGGGAAGGCCGCGGCGAACGCGGCCGAGAACCCTCGTTCCTCCCGTTGCAGAGCACAGATCGTCTCGACCATCTGCTGGAAACCCTGCCACGGGTCAGTGGCGGCCAGAGCCTCGCTGAGCGCCTGCGCACAGGTCTCCATCTGCCGGGCGAACGCGTTCCGCACCAGAGCGTCCCGGGTGGGGAAATGCCGGTACAGCGTCGCCACACCGACCCCCGCCCGACGGGCCACGGTCGCCATCGGGGCGTCGATCCCGTGCTCCGCGAAGACCGCACGGGCGGCGGCGAGGACGCGCTCCCTGTTGCGCCGGGCGTCCGCCCGCACCGTGCCCCGGGCTGTGATCCGAGAGGATTCCGCCATCACTGTCTCTCGCTTCCGCTCCAAGCGGACGATTGCGTCCGCTTAAGAGTCTACGGTCGGTGCCGTACTCCCGTACGTCCCCCCGGCGGCAAAGGCAGACCATGAACGACCGCATGATGAAGGCAGTGCTGTACGACCGCTACGGCGGCCCGGAAGTGCTGTACCTCAGCCGCGTGCCACGCCCCGAGCCGGCCCCCGGCGAGGTGTTGGTGAAGGTGCACGCGTTCAGCGTCAACGGTGGAGAGCTGGCAGCCCGTGCCGGCCGTCTCCGCCTCCTGACCGGCCGGAAGTTCCCCAAGCGCGTCGGCTTGGACTTCGCCGGCGAGGTCGCCGCCTCGGGTGCCGGAGTCACACGGCCTGCGGAGGGCGACCTCGTATGGGGGGTGCTGGGGCGCACCTCCGGATTCGGCAGCGCCGCCGAGTACGTGACCGTGCCCGCCGAACGGGTCGGCCTGCTCCCCGACGGTCTTGAGCCGGTCGAGGCCGCAGCCCTTCCGGTGGCCGCGACGGCCATCACCGCGCTGCGGGACAGAGCCGGGCTGCGTCCCGGCGAACGCATCCTCGTCCGGGGCGCGGCGGGCGGTGTCGGCAGCGCCGCCGTCCAGCTCGGACGGGCGTACGGCGCCGAGGTCACGGCCCTCGCCCGCGCGGCCAACCTCGACTTCGTCCGCGGGCTCGGCGCGCACGAGGCCGTCGACCACCGGACCGTACGGACGGCCGAACTGGGCCGCTTCGACGTGGTCCTGGACACCGTGGGGAGCGACTTGCGTGCCTTCCGGCGTCTGCTGAACCCCGGTGGACGCATGGTCACCATCGCCGTCGACCTGGAACGGCCCGCCGCGTCGCTCGGCTACCTCGCGGCCAGCGTGGTCCACGGTCGTGGCCGGGTGCGCGCCTTCAGCGGTGACTTCAAGCAGGCGCAGTTCGACGATCTCGCCCGCCACGTGGCCGAGGGCAAGCTGAGCCCCGCGGTGGACACCGTCTTCCCCCTGGAGGAGACCGCCGCGGCGCACCGGGCGTTGGAGTCCGGCGGTGTCCGGGGCAAGTACGTGGTCAGGGTCGTATGAGCGACGACGCCGGCGAGGGCGCCGCGAAGACCTGGCGAGAGGGTGTCGCCACGTGTGCTCGGCCCTCGCCCTGTGGGCCCGCCGGCAGCATCCCGGCCTGCGCCCGCCAGCGGTCTCGGGGGTCGCCGGCGCCTCGTCCGCACCCGCCGGGTCTCAGTTCCGGAGCAGGTTCACGCGGAGGACTTCGTCGATGAGCCGCTCGGTCTCGGGCCCGTTCTCGGGCAGGGCGGCTCCATGAGCCTGGGGAAGGCGCCGCATCGTCACGGTGACGCCGTCGTCGACGAGTCGCCGGGCGTACGCGGCGCCCTCGTCGCGCAGGACGTCGTAGTCGCCGAGGACGACGAGAGCGGGGGGCAGCCCGCGGAGGTTGGAGGCGTGCATGGGCGAGGCGTAGGGGTCGTATGCGTCAGCCGGAGAGGCGAGGTACATGTCCCACATCTCCAGGGCGTTCTGGCGGGTCATGACGTAGCCCTCGGCGAAGAGGCGCATCGAGGCGGTGTTGCAACCGCTGTCGGTGGCCGGGATGTTGAGCACCTGGGCGGAGAGGGCGGGGCCACCGCGGTCGCGGCTCATCAGCGTCACCCCGGCGGTCAGGGCGCCGCCCGCGCTGCCGCCGCCCACCGCGAGTCCGGCCGGATCGACGCCCAACCGCCCCGCGTTGGAAGCGACCCAGGTCAGTGCCGTGTAGCAGTCCTCGACCGGGAGGGGGAACTTGTGGTCCGGTGCCATCCGGTAGTCGACGTCGACGACGACGATCCCGAGGTCACGGGCGCGCGCGGCGTGCACCGCGGCGCCGGCCCGCAGGACGCCGAGCCCACCGCCGAGCCAGAACCCTCCACCGTGGAAGTGCAGGTAAGCGGGAGACGTGCTGACGCCGACCGGCCGGTACACGATGGCGTTGATCGAACCGGCCGTGCACGCGGCGCAACCGGCCCATCCGCAGTTCCCGGTGACAGGAATGCGGACCTCGGTCACATCGACACCGTCGACAGCCGGCTCGGCGCCCATGCTGTCCGTCATCCGTGCCTGTTGCCTGGCCCGCTCGTGTACGACCTCGGCGAACCACGCGTCCCGTGCCACGGGATCGGTCGGCGGATGCCTCACCGAGGGAGCCTGGCTGTCGGCCAGGTGAGGCGTGATCTGCTCGATGATCTCGCGAAGTCGCGGTTCCGTTACCAGTTCCATGGATGGGCACCTTATGGCGCCCATCCATGGATGTCTATATCAGATACGGTATCTCAGGTCGGTGCGTCTCGGTGCGACGCACCCGGCGGGCGTCATGGTGTCCAGGCCGCTCCGAAGCGTCCTCGGTAGAGCGTGGGGACCACGGGGTTGCGGGTCAGCGGGCCGTAGCGGCCGATGGGGAGGCCCAGCGGGATGGTCGCGCCGATCTCGAACGTCGGCGGGATGGCGAAGTGCTCGCGGACCGCGGGCTCGTCCTCGAGGTGGTTCGTGGTCATGGCCGCTCCGATGCCGAGACCGCGGGCCGCGAGGAGCAGGTTCTGCGTCGCCGCGTAGATCGACGACCACGCGAAGCGGACGTCGGGGTTGTCGCGGCTGGGGAACGCGTTCTCGATGAGCGGCATGACCAGTACCGGGATCCGGTCGAAGGCGAAGATGAACTCCCGGTACCGGCGCTGCGCCGTGGCGGCCGCCGAGGTGTCGGCGGACGACGGTTCGGGATACCGGTGGCCGACTGCCTCGACGAGCATGTCCCGGAACCAGCGGCGGTCCTCCGGCGCGGTCACCACCAGGAACTTCCACAGCTGGCTGTTGCCCGCGCTCGGCGCACGCGTCGCGTAGTGGACCAGCTTCTCCAGGAGTTCGTCGGGCAGCGGGTCGGGGCGCAGCCGCCGGATCGATCGGCACGTTTCCAGGGCCTCGAAGAGGTCGATGCGGTCGGTCATGACGCGGCCCCCTCGGCATGGTCGCCGCCCCGGGCCCATAGGTGGTCATCCGGCAGGGCCAGGACCGCGAAGCGCGTCTCCCCGTCGGAGGAGCTCCTGTGCCCCTGGCCCTCGAAGTCCTCGACGAGGCAGACGTCGCCCGCCCTGAGCGTCCGCCGGCCGCCGAATCCGCCGACCTCGACCTCGAACCCGCCGGTGAGCACGATGAGCAGGCTCGTTCCGGGCTCGGTGTGCCAGTCGGAGCGCATGGACGGCGACAGGCACACGAAGCTCAGCGCCCCGACCGCCTGGGTCTGCCGAGGTGGTGCCGCGAAGAGGTCGTCGAAGGGCGACAGGTGGGCGACCTCGCCGTCGGAGAACATGCGGAGCAGGCGGGGCGGGGCGTACGCCGTCCGTCGGCCCTCATCCATGGACGGGGGCACCGTGCCCCTGGGGAGCCAGGCCGCTTCGACCTCGACTTCCAGGTAGGAGCAGGGAGTCGCCGCCCGGATGTGCACGGGGGCGTCGGGGCTCCCGGAGGCGTCCAGGAACAGGACATCACCTGGGCCGAGCCTGGCCCGCATGTCGGGTACGGTCACCTGGATCGTTCCCGAGACCACGAGGAACAGCCGGCGCGCACTGCCGCCGGCGACCGTCTCCAGCGGTCCGGCGGGGATGTGTGCCGAGCGCATGTGCCGCACGGCGGACATGCTGCCGGGATCGGGAGCCATCTTTTGATCTTGAGAAGTGGCTGTCGGTCCCGGTGTGACGAACGGCAGGGGCAAGGACTCGAGTCGGGGATTTCCCCGACCGTCGGGAGCTACACGAAGCGTCTTCATGATTCCTCCGCTCATGTCTATTGCGACGTACGATATCTCATGTATCGTGCCGCTCCACCCGGCGGGTGATGCCCCATCGCACGCAGAGCTGGAGCAGGCGGCGAGACCGCCGGCTCGATCGAGAGGTGACACAGTGAGAACATCCAAGATCGCGGGGGGAGTGGCTCTCGCAACCCTGCTCGCTGTGAGTACTGCTTGTGGGAGCAGCGGCTCCGACGACAATTCGAGTGCTTCCGCCTCGCAGTCCGGGACGGCGGCATTGCCACGAGGCACGGCGGCGGACGACGCCAAGGCCCCGGTGACGGTCGGCTTTCACAACCTTGAGGGCGGCGCCATTTCACTGGCCGACGTCCGGCACGGTTTCGACGCCGGCCTGGAGTACATCAACGAGCGTCTGGGCGGCATCAACGGCCACCCGCTCAAGTCCATCAACTGCAAGACCGACGGAACCCCCGAAGCCTCGGTGAACTGTGCCAACCAATTCGTCGAGCAGAAGGCGGTGCTGGCCGTGCAAGGCGCCGACTTCGGCGCGGACGCCATGCTTCCCGTACTGAAATCCGCCGGCCTCACGGAGTTCGGAAACTTCCCCCTGACCCCGGGCGTGAACGCTGCGACAGGTGACGCCTACTTCATGCAGGGATCGTCCGAGGAAGGCTACGCGGCCAACCTCATCCAGCTGCGGAATCTCAAGGCCTCGAAGGTCGCCGTCGTCATGGTGGACAACCCCGCGAGCCACGAGACCTACCGCAAGGTCATCGAGCCCGCCGCAGCCCGGGTCGAGCTCACGACGAAGGTCTTCTACGTCCCGGCTCAGTCCGACTGGACGGTTCAGTCGGCGACGGTCCTCGCCTGGGGACCGGACGCCATCAGCACCTATGTCGCGGCTGACAGTCTGGCGGCCGTGCCGGCGTTCCGGTCGGCGGGCTTCGCCGGCTACATCTCCGCCGGGGCGAACATCGAGATCGTCCCGCAGCTCGACGAGAGCGTGCGCGAGAAGGTCCTGTTCAGCGCCCCGTACTACCTTCCCGAGTTCACCGACCCCCCGGCTGAGGTGAAGAAGGACCTCGACGCCTTCAACGCGTACACCTCGAAGATGCCGGAGGACGGCAGCGTCACCCAGCGCCAGACCGGCTTCTACACCGCGCTCATGGCCGCCCAGCTGCTCCGGGACGTGGGCACCACGAACGATCCGCTGACGGCCGAGGCCGTGCACACCGGGGTGAGGACGTGGAAGGGCGAGCGCCAGCCCTTCCGCTCCACAGGGTGGGACTGCTCCGAGCCGACCTGGCCCGGTACGACCGCCTGTGGCTCCGGGAACGTCTACGCCACCCCGGGCGAGGGGGGCACGCTGGCGCCGCTGCCCGACCAGCCGGTCGACATCGCCGCGGTCCTGCCGTAGCAGGACGGGCCACTTCGAGCGAGAAGGCGAGAGCTGCGTAGTGAGCGAAATCCTCCTCTTCGTCGTGCTCGGCCTGGGTGTCGGAGCGGTGTATGCCGCTCTGACCCTCGGGGTCGTACTGACCTACCAGGGCACGGGCATGATCAACTTCGCGGCCGCAGCGACGGCCGCGGTACCCATGTACGTCTACGAGGAGCTGCGACAGGGAAAACTGACACTGCCGGTGCCGTGGCTTCCTTCGTTCGATGTCGGAGACGCACCGACCTGGCTTGCCGTGGCGATCGCGGTGGTGGTCGCCGGACTGCTCGGCGCCTTGACCGAGCTGGCGGTCTCGCGGCCCCTGCGCAAGGCACCACCCCTGGCGAAGGTGGTCGCCGCCGTCGGAATCCTGCTGACGCTCCAGGCCGCCGTAGGGCTCAAGTACGGCACCGTGCCGCTGCTGCGGTCGGTGACCCTGCCCCAGGGCGTGGTGGAGGTGTCCGGGGTCAACGTCGCCATGGACCGGCTCTGGCTGATCGGCATCTCCCTCGTGCTGTCGGTCGGGCTCGCGCTGTGGTTCAGGAAGTCCCGGATGGGCCTGGCCATCCAGGCTTCCGCCGAGAACGAGAGGGCGGCCGGGTTCGCCCGGCTGTCGCCCACCGTGACCGGTCTGGTCACCTGGACCGTCTCCTCCATGTTCACCGCCCTGATCCTGGTGCTGGCCGGACCGGCCACCGGCACCCTGTCGCCCTCGACCATGCCGCTCCTGGTGGTCCCCGCGCTGGCGGGTGCGCTCGTGGCCCGGCTGAGCTCGCTCACCGTCGGCCTCGTCGGCGCCCTGGTGCTCGGCGTGGTCCAGTCCACGCTCCAGTACCTTTCCCAGACCAAGGACTGGTGGCCGGAGTGGGCCAAGCAAGGTCTCACCAACGTGGTGCCCTTCGTGGTGATCGTCGTGGCGCTCTTCGTGCTGGGCCGTGCCATCCCCACCCGCGGCGACGACGTGCGGTCCTCGCTTCCGGCCGTGCTGATCCCGCGGAACCGTCCGCACATGGTGGTGGCTCTCTCGGCCCTCGGCCTCGTCGCGCTCGTCCTGACCTCCGGTACCTACCGGTTCGGCGTCATCACCAGCCTGGCGGTGTCGCTGATCGCCCTGTCCCTGGTGCTGCTGACCGGAATGCTCGGTCAGATCTCCCTGGCGCAGGCGGCGTTCGCGGGAGTCGCCGGCATCGTCCTGTCCAAGCTCGGTGACTCGGTGCCGTTCCCCCTCTCCCTGCTCCTCGCGGCGGTTCTCGCGGCTGTCGGGGGAGTCCTCGTCGGCATCCCGGCGTTGCGCATCCGCGGCGCTCAGCTCGCCGTGGTGACACTGGCGGCTGCGCTCACGCTCCAGGACTTCGTCCTGGCCAACCCGAAGCTCGTCTCGGCGACGGCGAACCTCATTCCCGACCCGGTCCTGTTCGGATGGAATCTCTCGGTGCGCGGTGGCCAGGACATCGCACGGCTGCCCTTCGGGATCATGGTCCTCGTCATCGTGGTGGTGGCGTCCGTCTGCGTGGGAAACCTGATGCGGGCCGGCACCGGCCGGACCATGCTGGCGATCCGGTCGAACGAACGCGCCGCAGCCGCCATCGGGATCAACGTTCCGCGGGTCAAGCTCGCGACGTTCGGGGTGTCCTCCTTCCTGGCGGGCCTCGGCGGCGGCCTCATCGGCTACAGCCGGGGCCAGCTGTCCGCGGAGTCCTTCGGGGTGTTCGTCGGGCTCGCCTTCCTCGCGGCGGCATACCTGTCCGGAATCACGAGCGTCAGTGGCGCCGCCCTCGCCGGTGTGTCGGCGACCCTCGGCTTCGTCTACGTCGTCGTGGACCGCAATCTCCACCTCGGCAGCTACTACATGCTGATCACGGGCATCTCGCTCATCCTCACGGTCCTCTTCAACCCGGCAGGGATCGCCGGCAAGACCCGGGCGGACTACGAGAAGGCACGTGCGCGCCTGGTACCTCGCAAGTCGCCGACACGCTCGGCGGCCCAGGCCGGTGCGACCGGCAGCGGCCCCGCACCCGCGGAGACATCCCGCAAGATCGGAGACGTGGCGCTGTCCGCTCGTGCCGTCACGGTCAGGTACGGCGGTGTGGAGGCCGTGTCGAACGTCGACGTCGAGGTGCGCGCCGGTGAGATCGTCGGTCTCATCGGCCCCAACGGCGCGGGCAAGACGAGCTTCGTGGACGCCCTGACGGGGTTCACCAGCAGCTCCGGACAGGTGGCCCTCGCGAGTGACCGTCTCGACCAGCTGCCGGCGCACGAACGCGCGCGACGTGGCCTGATCAGGACCTGGCAGGCCGGTGAGCTCTTCGAGGACCTCACGGTCGCCGACAACGTGCGGGTCGCCAACGAGGCGGGCAACGAAGTCCTCGGCATGCTGCGGGACACCGTGAAGCCCACCACCCCGGCGTCCGCCGCGGTGGAACGGGCACTGACGCTCATGTCGCTGACCGATGTCGCGGGCCGCAAGCCCGCGGAGCTTCCCCTCGGGAGGCAGAAGGCGGTCGGCATGGCCCGGGCACTGGCCATGGAGCCCCAGGTGCTGCTGCTGGACGAACCGGCCGCCGGACTGGACAGCGGGGAGAGCCTCGCCTTCGGGGACCAACTGCGCCGGATCGCGGGCACCGGTGTCGGCTGCCTGCTCATCGACCACGACATGCACTTGGTGATGAGCGTCTGCGACCGCGTCTATGTCATCGAGTTCGGCAAACAGATCGCGCAGGGAACCCCTGAAGCGGTACGCACCGATCCACGCGTCCTCAAGTCCTACCTGGGCAACCAGTCGTTCGAGACCACGGACGAGGTGGACGCGTCGGACGACGCACCCGTGGGGAAGGAAGAGGTGGGGTCATGACCGTGCTCATCGAAACGCGGGGTCTCACCTGTGGCTACGGGAAGCTGCCCGTCGTCCGTGATCTCGACCTGACCGTCGCCGCGGGAGAGGTCGTGTGCCTCCTCGGGGCCAACGGAGCCGGCAAGACGACCAGCCTGCTGACCATCGCCGGGGCGCTGCCGCGGCTGGGCGGCTCGGTTCACGTCGGCGGCAGACCAGCCCCCGCGGCCGCGCACATCGTGGCCCGCCGAGGACTCGCCCTCGTACCCGAGGGGCGCGGACTCTTCTACCGGCTCACGGTGGCGGAGAATCTCCGCCTGCGACGGCATCGCCGCTCGAGCGTGTCCATCGAGGACGTCCTGAGCCACTTCCCCGTGCTCGCGGACCTGATGGGAAGGCGCGCCGGCCTGCTCTCCGGTGGCGAGCAGCAGATGCTGGCTCTCGCCGGCGCCCTGGTAGCGGACCCGCGGGTGATTCTCCTGGACGAGATGAGTCTGGGTCTCGCCCCGATCATCGTCGAGCGCCTTCTCCCGATCATCCGGAACATCGCCGACGAGCGGGGGATGGGCGTACTCCTGGTCGAGCAGCACATCCTCGCCGCTCTGACGGTCGCCGACCGTGGATACGTGATGGCCCACGGGACGGTGGTCGCCGAAGGCGGAGCCAGCGAACTCCGGCGCGATGCCGAGTTGCTGGAAGCGAGCTACCTGGGCGAGAGGCCCGGCGTCGACGCGGCGATCGCCGAGGGACTGGTGTGAGGAACTCGAACATGACCCGAGACACGTCATACGTCAACGACACCCATCCGACCCCCGAGGTACTGCGCCGTACGTTCGGCACGTTTCCGAGCGGTGTCGTGGCGCTGTGCGGTACGACACCACAGGGGGAGACCGTCGGCATGGCCATCAGCGCCTTCGTCCCGGTCTCGCTCGACCCGCCGTTGATCGGTGTGGCAGTCCAGAACAGCTCGCGCACCTGGGCGGTGCTCCGTGAGCTGCCCGCGCTCGGTGTCAGCGTTTTCGCGGCCGACCAGCAGAACGAGGCCCGTCAGCTGGCGGCACGCGAGGGGAACCGGTTCACCGGCATCGATCTCGGCAATGCGACAGAGGGCGGTGCGGTGTTCCTCGCCAACTCGGTGTCACGCTTCGACTGCGTGCTCGAGAACGAGCAGCCGGCTGGGGACCACAGCATGGTGCTGCTCCGGATCCGGGCGCTCAGCCAGTCGTACGACGTCTCACCGCTGGTTTTCCACGAGAGTGCCTTCGTCGCCCTGAGTCCGCTCGGCGAGGCCGACATCACCTGAACGTGCGGCCGTTCAGCCCGTCGGAACCCAAGGGTGGCCCGATCGACGGGCCCGGGGGAGTCTGTGGCCACCGAGCCGAGAGTGAGGAGCACGCTCATGTCCGAGACCATCGCCACCCGGAGGAAGCCGACCGCTCCGCCGGCAGCCGTGGCGTCCGCGCCGCACGCCGGCGGCGTCCGCTCCACGGCCCGAGCCTTCGTCTCGCGCGAGGGCAACGCTCCCGCCACGACCGCGGTCGGCTCGTGACCGCCGCCTCCGCCGGAGAGGCGCTGACGCGCACCGCCGTCGAGACCGCGTTGGTGGCGAGCGGTGCCGACTTCGAGACCACGGTGGTGCCGGTACGCGGCGTGCCGACGACCGTCTACCGGAACGCGCCCTCGACGCTGGCGGAGGTGTTCGGACGAGCCGCGTCCTGGGGCGACACTCCGGCCCTCTGCTACGAAGACCGCACGGTGACGTGGTCGCAGTACGCCGACCTGGTGGGCCGCGTCGCGGGGAGTCTGGTCGCCCACCACGGAGTCCGCCCCGGCGACCGGGTCGCCATCGCCATGCGCAACTACCCCGAGTGGGCGCTCTCGTTCGCGGCGGTGACCAGCCTCGGCGCCGTCGCCGTGCCGCTCAACTCCTGGTGGAACGGTGAGGAGCTCGCCCGCTCGCTGGCGGACTGCGGTGCCGGAGTGCTGTTCGCCGACGGCGAGCGCGCGCGGCTCGTCGGCGAACAGCGCTCCGGTCTGCCGGCGCTTCGCACCGTGGTCGAGGCCGAAGCACAGGCGCACTCGGGGGACCTGACCTGGCACGACGTCGCGGCCGGCCCGTGCACCGACATCGGTGCGTTCGCAACCGAGATCTCGCCGGACGACGACGCCACGATCATGTACACCTCCGGTACGACCGGGCAGCCCAAGGGCGTCGTCGCCACCCATCGCGCGCACACCACCGCCCTGATGAACGTCCTCTATCAGGGGGCCCTCCACGCGGCGATGAATCAAGGCCGGTCAGAACCGGTCCGCCCGGTGCGCACGCCCTCACAGGCTCTCGTCGGCGGGCCGCTGTTCCACATCTCCAACCTTCCCAAGCTCTATGTCGCCGCCTGGCGCGGGCACCACCTGGTCTTCATGCGCCGTTGGGACGCCCGTCAGGCGGTAGCTCTCATCGACATGCTCGGCCTCGACGGTTTCGCGGGGGTTCCCACGATGGTGCGGCAGCTGCTGGACGAGGCGGAGGCGGCGGGCACGGCGCTGCCGTCCCTTCGCCAGATCGGGACCGGTGGCGCTCCCACGCCCGGCGACCAGATCCGCCGGATCAGGCGCCAGTTCGAGCGAGGCGTCCTGGCCAGCACCGGTTACGGCCTCACCGAGACGACCGGCCCCATGGTGGGCATCGCGTCGTCCGACTTCTTCGACCGGCCGGACGCGTCCGGCCGGGCCTTCCCTGTCAGCCGGGTGCGGGTGGTCGCCACGGACGGCTCCGACGCCGGGCCGGGCGAGGTCGGGGAGGCGTGGATGCGGGGCGCCACCCTGGCGAAGGAGTACTGGAACCGGCCGGACGCCCCCTTGACCGACGCCGAGGGGTGGTTCGCCACGGGGGATCTGGTGACCATGGATGACGAGGGATTCGTCCGGATCGTCGACCGGATCAAGGATGTGGTCCTGCGCGGGGGTGAGAACGTCTACTGCGCCGAGGTGGAGGGGCTGCTCGCCACCCACCCGGACGTGATCGACGTCGGGGTGTTCGGGATGCCGCACCACCTCCTCGGCGAGGAGGTGGCCGCGGCGGTCCAGGTGCGCGCCGGGTCGGCGAGCACTCCGGCAGAGCTTCAGCGCCATGTGGCGGAGCGGGCCGCAGCCTACAAGGTCCCTTCCGTGGTGACCGTCCTGCCCGGTCCCCTTCCGCGCAACCCGGCGGGGAAGGTACTCAAGTCCGAGCTGCGGGCCCGGCTCGAAGCGGATTCAGCACTCGAGGAGCAGCCATGACGGGACCGTCCGAAACCGGCGAACCCACGGAGCGGTATCAGGAGATCCTCTACTCCGTGGAGGACCGGATCGCCACCGTGACCTTGAACCAGCCGGCCCGGCGGAACGCGCTCACGTTCCGGATGCGTCGCGAACTCATCGACGCGCTCAGGGCGGCCGAGAGCGACGACGACGTCAGCGTCATCCTGATCCGCGCCAACGGGCCTTCCTTCTCCGGCGGTTACGCCCTGTCGACCGCGCCGCGCCCCGTCGCGGCCGACGAGCCGGATACGAAGTCCTACTGGGACGACGGAACGCGTCCGGAACGGTGGATCGACGGGGAGGAGTTCAACGGCTGGACCGATCAGTGGGCGCGCAGCTGCCTGCGCGACTGGATGAACGTCTGGGAGCTGCTCAAGCCCGTGGTCGCCATGGTGCACGGCCATTGCCTGGCCGGAGGGAGCGAGCTGATGTCGCTGTGCGACATCGCCTTCGTCGCCGACGACGCCCAGATCGGCTACCCACCGGTGCGTGGCATGACCTCGCCCGACATCCCCTACTTTCCCTGGAAGATGACCATGGCCCAGGCGAAGTATCTACAGCTCACCGGGAACAGCGTGACCGGCGCCGAAGCGGCGGCCATGGGATGGGTCGCGAAGTCGTTTCCCCCGGACGAGCTCGAGCAGCGGACGATGCGCGAGCTACGAGCGATGAGCCACATCGCGCCGTCGCTGCTCGCCGCCAACAAGGATTCCGTCAATCAGGCCTACGAGATCATGGGTATGCGGACCCACTTCCAGCAGGCGTGGGCCATGCACTCGCTCAGCGGAGCGCTGAGGCCCGGCGCCCGGGACTTCTCGCAGCGGCTTCGCACAGGTGGGCTCAAAGCCGCTCTGAAGTGGCGCGACGGTCCGGCGCGTGACGAGGGATTCCGCTGAGAGGCGGTCAGGCAGGCGAGCGCAGCCCTGTGGGGCGGGGCTGAGCAGCACCCTTCCTTCCCTGGCCGAACGCCTCGAGCAGCTGCTCCATGATCCGCAGGAGGTGCTCGGAGAGGCGGTCGGCCGCGGCTGCGCTGTCACCGGACCTGAGTGCCTGCGCGATCCTGACGTGCTCCCTGCCGTCGGGCCCGAAGTTCCGCTCGACGTGCACATCCCGCTGGCGCAGTACCTGAGTCAGGACCACCGCGTCCTCGACGGCCTTGTGCAGCATGGCATTGTCGGCGGCTGCGGCGATGGCCTGGTGAAAGGCGGTGTCCGCCTCGCGGAACGCTTCGAAGTTCTCCGCCGCATCGACGGAGGCCTGCGCGAGCTCCAGCAGCTCGTCCTTCTGCTCTCGGGTGGCGCGGTCCGCCGCGTACCGTGCGGCGGCCGCCTCGAGGCCCGCCCGCATCTCGAACGCGTCGCGGATGGTTCGTGCCGTCGGCATGACGACGCGAAGCCCTCGCCCCGAGGATTCGACCAACCCGATGTGGCGCATCTGCAACAGGGCTTCTCGCACCGGGGTCTTGCTGACGTTCAGGTCCTTGGACAGCATCTGCTCACTGACCGAGCTGCCCGGCGGAAGGCTCGCCTCGATCATCCGCCGCCGGATCGCGGCGAAAACGAGGTCGGTCAGGTTGTCCGGCCGCTCGATCATCGAACGCTTACCTCCCCAATCCATCCATTCATGTATCGTGTGCGATACAGCATATGTCAGTCGCGGGCGGGGTCGGCAACCGGCGTCGGCTACGCGGGCCCTGTGTCAGCCCCGGGGCTGGCGTCGGCGTTCCGCCACCCAGGCCGCCACCTGGGTCCTGCTGCCGAAGGCGAGCTTGTCGAGGATGTGAGCGACGTGCGCGTCGACGGTGCGCGGCGAGATCGCGAGGCGGCCCGCGATCTGCCGGTTCCCGAGTCCGTCGGCGATCTGTCGCGCGACCTGCCACTCACGGTCGGTCAGGGGACGGAACACCTCGGCGCGCTCGCCGTTCGGGCCGCCGCTGTCCTGGACGCCCATGGCATAGGCCAGCACCTGCGAGGGCGACAGCTCCGCGCCTGAACTCATCAACGTGGCAAGAACACGTTCGGAGAATCTGTCACGGAACTGTTCGAGCGAGGCGTCGCGGAACTTACGCAGGGCGCCGACGGTGTCGATGGACCCGCCGCTGCGCCGCCAGGCGGCCTCGGCGCATCCGGCCAGGGTTGCCGCACGCCGCGGATCATGGATGACACTGAACCAGGCCAGCGCGTCCAGGCACATCGCCTGACCGATCTCCTCCTCGTCGCGCACCTTCAGCCGGAGTGCTTCGAGCACCATCGCCTCGGCTGCCGCCGGCTCGCCGGCGTCCCGGACGACCATGCCCAAGTTCATGAGAGCGCTCGAGTGCAGCGTGCTCTCCACGCGCTGCCCTGTGAGGAGCAGGCACTCCTGGAGCAGTTCCTTCGCCGACTCGAGGTCTCCGCACAGCCACTGCGTGACACCGTAACCCAGGAGGACATGTGCTTTTCCGACGACATCGTCGGACGACGCGAACAGGTGGAGCGCTTCGTCGAGCGGGGCCTGGGCCCCGTGCGGGTCGCTCCCGGCGAGCTGGGCCATCCCCTCGACGAAGCGCAGGTACGCCAGATCGACGGAATCCGGCGCAGGCCCGAGTTCGCCCCGTGCGTCGGCGATCAGCTGAGGGACCTGGTCGGCGTCGCCCAGGTAGAAGGAGAAGTACGCGAGCCAGCGTAGGGCAGTGGCACGTCCAGGGGTCCCCGGCTCGGACTCCTCCACACCGCGGCGGAGCCAGTGGCGCCCTTCCGATATCAGGCCGGCCGTCACCCAGTAGAGGTTGAGGTCGGACGCGATGGCCATCGCCCGGGCAGGGTCCCGGGCGTCCAGTGCGAAGCCCATCGCGGACGCGACGTTCTGGTGCTCGGCGCGCAGCCGGGACGACCACTCGCGCTGGCCGGGGCCGAACCAGCCCTCGCGGTACCGGGTGGCCAGCCTCGCGCACCACTCGACGAGTCGCTCCTGGACGGAGAGGGCTTCACCCGACTCGACGAGCCGTTCGTGACCGAACTCGCGGATGGCGCCGAGCATCCTGTACCGCGCCTCGGGACCGGCGTCCTCCTCCCGGGTGAGGACCGACTTCTCCACGAGCTCGGCCAGCAGGTCGAGAACGTCGTCCCGGGCCAGGCCGTCGCCGGCGCAGACGGACTCGACGGTGGAGACGACGAAACTGCTCGGGAACACCGACAGACGCGCCCACAGGAGCTGCTCGGACGTCGAGCAGAGGTCATGGCTCCACATGATCGAGGCGAGCAATGTCTGGTGACGAGCCGAGGCACTGCGATCACCTGTCGTCAGCAGGCGCAGTCGGGAGCTGAGACGCGCGTTGATCTGCTCGACGGGGAGGGCGCGCACACGGTCCGCGGCCAATTCGATCGCCAAGGGGATCCCGTCGAGGTGGTGACAGATCTGGGCGACGTGCGGCGCGTTCCTCTCCGTCATGACGAAGCCCGGTGCACGGGCTTGAGCGCGGTCCAGGAACAGGCGGACGCCGTCGTACTGCGCCAGGTCGGCGGCTCGCGAATCGACGTCCCAGGCGGGTACGGGAAGCGGAGGAACGGCATAGGTGTACTCGCCGGCTATCTTCATCGCCTCGCGACTCGTGGTCAGGACATGCACGTCGGGGGCGCGCGTGAGGATCCGGCTGATCAGCAGAGCACAGGCCACGATGACATGCTCACAGTTGTCCAGGACCAGCAGCAGGTGTTTGTCGGCGAGTCGCTCGGCCACGTTCCCGGCGCTCCAGTCGGAGGGGTCGTCGCGAAAGCCGAGCGCGAGAGCGACTGCGTGCGGTACGAGCTCCGCGCTGCGGACCTCGGCAAGCTCGACGAGCACCACACCGTCCGGAAACGCACGACGTGCCTGATCGGCGATGCGCAGCGACAGGCGCGTCTTGCCCACTCCGCCGGGACCCGTCAGGGTCACCAGTCTCGACGTCGACAGCAGCTTCCTGGCCTCGCTCAACTCACGCCGGCGACCCACGAAGGTGGTGACCTCGGCCGGCAACAAGTCACCGCCGATGCGGTGGGCGGCTTTACCCATCGCCTGATCGTAGCCGGGGATCACCTAGGTAGGCATATAGGTGGATCGAGGGATTGCGGAAGCATCGCCAGCGGTGACGCTGACCGGGATCAGATGTGATGCCTGCCACGACGTCAGGGGTTTTCGACATGACCGGTATGAGCTATCAGCCGCCGCGACTGACCATCCGGGCGCCCAGGCGGAGGCTCGCGACGGGTGTGGACCGCTGCTATGTCCGGTTCGCTGTCATGGGGGACGGCGCGACTCTGCGCTCGAAGGGGCCCGCCTCGAGGGAGTGGCCAGGGCTGCTCGCGCGGGTCGTCGGCACAACCCATGATCTCTCCTGCTGCGACACGAGGAGCGCCGGTGCCACGACGTACGACGTGCGTCGGGCCCAGCTTCGCGTCGCCGTCGCTCATCGACCGCACGTGGTGTGCCTGGCCGCCGGGCTGGCCGACGTGCGGGACGCCGACTGGGATCCCGCGGCGGTGAGGGCCCACCTGGTGCACTGCGCCCAGGTGCTCTCCCACCGCGGCGCGGTGCTGCTGACGACCCGGCAGGGCGCCGGACGGCTGGGCCGCGCCGGAAGCTGGTGTTCCGAGAGCCGGCGCGGCCGGATACGGCAGCTCGACGACCTCTACGACGAGCTTCATGAGCGGTTCGGGACGATCCACCTCGATCCGCGCAGCACGGCGGGAGGTGTCCGGCCGAGTGCGACCGAGCTGACCAGGCGGTTCGCTCAAGAGCTCACCCGTCACGGCCTCGAACTCCCATCTGCCGCGCTCGCGCGGTAGTCGTCGGCGGCACGTCCTCACACGGCTCAGAGCCCCAGTGCTTCCGCCAGTCGCCGCGCGTGGTGGGCAGGGGTGCCGAGGAGGACGCGGTCAGCCGTCGCGCGTTTGAAGTAGAGGTGGGCGCTGTGTTCCCAGGTGAAACCGATCCCCCCGTGCAGTTGGATCGCGGCCGCCGCGACGTCGTAGTAGGTCTCGGAGCAGACGATCTTCGCGGCGCTCGCCGCGGTGGCCAGGTCGGGCGCCTTCGCGTCCACCGCGCGGACGGCGTCGTCGAGCGCGGCCCGGGCGAGTTCGGTGCCGATGAGCATGTCCGCGAGGGCGTGCTTCACGGCCTGGAAGGAGCCGATCGGACGCCCGAACTGGTACCGGGTCCGGGCGTACTCGGCGGTGACCTCGAGCATCCGTCGCGCGCCTCCCAGCTGGTCGGCGGCCAGACCGACGGATGCGACCGTCCCGGCGTCCGCGAGCAGTTCCCCGGCCGTCCCCGGCCGGCCGACCGCGAGGGCGGGGACCGAGGCGAGCCGGACGTGAGCGAACCGCCGCGTCTGGTCCATGGCGAGCACCGGCCGGACCTCGACCCCGGGACCGTCCCGCTCCACCCGGAACACCGAGATCACGCCGTCATGGCGGGCCGGCACCAGAATGACGTCGGCGACCTGGCCGTCGAGGACGTGGTCGATCGTCCCGTTCAATGTCCAGGCGTCCGCGTCCGCGACGGCGGTCACCGTGGTGGCGTCGGCGTCCCAGCCCGCGCCGTGCCGAGGCAGGGCGAGCGCGCAGACGAGGGACCCGTCGACCATCCGGGGGAGCAGAGCCCGCATCGCCGTGGTGTCCCGGGACCGGGTGACGAGTGTCGCGCTCAGCAGGACCGTGGAGAGGAACGGTCCGGGGAACAGGGAGTAGCCGAGTTCTTCTCCGGCGACCGCCAGCTCGCGCATCCCGCAGCCCGCGCCACCGTACTCCTCCGCCACGGCCAGACCTTGGACGCCGATCTGCGTCGCCAGGCGCGTCCACGCCGATCGGTCGTATCCGTCGGGGGAGTCGAGGTGCTCGCGTACCACGGACTCGGGCGCCGTAACGGCCAGCATTCGCCGCAAGGCCGAGCGCAGGTCGCGCAGTTCGTCCGGCTCGTTCACCGCTGCCGCGGCCGGCGTGGTGCTAACCACGCCGGAGCGAGGAGTAGGGAAGGTCCTTGTCGACCCTCGGCTCGGGGGGAAGGCCGAGCACCCGCTCGGCAAGGATGGTGCGCATGATCTCTGTCGTCCCGCCTTCGATGGAGTTGGCCCGGGAGCGCAGGAAGAGCCGGCGGGGGTCCCGGGGGGCAGCCGCACCGGCGTGCGTCGTCCCCTCGTCCGGTTCATAGGTGTCGTAGAGCAGCGCCTCGTCACCGAGCAGGTCGAGGCAGAGCTCGTAGCCGGCCTTGTTCAGCTCGGCGAACCCGACCTTGCTCACCGAGCTCTCCGCTCCAGGCGCCCCGCTCGTGCGCCTGGCGGCGCGGGCGGCGTAGAGACGCAGCACATGTCCGCGCAGCCACACCTGCACCATGCGCGCCCGAAGGGCGGGATCACCGTCGGCCCGTTCGCGGTAGAGGTCGAGCGCGAGTTCGACGGGACCGCTCTCTGTGGCCTTCGTGCCGAACATGTCACGCTCGTTCATCAGCGTCGACATCGCGACCTTCCAGCCCCCGTCCACCGGGCCGAGCCGGTCGGCGTCGGAGATCCGGACATCCGTCAGGTACACCTCGCTGAACTCCGCCTCGCCGGTGATCTGACGCAGCGGCCGGATCTCGACCCCAGGGGCCGCCAGGTCGAGCACGAAGTAGGTGAGCCCGCGGTGCTTGGGCCGAGCCGGGTCCGTGCGGGCCAGCAACATGCCCCGCCGGGAGGAGGCCGCCATGGACGTCCAGACCTTCTGCCCCGTCACCCGCCAGCCGCCGTCCTCGCGGACGGCGCGGGTGTCGATGGCCGCGAGGTCGGAGCCGGCCCCGGGTTCGGAGAACAGCTGACACCAGCGTTCCCCCGTGGCGATGGCGCGCAGGAGACGTTCCTTCTGTTCGGCGCTGCCCCACTCGAGCACGCTCGGCGCGCCCATCGAGTAGGCCAGCCGGCTCTCGACCTGGAGGTTCGGCGCACCGGACGCGTTGAGCAGCGCGAACACCGTACGCTGGGCGTCACGGTCGAGGCCGAGCCCTCCCAGCCCGACGGGGTGATGCACCCAGGTCAGCCCCGCCGCGTACTGGGCGGCGAGAAACCCCGTTCGGCCCGTCGTCCGCGGTGGGTGGTCCCGCAGGAGGCGATGTGTCAGGCGCTCGACCTGGTCCTCGGCGCTCATCGGCCCGCGGAGTGGCTCAGCGCCCACGCCTCAAGACTCAGCGGGTCGCAGCCGAAGGACCTGAGGTGTTCCGGGGTCGCGGGCTGGCCCACGTCGCGGTTCCACTCACCCGCCTGCACGATCGGCGCGACCATTCCCTTGCCCAGGGCCTGCTCGGCTGTCATCGGCAGCTCGGGCGGCAGGATCTGCTCCCCCCAGGCCCGCGAGAGGACTTCCGCGATCTCCCCGAAGGTGAGGACGTCCCCCGCCAACTGCAGTTCGACGCCGTGGAACCGGTCCGGGTCCTCGAGGACGGCAGCCGCCGCACGGCCGATGTCCTCGACCGCGATGAGCGCGTAGGTCGTCCCGGGATCGACCGGAGCCATCAGGCGATTGCTCGTGCGCTTTTCGAAGTACACCGACGGGCGCAGGAACATCTCCATGAACGTGGCGGGGTAGAGGATGGTCCAGGCAGGGAAACCCGCCTTGCGGACCAGGTCGTTGACCTCCTCCTTGCTCGTCCAGTACTCACTGATCGGCGGCACCAGGTCGCTGTACGAACGGTGCCAGCGGCCCTCCTCCCACCCGGGGGCCGCCAGATGGTCGCCCGCGCCGGTCACCGACGTCTGGACGAAGTGCGGCACGCCGGCGGAGACGGCCGCCGGGATCAGGTTGCGCGCGTGGGTCCGCTCGGCATCGGCCTCCGGGCGCGCCATGTCCGGACTGAGTACCGAGAAGACCGCCCTTACCCCGGTGCACGGCTCGACGAGTGATTCCGCGTCGTAGAGGTCGCCCACCGCCAGACTCGCCCCGAGCTCGACGAGCGCCTTCGCGCGTGCGGAGTCGGGGTCGCGTACCAGCGCACGGACCGGGACGCCGTCGGCGAGGAGCGCGCGTGCCGTGGCTCCTCCCTGCTTCCCGGTCGCCCCGACCACCAGGACGGGGCCGTCGGCCACCGGGTCGGTTCGCTGCTCGTTCATCTGTTCCTCCAAGAGTGGCGCCCTGGTCAGGACACCGTGTAGCCGCCGTCGACGATCAGCGTGTCGCCGGTGTGGTAGGCCGAGGCGTCGGATGTGAGATACACGGCGAGGCCGGCGAAGTCGTCGCTCGTGCCCCAGCGCCTCAGCGGAACGCGCTTGAGGATCGCTTCCTGCACATCCGGGCGATCGAAGCTGCGCTCGGTCATCTCGGTGTGGATCCAGCCGGGAATGATCGTGTTGGCGCGGATACCGTGGCGCCCGAACTCGACGGCGAGACCCCGGGTGACCGAGACGAGCGCGCCCTTCGCCGCGGCGTACGACTGCAGCGTGGGCGCACCGCGGATCGCGGAGACACTGGAGACGGTGACCAGGGAGCCTCCGGGATCGCCGGCCCCGGCCCGCGCGACCATGTGGCGCGCCACCTCACGCAAGGTCCACAGAGCGCCGTCGAGGTCGATTGCCATGACGCGGTGCAGCTCGGCCGCGTCTAGTTCCAGGAACCTGGTCCGTCCACCGACGCCGGCGTTCGCGAACACCGCGTCGATCCGGCCGAGGCACCCGACGGTCTCCTCGACGGCGGACGTCACGGCGTCAGGGTCGCTGACGTCGACCACCGCTGTGTGCACCCCGACACCGCACCGGGTCAGCCGTGCGGCTGCCTTCTCGAGTTTCGCCCTGTCGCGACCCCAGACGGCGACAGCGGCACCGGCGCGAGCCAGCCCTTCGGCCATACCGAGACCGATGCCGCCATTGCCCCCCGTGACCAGTGCCACCTTGCCGGTCAGGTCGAACGGGGCATACGCCGTTTCGCCTCCGCTCTCAGTCATAGGGCCGAGGTTCGCCGGTTCCGTGGATCTGGTCGAGCGAGGTGTTCAGCGGAGCGGACCGGAGATCGCGCGGGCGGGGAGGGCGTGTGGCTACCTTGCCTTCCACGCCGGTGCCCGCGCGCCGTCAGGCCGAGGGCGCGCCGCCGATTCCGGAGGTGCGGCGCGAGGCCACCCCGAACGAAAGTGGAGGAGCTCGGTGACGACCCCACCGCAGATACCTGAACGAGCCGCACCTGTGGCGCATGCGGCCCTGCTCACCGGTGTCGAGGAGTTCATCGCCGAGCACGTCCTGCCCCTGGACGACGAGCACGACGGCGACGTGGAGGCGGCCGGCGGAGAGTTGCTGCGCGTCCGGCTCCAGGCCGGTGCCCGTGAACGCGGCCTGCTGACCCCGCACGGCCCGCGAGACCTCGGCGGCCTCGGCCTCGGCATGGTCGAGCGTGCCCCCGTGTTCGAAGCCGCGGGCCGGTCGCTGTTCGGTCCGATGGCGTTGAACGTCAACGCGCCCGACGAGGGCAACATCCATCTCCTCGACGTCGTGGCGACGGCGGCGCAGCGCGAGCGCTACCTTCGCCCGCTCGTGCAGGGCGAGATGCGGAGCGCGTTCGCGATGACCGAGCCGGCGCCGGGAGCCGGCTCGGACCCGTCGTTGCTCACCACGACCGCCACGCGTGTCGCCGGGGGCTGGCTGGTCAGCGGACGCAAGTGGTTCATCACCGGCGCGGACGGAGCGGGGTTCTACATCGTCATGGCCCGCACCAGCGGCGAGCCCGGTGCCCCGGGCGGGGCGACGATGCTGCTGGTACCCGCGGACAGGACGGGCATCAAGGTCGACCGGCACATAGGAACCATCGACCGCTCCATGCTCGGCGGCCATTGCGAGGTCACGTTCACCGACGTCGTCGTCCCGGACGCCGACGTCCTGGGCGGCGTCGACGAGGGATTCCGGTACGCGCAAGTGCGTCTCGGACCCGCGCGGATGACCCATGTGATGAGGTGGACCGGCGCCGCGCAGCGAGCTCACGAGGTCGCGATCCGGCACGTGGCGTCCAGACGAGCGTTCGACGGGCGACTCGCGGACCTCGGGATGGTTCAGCAACTGATCGCGGACAGTGAGATCGACCTGGCCGCCACGCGCGCCCTCCTCCTCCACGCGTGCGGTGAACTGGACGAAGGCGGACGCGCGTCCCCGAGCACGTCGATCGCGAAGACATTCGCCGCCGAGGCCTTGAACCGGGTCGTCGACCGGGCCGTCCAGATGTGCGGAGCTCTGGGCGTCTCCGACGAACTCCCCGTTGCCAAGATCGCTCGCGAGCTACGGCCCTTCCGTATCTACGACGGCCCGTCCGAGGTGCACCGATGGGCGATCGCGCGCCGTGCCGTCCGACGGGTCTCCGGCTCATGAGCGTCCACTCGTCGGCGGCTCTCTCCGCACACCAGCTGGCAGGCGTCGCGGCAGTGCTCGCGTCGGCCGGTCACCGGCCGGCCGATCGCCTGGACGCGTCGGTCATCACCGGTGGCCGTTCCAACATGACCTACCGGATCACCGACGGCGTGCACACCTGGGTGCTGCGCACACCGCCGAGAGCCGGCCGGGTTCCCTCGGCCCACGACGTCGCGCGGGAACACCGGGTGACCGCCGCGCTCCGTGGCTCTCGCGTCCCGGTGGCCGAAGCGGTCCTCCTCCACACCGACGAGGAACTCCTCGGCGGCCCCTTCGCGGTGAGCGCGTTCGTCGAGGGCCGGTCGCTTCGGACCGGAGAGGAGCTGGCCGAACTCAGTGGCCCCGACGTCGATCAGGTGGTGGCGAGCATGCTCGGTGCCCTGATCGCCCTCCACCGGTTCGACCATGTCGCGGCCGGACTCGCGGACTTCGGGCGTCCTGACGGCTACGCGGCCCGTCAGCTGCGGCGCTGGAGCGGGCAATGGAGCCTGACGGGAAGCCCGGAGCTGAAGTCGCTCGCCGACGAGGTCGTTCTCGGTCTCGGCCGCAGGGTGCCCAGCCAGTCGGCCGGCACCCTCGTGCACGGCGACTACCGTGTCGACAACACGATCGTCCGCAACGCCGAGGTGGCGGCGGTGGTCGACTGGGAGCTTTCCACCATCGGGGATCCGGTGGCCGACGTGGCCATGATGTGCGCCTACCGGGACCCGGCCTTCGACCTCATCACGGGCGCCCCGAGCGCTTGGACCAGCGACCGGCTTCCCACCGCCGACCAACTGGCCGCCATGTACGTCGAAGCCGGGGGCCGGGAACTCGCGCACTGGGACTTCCACCTCGCCCTCGCCCACTTCAAGATCGCGGCGATCGCGGCGGGCATCGACCACCGCAGGCGGTCCGGTGCCGGCGGCGGTCCCGGCTTCGACACGGCCGGTGAGGCCGTACCGCGATTCCTCGAGCTCGCCCGCGACGCCCTGCCGCGAGCCACCGGCTGACCGCCCGGCCCGGCGCCTGCCCGAACGGCTTCGGGTGCCGCGTGAACGGCTTGCCGCACAGCACTCCGCCGTGGGCGGAGAGCACCGCCCAAGCACCGTGCCGGTGAGGAGGCCGCACCCCCGACGGTGCCGACGCCGGGCGACCCGCCGTCGGCACGCGCGGGCCGGTGTCACCGGGACGCGGACGCCGCCAGCATCGGGAGCGAGACGATGTCGGCGAGGGCTTCCTGGCCCGCGATGTTGGCGTGGATGCCGTCTCCGACGTCGTACGACGGATGGATGCTGTTCGGCTTCACCGGGTCCCGGAGCACCTGGTCGAAGGGAAGGACGCCGTCACAGGTGCCGGCGCAGTCGTTCCACTTCGAGACGAACAGACCGACGGTGTTCCGGTCCCGGTTGTTCTGGTCCGTGTAACCCGGCCGCGGGGTGATGGGTGTGACGTACACCTTGATCCCCGCGGCACGCAGCCGCCGGAAGACATCGCGATAGCTGTCCAGGATCCGGCCGGCGTCGCATCCGGCCCCGAGATCGTTGGTGCCGTAGTAATAGAGGACACCGGTGACACCGTGGAGGGCGAGAACGTCGCGCTCCAGCCGGGTGACCCCGTCCAGCCCGCGCAGGGCCGGGTCCGTACGCGGACAGGTCGCGGCGCTGGTGGTGCCGCCGATCCCGGCGTTGGCGACCGTGAACTGCCGGTTGACGGGCAGTTCACGGGTGATGCGCCGGGCCACGTCGTCCGTCCAGCGGAGGTCGGCGCCGGGGCGTTCGCAACCCGGTCCGCAGTTGGTCGAGCCGGCTCCGTCGACCACGGAACTCCCGTACGCCACGAGAGTGCCGCGCAGCCGCGGGTTACGCACGTCGACGGCGCTGACGAGGTACGTGGAACCCGTCGTTTCGGTGAACGCGGCACCGGAGGCGTCGGCGGTGTGGTCACCGGAGCCGGGCGGCGTCAGGTAGTTGGTGCGGAAGGCGCTGTTGTGGATGCCCGCGGAGACCTCGCCGAAGACGGAGAGGGACACCGCGACGTCGTCCTGGGCCGAGGTGCGGAGCCTCGCCGGATCACTCCACACCTCGCCGCCGGCCGGGACGACGACCGTGTTCCGGCCGGCGAAGGTGACGGGGACCGGCCTGCCTTCCGTCGTGGCTCCGCTGCCGTCGCTGTGCGCGACCGTCGCCGCGTTCACGGTGAGGGGCTTCTGGCCGAAAGTGTTCTGGACGCGTATCCGCAGCGCGTCGCCTCCTTGGCTGAGGTGGCTGATCATCCGCACGGATTGATCACTCAGCCGGGTGGAGGAGACACCCTGCTGGGAACTCGCCCACGAGGTGAACCAGGCCCTGGCCTCAGCCGGTCGGGCCGTCCCGGCTCTCGCGGGGGCGGCAGCGGTGGGTGCGGAGGTGGCCAGAACGGAGGCCGCCAGGGCGAGGGCCAGGCCCGCCGCGAAGCGGGCCGCCATGGATGTCCGGCCCTGGCCGTGTGCGCGGGGGAGGAACGGGCTCATCAATTCCTGTCCTTCTGTCGGACTGGTGCCACGAGAATGAACGATCTATCCATCCGGGCCAAGCACTACCCAGCCGACGACCGATCAATCCGCTGCCGACATTCACCGGCCGGGGCATGGGTGCGACTGCGGGCTGTGCCCAGCGGGGCCACCCGCACCGGTGCCCCCGGCGCCGTCGCCCGTGCCGTGTGCGCACCACCTGCCTGGGCCTGGCTCCGCGCGACATCTGCCCTGCGGGCGCATTTGAGCCCGAGGGGCAAACGGCGCTGATCAGGAGCGTGACAGATGAAGCGATGCCGACGTCCGATCGACCTCCACGTCGTCGGTGAAGGCGCCGGCCCCTGATGCCCCCGCGAGGAGCGCGCCGGCGATCGCCACGGCGGCGGCAAGCGCCCGGCGAGAGGGGCGGAACCTCCTGCCCGGTGTCGTGGGTGCCGTCGGGGCGGGCCCGCCGCACGCGATGGTCACGCGTGCGTCCAGCCACGCCTGCGCCTGCTCCGGTCCGATCCCGCAGGCCGCCACGAACGCGGCGACCAACTCCTCGCGGGGCAGCCGGTCCCTGCCGAGCATGGTCGCGGCCGTGGAGTAGGGGAGGGTGTGGCCCGCTCGCGCCGCGCGGCGTTCCAGTTGGCGGTAGCTCAGTCCCGACCACGCCTTGAGGAGTCGGAGCGCCGCCACGAAGGCGACCGCGTCGGTGTCCGGTGGTGCGGGCGGTGCTGTGGTCATCGTGGTTCCCCCTGTTGACCTGGACGTACACGGGCTCGCACAAGCTCGAACACCATATCCGCTTGAGGAACGGCGCGAGCGGTGGTCAACCTCGTGACCCGTTCCCGATGTTGGAGGTCATGTGGATACGACTGCGTCACGCCGGCACCGCCACCACCACCGCCGTGCGGCGATCGCCGCTGCCCTCGGTGTCGTGCTGCTGCTGGGCGGGTGCGCCGAAGGGCCCGGTGCGGGGGCGTCGGCAGAGCGCGCCCCGAGATCCCGGATCAGCGGCGGGGAGTCGGTCGCGGACTTCCTCCGCCGGACCCTGCCCCCCGGTGCCGGTGGAACCGTGATCGCCGCCCGCGGCGACCAGCTCACGTACTGCGGCGGATTCGGGGCGGCGGACCGCGCCGCGGGCACCCCCGCGAGCTGTCGGACCGTGTACGACGTCATGTCGATCACGAAGCAGTTCACCGCGGCCGCGATCGTGAAGCTGGAGGTGATGGGCCGGCTCAGGGTGAGCGATCCGATCGGCCGGTTCCTCGGACACGGGCGGCCCATGCCCGAGGACAAGCGCGGCATCACGATCGAGCACCTGCTCACGCACACGTCGGGTCTGGTCGAGGCGCTCGGCGACGACTACGACCCGCTGTCCCGGGAGGAACTGGTGCGCGGGGTCCTGTCGTCAAAGCTGCGCTCCGCCCCGGGCACGGAGTTCCACTACTCCAACGCCGGTTACAGCCTGCTCGCAGCGATCGTGGAGGAGACGTCCGGGGAAAGCTACGAACGGTTCCTGGCCCGGCACCTGTTCGCCCCGGCCGGGATGGCGCAGACCGGATACGTACTGCCCGACTGGCAGCGGCACCTGGTCGCGGTGGAGTACGACGGCAAGGGGCGCAGTAAGGGCAGACCCTTCGACCATCCCTGGGCCGCCGACGGACCGTACTGGAACCTGCGGGGCAACGGCGGCATGCTCTCCACCGCCCAGGACATGTTCCGTTGGCACCGTGCGCTCCTGGGTGACGAGATCCTGCCGGCGTGGGCCAGGAAGAAGCTCTTCGAACCTCGCGTACAAGAGGCCGAATCGGAGACCTCGTACGGATACGGCTGGAGCGTCCGCGACACGGCGGACGGCCCTCTCGCCTGGCACGACGGTGGCAACGACTGGTCCCTGGGACTCCTGAGCCGCTTCCTGCGCGACGGCGTCCTCGTCTTCTGGGTCAGCAACCAGGCCTACCGCGACGGCGAATGGAACCTCGAGGACCATGCGGAGGAGCTGACCCTGGGCATCGCCCAACGCGTCCGAGCGGAAGGGAAATAGCCGGTCGGCGCGGGTGCGGCGGTTGAACCAGGCGGGCGCCGGGTCATCATGGTGCTGAGCGCCCACCGCGGTGGGCTGCGGAGTGCCGCGGAAGCGTCCCCGCCGTCCTCCGACAGCCCGGGGCGGGACGCGACACATGTCGAGCGACGGCCCGGCGCGGCACGACATCTGACGCTCGCCCTCCGCTCGGCGTGGGCCTAGCATTCGGCCGAGACCCGCCCATTTCTCTTGGGAGATCCATGAAGCAGGAGCACGTGATGACGCCGCCTGACTTTGCGGCCGAGTACGCCCGCGCGATGGTGTGGGAGCAGCATTGCTGCCTTCCGCTCGACCCGGACACCAGCGTCGACGAACTGTGGCGTTACGCCGAGGCGGGCGCCTCATTCGTGTCGGTGAATGTCGGCTACGCGCCACACGACATCGCCGGCACGATCACGGTGCTGTCCGCGTTCCGCCGTCACGTGCTCATGAACCCCGACCGCTACGTCATGGTCGGCTCGGTCGACGACGTACGTCGCGCCAAGGCGACCGGACGTCTCGCCGTGGCGTTCGATCTTGAGGACACAGGGCCGCTGGGGGGTCGTGTCGACACCGTGCAGACCTATTACGACCTCGGTGTCCGGACCATGCTGCTCACCTACAACCAGCGGAACGCCGCGGGTTCGGGCTGTCACGACGACTCTGACGGCGGTCTGACCGACTTCGGCAGGGAAGTGGTGGCAGAGATGAACCGGGTGGGCATGGTGGTCGACGCGACCCATTGTTCCTACCGGACGTCGATGGACATCTTCGCTGCGTCGAAGGCGCCTGTCGTGCTCTCCCATTCGGCGACCCGCGCGATCCACGATCACGAGCGCAACGTATGGGACGACCAGATCGAGGCGTGCGCCGAGACGGGGGGCGTCATCGGCATCAACGGCGTCGGAATCTTCCTGGGTGAGAACGACACGAGCACCGAGGCGCTCATGCGGCACATCGACCATGCCGTCAGCCTGGTCGGCTGGGAGCACGTAGGGCTCGGTCTCGACTTCTGCTTCTCCGGTGAGGACACCGGCGATGAGCTGACTCAGAACCCCGATCTGTTCCCGCCGAGCTACCGGCAATGGGACCGGATCGATTTCATCGAGCCGGAGCGACTGCCCGCGATCGCGGCGGCGCTGGCGAATCGTTCCTATTCATCCGAAGCCGTCCGGGGGATCCTCGGCGAGAATTTCCTCCGTGTAGCCGAGAACGTGTGGCGCTGATCGCGCCATGCCGATCGGGGGGCTGAGGCGCGTGCCGGACGGCGGCAGAAGTGCCGACGGAGCGTGGTGGGTGCCATCGGCCGAGGAGGACCTCCCTGTTCGGTTCCCCGGAAACTGATCGGCGAAGAGAAGATCCCGACATGCCGCGTCCTGCCGGAAGGGCGTGGGCGACCACGAAAGGAACACGATGTCACTCCTTCTGAACGGCGCGACTGTCATCGACGGTGTCTCGGACAAGGGCGTCGACGGCAGGTCGATCCTGATAGAGAACGGCCGCATCCTGGCGATCGGCCGGCCGGACGAGATTCCGGTCCCGGCGGACACCGAAACGGTCGATTACAGTGGGAAGTTCATCATCCCCGGGTTGATGAACGCCAACGTGCATCTTTTCGTCAATGTCCTCTTCGAGACGCTCGTTCGGTATGAGGGCGGCTACGAGGATTTGATCGTCGAGGCCTCCCAGGTCGCGCTCAGAGCCGGAATGACGACCGTGTTCGACACATGGGGGCCGCGACGTGCGCTCATGGCGGTCCGCGACAAGATCGACCGGGGTGAGATCGCGGGCAGCCGTATTCGCTGCGCCGGAAACATCGTCGGATTCGACGGCCCGTTCTCCGGAGATTTCGATTCGAGGATTCCCGGGATCGGCAGCTCCCACTTCGTCGACCGGGTGAACGCGACCTGGGTGGAAAACACAGGTCGGCATTTGATGTGGTTGACACCCGAAGCGGTGGGGAAGGAAGTACGCAAGTACATCGAGCACGGAATAGATTTCGTGAAGTACGCGTCGAACGAGCATGGTGGCACGTCCGCCGGTGCGTTCATTCAGTTCTCGGAGCGAACGCAGCGCGTCATCGTAGAGGAAGCGCATCGCGCCGGATTGACCGCGCAATCGCACAGTTCGTCGGTCGAGGGCCTCAGGATGTCGCTCGAGGCGGGCTGTGACCTCGTGCAGCACTGCAATATGACGGGACCTGTCGCGATCCCGCGCGAAACCCTCGAACTATTCACTCAAAAGGACTGCGGCGCTGTCGTCTTTCCATTGACCGATAACGGTATGGCAGTCCTCAGGGATACCGTCTCGGACCACGAATGGACGATGTGGAAGGCGTCGGATACCAACAGTCGCCATCTCATCGAATCCGGTGCGACGATCCTTTTGGCGAATGACGGAGGAATTTTCGCTCCGGAGGTCATGCGGGAACCGCTGATCAAGGGCACCTGGAACGGACTGCCCGAAGAAGAGGCGCTGGGCCGGCTGGCGACCGGTCACTTCGTCTGGCTGAGGGCCATGGAGGAAAAGGGGATGTCGCCGATCGATCTGCTGCGTGCGGCGACCCGCAACATCGCCAGGGCCTACAGGGTCGACGACGATCTCGGAACGCTGGAAGTGGGCAAGATCGCCGATATGGTCGTCCTCGACGAGGATCCGTTGCAGGGTGCCGAGAACTACCGAAGCATCCACGCCGTCATCAAGGACGGTGCCCCGGTGGACCGCGACGCCCTCCCGGAACGGCCGTTGCTGACCGCAGAGCTTCGCGCGCCGCTCGAGGAAGAGGCCCGGTACAAGAAGTCCCTCCATCACGGGGAGCGTCTGCCGGGCTGCCCGGCCTGCTGAAGGGAACGCGCGGACCGCCGGAAGCAGAACCGCGTAGAAGGCTGCGGGCGTCTCTGTCAGAAATCGTTGCGCTTGGAGCACGGAAATTCCACGCTTTCGGTACCGGTATCTGCAGGGCGCCGTGGCACGTATTCGTTCTCGTCTTCGCGACATCTGTCGAAAGGCCACCGGGCGGAAGGCGACTGCTTTCGCGTGTGGCCGATAGGCCGGCTCACTTACCTTTGGGGCATGATGACATCGAAGGAGCTCGCTCGTCGGCTTTCGGAACTGGCCGAAGAGTTCGGCGTGGTGGGCGCGTCAGCAGCCCTGTGGCACGACGGCACGCTTGTCACGGCGGAGACCGGCACGGTCAACGTGACGACGGGTGCGCCCGTGCTTCCGGACACGCTCTTCGCCGCAGGATCCATCACCAAAGTGTTCACCGCGTCCTTGGCGATGACCCTCGTGGACCAGGGGCTGCTCCAACTCGACGCACCTGTGCGGACCTACCTGCCCGACTTCGGCCTCGCGCATCGCGAGCGCTCAGCGGCGATAACCGTGCGCATGCTGCTGAACCATTCATCCGGACTCCCCGGCGACTACATGCCGGACCTGGATCCGGGCGATGACGTGCTCGAACGGCTGATGCGAGAGCTCACCACCCTCCCGGTGACGGGCATCCCCGGCGAGCGATGGTCCTACAGCAACATGGGCATGAGCACCCTGGGACGGATCATCGAAGTGCTGACCGGCGAGAGCTACCACGCCGCGCTCGGCACGCGCATCCTCCAGCCCCTCGGTCTCAACGCGACCGCCGACGCCGAGGAGCTCCTTCTGCGATCCAGCGCCGTGGGACACACCGTCGACGCCACCACAGGAAAGGCGTCACGGGTCCCCCGCCTGCGCGCCTGGCCCGAGAACGGCCCGGCCGGCTCCCGGCTGTGGCTGGACGTCCGGGCCCTGATCGATTTCGGGCGGATGCACATCGACGGTACGGCGCCCGACGGACGCCGGATCCTGTCCACCGCGGCACTTCACCAGATGCGCGAGCCCCAGTTCGACGACTACTGGGGCTGCTTCCCCATGTACGTGAACTACGGACTGGGCTGGGCCATCGTCCGGGAGGGCGACGACCCGGTCCTCTCGCACGGCGGCGCCAACTTCGGGATGCACTCGAACTTGTACGTCATCCCGGAGCAGAAGGCCGTCCTGGCGGTGCTCACGAACAGCACGACCGGGTTCCAGTTGTATACCGCGCTGTGCGAGAGCCTGCTCAAGGAGTGTTTCGACGTACGCGGTCCGGCTCCCTCGTACTCGCCGGGGCCCGGTGCCGACATCGACAACGACCAGTTCGCCGGGGTCTACCGGTCACCCAACGGTGAGGTCTCCGTCGAGGTGCACGACGGGCGCCTCCACCTCCGGACGACACCCTCACCCGAGTTGGTCGCCTGGGAACGGCTCATGGGCGGCACGTCCGGTGGCGGGGAGCCCCTGCCGCTCGTCTGCATCGACAGCGAGCGGCACCGGTTCTCCCTGGAGCTCGGCAGCCCGGGGGCGTACCGGGCCGTGCAGTTCTACGACCCGGACGCGGACGGACGCCCCACCCTGATCCGCGCAGGGACGCTCTACGAGAGGACGCCCTGAGGCGGCCGAGCAAGTGGCAGGTGCCGGTCGGCTCCCCGGTCCGCGTCGCCCTCACGTTCAGCACCGGGCCGCCCGCCGCAGCGACGTGAAGACGACCGTGACGGAGCGCCGCGGTGGTCGACCACGCCCGGGACGGCTCAGGCGAGGCCCAGGAGCCGGGAGACCTTGATACCGAGGTGGAGAAGGAGGCGATGCTGCCCGTCCGAGAGGTCGAGCCGGGTGATGTCCTCGATACGGCGCACGCGGTGATAGACGCTCGCGCGGTGCAGTCCAAGCTCTGCCGCGGTCGCCCGGGCGTCACCCGCCCTGTCCAGATACAGCTCCGCCGTGGTGAAGAGCTCGCGGTCGGCGTCGAGCAACCGCCGCACCGCCGGGTGGACTCCATGGGTGCCGAGCTGGTCGAAGGGCCGGCCGGCGAGCAGCGCGTAGATGCCCAGGGCCTCGTGTGCGACGAGAGGGGCGAACGAGGGGACGACCTCCGCCACACGCAGAGCCTCGAGTGCCTGCGTGTAGGAGGTCACGGCGTCGTCGAGTCGCCCGGCCGGGCTGCCCGTGGCCACATGTACGTCACGCCACTTCGCGCTCTTGCCCAGCCGTTGCAAGGCGGTCGTCCTGAGGGTCTCCGGCAATTCCGGTGAGCGTCGAAGCGTCGCGGTCGGGATGACCAGGACCGCGTGATCCGGCCGGACCAGGCGCAGGCTCCCGCGATCGCCGAGTCGACTGAAGAGCATGGTCAGAGCGGCCTGGAGAGCTATCCGGTCGTCCTCGTCGACACCGTCCGCATCGGCAGGAAGCGGACGGGCGACGACGACGGTGACGTCGCCCCGTGGCGCGAACAGGCCGCCCTCGACCAGCCTGGCCGAGGCCACGCCTCTCACCTGTTCGTCCTCCGAGAGCAGATCGCGTACCAGCTCGCCCTCGCGGGCTGTGCGCAGCTGCGAGACGATGCGCTCGCGAAAGCAGATGGCGCCGGCGTCGGCAGCCGCGGTCGACGCGAGCCCGAGCTGCTCGTCGGTCAGTGAACCCTCTGCGTCGAGCAGCCACAGATAGCCGAAGCGCACGTCCTGGTACAGGATGGGCACGACCACCCGCGGCACAATCCCGAGATCGTCGTCGGCCGGGAGCCGCACAGGTCCCCTCGCGCGCCCGAGACGCCGACGGCGCAACCACGCCACGGCCTCGGGCGGGGCCTCACGGTTCAGGATGACCCGTGCGCGCATCTCGTCGCCCTCGCCCAGGTGAGCGCTGTAGGCCAGCAGCCTGAAGTCGAGGTCGTCCACGGCGACCGCTCGCCCGAGTCGACGCGCGAGTGCGTCGACCACGCGCTGAAGCTCTTCGAGCACGCGACTCACCATCCGTCCTGTCGCAGAACCACGCCTGACCGCCCACGAACTCGGTCGGCGCTCCCCAGTCGTACCACGCGCATGCGACATCCGTCATGTCATGGGTATCCCTGATGTGACAACTGACGCACGCGACGCTGTCGGGTCAGCGCCTGACGGCTACCGACGAACTCCTGATGCAGTGGTGATCGGCCTCGGCGGCCACCACAGCCGGCGCCGCAGGACGTACGACAGGTGTAGAAGCACCGGTGCACAGAACACGACGCGCGCCACATGTCCGGCCGTACTGCTTGCGCGAGTCTTGGTGGGGCCGGAGTCCGGTATCCGGTCACTCGGCGCGATCCTCGGTGTGGTCGCCGGGCGCACCACGGGCTGACGAGGAGGCTCCCATGCGCGAAGCGCGAACGGCATCGGTCCGGCCGCGCCGTGACGCACCGTCCGAGAGCGAACCGGGAGCCCGCGAGGGGGGCGTGAAGCAGTGAAGCCACCGCGCTGGGCGGTCAGCCTCGGCGGGCCCAGGCCTCGAGCTCGACCAGCGCGCCGAACGGAAGCTCGTGCACCGCCACGCAGGTGCGGGCCGGGGGCGCCTCGGAGCCGAAGAACGCGTTGTACCGCTCGTTGAAGGCGGCGTAGTCCTCCATCGTGGTCAGGTAGATGTTGACCTTGACCACGTCGGAGGCCGCCAGTCCCGCCGTCTCCAGCACGGTCAGCAAGTTGGCCAGGGTCTGTTCCGTCTGCTCGGCTGCGCCACCGTCCACCAGGCGGCCGTCGGCGAGGCCTATCTGTCCGGAGATCGCCACGAGGTCGCCGGCGTTCACAGTCGGGCGGAAATGCGGAAATGAGTTCATCAGTGTGCCTCGCTCGGGGGGATGACAGTCAGTCGGATTCCGTTCCGGCCCACTATCGGCCTTGCGCCGCCTGAAATCGCCCGACAGCTGTCCAGTGGTGCCGTCCTCGAATTCGACGACTGTCACACCGGCACCTGTCCTCCCCGCAGCGCCTATCTCTCTTCTAGGGGCAAGCATGCATCTCGCAGAAGTTTCGGTACCGCCTCGCTCTCCGCGGGCAGTCGTGCCGCTGGGGCGGCACGGGCGGGCGCGACGGCACCCCGCAATCGCCGGGCCGCGCAACGGCCCCCTGCTCAGCCTCACCCCGCCCCGGTGCCGGCCCGCTGCAGCCGGTCACGAGCCGGTACGGCATGACGCGGACACCGGCCCACCCGGCATGCCACGGCGACGCCGGTACGCACCCGCACCTCCGCCCCCACACGGCCCACCGGGCCTGTGACCGACCCGAACCTCCTGTCCCGGGCAGTGGGGGAGGAGGTCGTCACCCCGCACACGTCCACCGCATCCGTACCCGTCACAAGGAGACAGCCCGCCTTGACTCGACCCATGGGCATCGACGATCTGCATTCCATCGCGCTGCCGGAGCAGCCGTCCCTGTCACCGGACGGCTCTCGCGTGGTGTACGTGCTGCGCACCGCGGACCGCGAGCACGACCGGGACGAACGGGCGTTGTGGACCGTTCCGACCGGATCCGGGGCGGCGCGCCGACTCAGCCGCGGCCACGCCGACACCGCGCCCGCATGGTCCCCCGACGGCGACCGGATCGCCTTCCTGCGCGGCGGCGACGGCCCCGCGCAGGTATGGCTGCTGCCGGCCGACGGCGGTGAACCGGAGCCGGTCACCGAGTTGCCGCTGGGGGCCGGGACGCCGGTGTGGAGTCCCGACGGCGCCGCGATCGCCTTCACCGCCCCGGTGGACCGACGGCTTTCACCCCATGCCGGGTCGACGACGCCACCACCGGTCGTGGTGGACCGCCTTGATCACGATGTCGTCCGTGGTGGCCTCGTGGGCACGGTCCGCAGCCATCTGCATGTCCTCGACCTCGCCCACCGCCGGGTTCGGCAGATCACCGACGGGGACTGGCACGCCGGCGTTCCGGCCTGGTCGCCCGACGGCCGCAGTCTGGCCTACTGCGTCGCCCGCGGCCCCGCCGCCGAGGGCACGCTGGGCTCCGAGACCTACGTCGTGGACGTGTCCGAACACGAGGCGGGTACGCGGCCCCGGCTCGTGGGCGGCGGTACGGGCATCAGCCAAGCCGTCACCTGGACCGCGGAAGGTGACGCCCTGCTGGTCGTCGGGCGCACCAGCACCCGGCCGGGACACGTCGGCTTGCTGAGGGTGCCCCTGGACCGCGGCCCCACGGTCGACCTGACGCGTGACCTCGACCGCGATGTGATGCCGGGCTGCCCGGCCTGCCCCGGTGCCCCGCCCCGGGCCACCGATGACGCCCGCACGGCCTTCTTCTGCGTGCGCGACCGTGGCGGCAGCCATCTGTACGCGGTCGACACGGCAGGCGGTGCGCCGCATCCGCTCATCGGCGGCCCGGACCGCGTGGTCTCCGGCCTGTCCGCGGCCGGGACCACCGTCGTAGTGGTCCTGGCGACCCCCGGGAGCTACGGCGAGATCGTGGCCGTCGATCGGGCCACCGGCCGGGAACGCGTGCTCACCCGGCACGGCGCGGCGCTCGGCGACGTGCGACTCCTCCCCGCGCGGGAACGGGAGTTCAAGATCTCCGACGGCGGTACGGTGCACGGCAGGCTGCTGCGCGATCCGGAGCGCACCCACCCCGCGCCGCTGCTGCTCGACATCCACGGTGGCCCGCACCACGCCTGGAACGGCGCGGCGGATCCCGTACACCTCTACCATCACGAGCTGGTCGCCCGCGGCTGGGCGGTGCTCCTGCTCAACCCGCGCGGCAGCGACGGCCACGGCGAAGCCTTCTTCACCGCCACCCTCGGTGCCCGGGGCACCGCCGGCGCACAGGACTTCCTCGAACCGATCGACACCCTGGTCGCCGAGGGCATCGCCGATCCCGAACGGCTCGCTGTGGCCGGGTACGGTCACGGCGGCTACATGACCGGCTACCTCACCGGCCGCGACCACCGCTTCACCGCAGCCGTGGCCGGAGCGACGAGCAGTGATCTCACCAGCATGTGCGGCACCAGCGATGCGGCGCACCGGACGGCCGCCACCGAGGTGGGCGTCCCGCCCTGGCGGGACCGCGACCCGTACACCGGGATCTCCCTGTACTCCCGGGTCGAGAACGTGCGCACCCCGACGCTCATCCTGCACGGTGCGGCCGACGAGCGGTGTCCCGTCGGCCGGGCCGAGCAGTGGTTCGACGCCCTGAAGGCGAAGGGTGTGCCCACCCGACTGGTGCTGTACCCCGGTGGCTCGCACCTGTTCCTCCTCGACGGCCCGCCCTCGCACCGCACCGACTACGCGCGCCGCCTCGTGGACTGGATCGAGCGGCACGCCGGCGGGTCCACGCCCGCCTCCTCGGCGAAGCCCGCCGTGCGCTCCGTCGATGTGCCGTACTGGCGTCGACGGCTCACCGAACTGGCCGAACGGCACCGGGTACCCGGCGCGGTCCTGGGCATCGCCCGTGGTCCGCACACCGATGTGGCCGCCTGCGGAGTGCTCAACAAGGCCACCGGGGTGACAGTCACGCGTGACTCCCTCTTCCAGATCGGGTCCATCACCAAGGTGTGGACCGCGACCCTGGCCATGCAACTCGTCGACGAGGGCGTCCTCGACCTGGACGCCCCGGTCACCGATGTCCTGCCGGAGCTGCGTCTCGCCGACCCGCAGGTGGCACAGCGGGTGACCATGCGCCACCTGCTGGCCCACACCAGTGGCATCGACGGGGACGTGTTCACCGACACCGGACGCGGCGACGACTGCCTGGAACGTTTCGTCGGCCAGTTGGACGAGGCCGCGCAGAACCATCCGTTGGGCGTGACCTTCTCGTACTGCAACTCCGGGTTCGTGCTCGCCGGGCGGGTCATCGAGAAGCTGACCGGCATGAGTTGGGACCGTGCGCTGCGCGAGCGGCTGTGCGTCCCGCTCGGCCTGGAGCACACCGTCACCCTGCCGGAGGACGCGCTGCGCTTCCGCACCGCCATGGGCCACGACGCCGAGGGGGACGAGCCACCCCGTCCGGTCCCCGCCTGGAGCCTGCCGCGCTCGGCAGGGCCGGCCGGTCTGATCACCGCCACGGCCGAGGATGTCCTCGCCTTCACCCGTCTGCACCTGGCAGGCGGCACCACCCCGGACGGGGCACGGCTGCTCTCGGAGCATGCGGCGCGGGCGATGACCGAGCAGCAGGTCGAGCTGCCGGACACGCTCACGCTCGGGGACTCCTGGGGTCTCGGCTGGATCCGCTTCGGCTGGGACGGCCACCGGCTGATCGGGCATGACGGGGCCACGCTCGGGCAGTCGGCGTTCCTGCGGGTGCTGCCCGAGCAGGACCTGGCCGTCACGCTCCTGACCAACGGTGGCGCGGCGAAGGACCTGTACCGGGAGCTGTTCGGGGAGATCTTCGCCGAACTGGCCGGGGTGGCCCTGCCCGAGCCGCCGCGGCCACCTGCCGGACCGGTACCGGTGGACGCCCGTCGGTACCTCGGGCGGTACGAGCGGGCCGGGACGCGCATCGACATCATCGAGGGCACGGACGGACTGCGGTTGCGGTACGCGACGACCGGGCCGCTCGCGCACCTGGTGCCGGAACCCGTCCAGGAGACCACGCTGGTGCCCGTCTCGGACAGCCAGTTCCTCGTGCGGTACGCCGACAGTCCGTCCTGGGTCCCGGTGACGTTCTACTCGTTGCCCACCGGCGAGAGCTATGTGCACCACGGTATGCGCGCGACCCCGAAAGTGCCCTGAGTCGGGTACCCCGCCGCCCTGGCGGCGGGGTACCCGGCCGGGACCCGTTCGCCAGGATGGGCCGCTCACGCACCGCCGTCGAGCGCGAACCGGCCCCGGCTCGGCACCGTCGGACTCGGCGCATCAACGAGGTCACTCTCCGGCCTGAGCGACCGTGCCGTCCGAGTGTGCCGCCACCGGCCGGTTGATTGTTCACGGCCCCGGGGTCACCCTGGAATGCATGGATGACGGTGTCATCGCGTCCCCCGGAGCGCACACGCGTTCCGGAGACCCAGGTACGCCACTGGCTGTGACGGACGCTCGCGGCCGTGTCGTGGCTTGGAGCACCAGTGCGGCTCAGCTGGTGGGCCTCGACTCCACCGAGGCCGTCGGCCGCCCGGTGGTCGACCTGCTGGGGACACAGCCCCGATGGCTCACCGGCCCGGACGAATGGCGCGGCACGCTCGAGATCCGGGGCCTGGAGGGTGACAGCCGGCAGGTGCCCGTACGGGCGTCCCGCCTGGGCGACGGCACCGGCGAGGAACCGCTGTGGCTGCTGGCCCACGAGACGGTGGAGCCGTTTCCGACGGGGCACACGCTGACGCACTGGCTTCGGACCGACTGCCCCGTCGCGGTGGCGATCTACGACGCCCGCTTGCACTGCGTACTGCAGAACGGCGAGATGCGGAGATTGCTGGGCGCATCCGACGAGGAGCACGTCGGTCAGGGCCTGTCCGCAGCCCTGATCGGGATCGGTGTCGAGGAGTGGGAAGCCCGGATGCGCCGGGTGCTGGAGTCGGGGCAGGCGGATGAGGGTTTCCCCGTCCGGGTCAGGACCTTGTCCGACCCCGTTCACGAACGGGGTTTCACCGCCTCGGTAGCGCCCCTGCGCGGTCCGGCGGAGCAGGCGGTCGGCGTGTGCGTCACGGTGACCGACACGGCCGAGCGGCGAAGTGCTCAGGAGCGACT
Source organism: Streptomyces sp. NPDC048584 (assembly GCF_043199595.1). Taxonomy (NCBI): domain Bacteria; kingdom Bacillati; phylum Actinomycetota; class Actinomycetes; order Kitasatosporales; family Streptomycetaceae; genus Streptomyces; species Streptomyces sp. NPDC048584. Next base: position 302,546 of record NZ_JBICWF010000007.1, read on the forward strand.
GGCGCTGCTGAACGAAGCCAGCATCAGCATCGGCCGCACCTTGGATGTGATGCGCACCGGGCAGGAACTGGCCGACCTGGCGATTCCGCGGCTCGCCGACTACGTATGCGTCGACCTGGTGGACGCGCTCCTCAGCGGCGAGGAGCCCCCGCACGGTCGGGCCACGGGGGCCGTGCTGCGCCGGGTGGCGAACCGGTCCATTCACGAGGGCACGCCGGAAGCCGTGGTCTCCGTGGGCGACGTCGACTTCTACCCGGCGAACTCGGCGCAGGCCCACTGCCTGGCCACCGGGCGTTCCGCGCTGTACCGGACCCCGAGCGAGGCGGCGTGGGTGCTGGAGGACCCCCTGCGCATGGCCAAGGTGCAGGAGTACGGGTTCCATTCCTGGATGATCGTGCCCGTGGATGCCCGCGGCACGACGCTGGGCGTGGCGATGTTCCTCCGTTCGCGGCACTCCCCACCCTTCGATGACGAGGACCTGACCCTGGCGGAGGAAGTGGTGGCCCGAGCCGCGGTCTGCCTCGACAACGCCCGGCGTTTCACGCGGGAGCGCACGGCGGCCCTGACCTTGCAGCGGAGCCTGCTGCCTCAACGACTGCCGGAGCAGTCCGCCGTACAGGCGGCCTTTCGCTACCTGCCGGGCGCTCCCGAGCTCGGTGTGGGCGGCGACTGGATCGACGTCATCCCCCTGTCCGGGGCACGGGTGGCGCTCGTGGTCGGCGATGTGGTCGGGCACGGCCTCCAAGCCTCGGCGACCATGGGCCGGTTGCGCACCGCGGTGCGCACCCTCGCGGACGTCGACCTGGCTCCGGACGAACTGCTGACCCACGTGGACGACCTCGTGATCCGACTGGCTTCCGAGTCCGAGACAGGTGCGGAAGGAGTTGCCGCGAGCGAGATCGGAGCCACCTGTCTGTACGCCGTCTACGACCCGGTGTCCGGTCGCTGCTGCCTGGCCCGCGCCGGCCACCCCCTACCGGCAGTGGTGCGGCCGGACGGGACGTCCGCTTTCCTGGACCTGCCTGCCGGTCCCCCACTCGGTCTGGGCGGACTGCCGTTCGAATCCGTCGAGGTGGAGCTGCCGGAAGGCAGCCTCCTCGCGCTCTACACCGACGGCCTGATCGCGGCCCGGCAGCAGGACGTGGGCACGGGACTCGATCGGCTGCTGCTCGAGTTGTCGGGCGTTCACACCTCGACGGACGCCCTGTGCGACCAGGTCGTTGAGGCGCTCCTGCCGGACCACCGAACCGACGATGCTGCGCTGCTGCTGGCACGAGTGCGGCAGCTCGACGCCGACCAGGTCGCCACCTGGGATGTACCCGCCGACCCCGAAGCGGTGGCGGGAACCCGCGCGCACGTCGTCCGCCAGTTGCGTGACTGGGGCTGTGAGGCGGCCGGGTTCGTCACCGAGCTGGTGGTCAGCGAGCTGGTCACGAACGCCATCCGATACGGCAGCTCTCCCATCCAGCTGCGGCTCATCCGCGACCGATCACTGATCTGCGAGGTGATCGACGGCAGCAGCACGGCGCCGCATCTGCGCAGAGCCCGCGCGTTCGACGAGGGCGGCCGTGGCCTGATGCTCGTTGCGCAGCTCACCCAGCGCTGGGGCACACAGCAGACACCGGACGGCAAGGTCATCTGGTGCGAGCAGGCGCTCCCGGCTGAAATCTGACCGTATCCGCCGGCTCGTGCCGGTGATCCCGATCCCCCCCGGGCGCCGGCCGGGCCGTGTACGGACACGTCGGGGGGCGACTGGCCGGAGTACCCGGTCCGGAGCGTGAGTCGCTCTCCGCAGCGCCTGTCGGTACCGGTCCGCGATCTTCGGTGACGGTATGCGGGACGCCGCCGTGCCGGCCGGCCCGCCGTCCGCCCACCGACACTCCGCTGACGCTGCTGCGGACCGACTTGGGTGAGGCGGGGCGGTGGTGCGGGGCCGGTTGCCCGCGCCGGCGGCCTCGGTCAGCCCTTCTCCGGCGGGCGAGGGCTGCCCTCAGGCCGCAGGCCGCCCGATGAAGCGCCGTATGCCGGGTCACCGCCGAACCGGGACGGTTCCACGTCGTCGCCGGCACCCCTGCGAGGTGCGCTGGCCCGTCGCGCGCCGCTCGGGTCCGGATCGAGTGAGGCCGGGCACGGTTCGGTGTCAGGGTGCGTGGCGAGTTCGATCAGTACATTGAGTCTTCTGCTCGCGGCCTGCAGCTCAGCGGTCTTCGCTTCGATACGGGCACGCTCGTGGAGCAGACGGTCCAGCAGCTCGGGGCCCACCACGCGGGCGTCGATGGCGGGCAGGAGCGCGACGATCAGGCGGCTGCCGAGGCCGGCGGTATAGAGCTGCTGAATAAGCCTGACCCGGTCGACGGCTGCCTCGGGGTAGAAGCGCTGGCCGCCCGCCGTGCGCTGAGGACTGAGGAGAAGCTGCTCCTCGTAGTAGCGCAGGGCCCGCGTGCTGACTCCGGCCCGATCGGCCAGTTCGCCGATGCGCATCGCGACTCCTTGCTCCTCGTGTGGTCGCCACCGTCGACTTGCACTTCACGTTGACGTCAAGTTCTAGCGTAGGCAACACGGAGCGGGTCAGACCGTACGCCCGCCCTAGCAGAGGAATGATCATGGACATCGCCGGTTCCACCGCACTCGTGACCGGGGCCAATCGAGGGATCGGCCGGCGCTTCGTCGAGCAATTGCTGGAGCGCGGGGCCGAGAGGGTCTACGCGACCGCTCGACGCCCGGAATCGATTGGCATCCGGGACCCGCGGATCAGGCCGCTGCACCTGGACCTGCTGGACGAGGAGTCGATCTCAGCGGCGGCCAAAGCGGCGCAGGACGTGACGCTGCTGGTCAACAACGCCGGCATCAGCACAGGTGCGCACCTCCTGACCGACGACCTGGACATGGTCCGGCAGGATCTGGAGACACACCTCTTCGGCACCCTGAGAGTCATCCGCGCCTTCGCCCCGGTTCTGGCCTCCAACGGCGGGGGCGCGATCGTCAATCTCCTTTCCGTGCTGTCGTGGGTGGCCACGGCGGAGGGTTCGGGCTCGTACTCGGTGGCGAAGGCCGCCGAGTGGAACATGACCAACGGCGTGCGCGTCGAACTCGCCGGCCAGAAGACCCTCGTCCAAGGCGTGCATCTGGCGGCCGCGGACACCGACATGATGGCGGGACGTGACGCACCCAAGATCGACCCGGCGGATGTCGCCCGCGCCGCCCTCGACGGCGTGCAGGCAGGGGCCATCGAGGTGGTGGTCGACGACCCCAGTCGCTTCGTCAAGTCGGCCCTCGCCGGCGACCCGGCGCAGCTCTACGGCCCATCGTCGGGCAACTGACCGGACCTGCCGCCGGGCGACCGTTTGACGGGCGCCCGACGCCCTGGACGAGGCCTCGTCGGCCTCGGTGCGGACCCGGGTACGTCCAGCCGCCTCCGCCCCGTCCGGCGCGCCCGACCTTCCGCGGGGCATCGAGTCCTCGCGCTTCTCGTGCCGCGAAGCGTCGCTCGATCCCGGTCGGGGTTCGTGCTGCGCGGCCCTCCCGGCTGTCCCAGACGGGTGGCTTGCGTCGGCTCGAGCGCTGCTGACCCGAGGACGTGTGGCATGGCCGGCGAATCGATCGGACCGAACGGGACGGCTGCTGGGCGATGTCAGCTGACTTCGCCCAGCAGTCGGGACAGTTCGCCGTCGAGATCCAGCGCTGCCTCCTCGAAGCCGGCGGGCACCACGCGGTAGGTCTGCCCCAGCCACGCCGTCATCACGTCCAAGGGCATGTTCAGCCGCGCATGCCCGTAGGGCGAGGCCAACTCAAGGCCCAGGGAGTCTGCTTCCCCTCCCTCCTCGGGCCATATCCGCACGTCACCGAGCCCGCTGGGCCGGACGGTGCCCTCCGCCAGGAGGTCGCGTGCGAAGACCCAGTTGACCGGGGGGTGCTCTCCGAGGTGGAAGGCGACATGAATGCCGTAGGGATCTCTTGACCGGTAGGAGAAGCGGGCTGACACGGGGATGGTTCGCCCTGGGGCGACGACAAGGTGCAGTGTGCAATCAAGCTCTGTGCTGGGCATGCTGTCACTCCAGGGGACGGACGGTCGCGATGGGCCTCCAGTGATGCCGGCTGCCTCACGCGTCGCAGTGACCCTCGACAGCGGAGAACGCAGCGATCCGCTGCTCCCTCCACGCCTGCCGCGCGTGCGGTCCCGGGCTGCGGGCATGACAGCTCCGCTACCGGCCTTGCCGCTCACTAACGGCTAGAACCTACGCCCTGTGTAAAGGAAAATGAACAGCGTGTGTTCGTGAGATAGGCCATTGAGTGACTGTCTGCCATGCGAGACGCGGGGGAATACAGGCGGCGTGTGTTTGGCCTCTGACCGACCTGCCCGCTGTGCGGTCCGGTCGGACAGAAGATTACTGCCGAGTTCTACTTCCAAGTACGTGTGCCGGAGTGCTCGCTCGGCCCGAACCGGCATTATGTTCCCTGAACCCGCCCACTTGCGGTAATCTCCGCCATCAGTATAGTGAACGTTACATACTGGTCATTGATGACCATACGGGCCCCAGTCCGCAGTCTGCACTCCGGTGGCTTGGAGAGGAGGTCCGTCATGTCGCCGGCCGGACTGCCGGCGCGGCACCGTTTCGAGACGGCCGTGCTCCCGGACTCACCCGAGTGCCGGAAGCCCTGCGTGCTGCCGCAGCGGTCCTGTGGCTCCGGGGCGTGAGTAAGTCACCGGCCGACGACGTTCGATGGGTCATATCCGAGTTCTCCGCGAATGCGACAGAACACGGGCCCGGGTAGGGCGCACTGAAGGGTGCGGAGAAAACGCCACGCATCGCGGTCGAGGCGTCCGACGCGAATCACGCTCCAGCCCGAACGCACAGCTCGGAGCCTGGCGAATGAGAGGGTGAGGGCTCTTGATCGTACGGCACTCGCGCGGAAGCGAGGAATAAGCGAAAAACTGCCGCACCGTGTGGGCGCATCTCCTTCTCGAGAGAACAGCAAGTGCCAGGTGCTGGGTTGGACGAACGGCGTGCCCCTTCGCGGGAGCCCGTGCGGCCGACCCCCGCTGCTGACGTGTCTACCGTGCTCCTGCCGGCGCTCGGGCGGGCCCGGGGCACCGGCGCCCGGCGGCGCCGTGATAACGCCGGGTGGGGCGGCGGATCGCGTCCAGCGGGGTGCGGCTGCCGCGTTCGAAGCGGCGCGCGACGGCGTCGTGGAGCAGCTCGGACGGCTCCGGAGGGCAGTGTCCGCGCCTCAGGGGATGGCGCCGGCGCCTCTCGTGCTCCGACTCGTCCCGCCGTGCCACCACGTGGCAGAACGTTCGGTCTTGACAGGGGGCCAGAGTGTCTCGTTTAATCAATGCAGATGTACCGAACGTTCTCCCTCTCTTGGTGGTATCTCCATGGCTCTCCGTCGCTACATCCTTTTCCTGGGCTTCGCCCTGGCGGTGGTGACCGGCTCGGCGAGCGCTCTGCCAGCCATCGCGTCCCATGCGCCGGTCTCTGTCGGCGCCGACCCCGGAAGGGCGGCCGGAGAGGTGCGGATCGTGGAGCCGGGAGCGGAGCTTGACTGGATCGTGACGCGTTCCCCGCAGGGCTGACCCACCGCGGGGGCGATGCCGACCCGGTCTCCGCATGGCCGTCACCGGGTGCTCTCGCTCGGCATGCCGGAGCGGCGGGCGAGGTGTCCTTCCGTGCGGGCCGGCCTTCAGGACGGTTCGCTGCCCGACTCCGGCCTCTCGTCGGACCGCTTCGCTCGACCGGCGGTGTGCTGCCGACGAGTGCGCTCGGAAGGGCCGTCGTATCGGACCGACGCGTGACCTGCCGGAATGCGGACATCATCGCCGCGCCGCGGGAGGGGGCTCGCCGCCGGCGGGCATCGTGGCCGGTATCGGAAGCTCCGTAGGGCCCGGATTCCGTGGGCATTACACGAGTTTATATGCATGGTCGACCCAATTAAATGTCGTCGGATATGCGGTGCCTGGACGTGGAAAGCGTCCGGGTTGGAGGCCGCCGAAATCTAGCCATGCCCATCTCGTGTAGGTAGAGTGAGCGTTACATACAGGTGTCGGGGTGCGTGATGTGTTCCTCGCGGTGACGCCCCATCACCATTCCCTCGCGGAGCTCTCCGACGAAGTCGGACCAGGCATCGCAATGAAGCGAGGTCTTCATGAGCATTCTTGAGCAGATCAAAGACGGGCCGATGAGTCGCGCCCAAATCAGTGCGGTGGCGCTGTGTCTCACCATGAATCTGGTCGACGGGTTCGACCTCCTGGCGACTTCCTTCGTAGGCCCGACGATCGCTCGTGAATGGGGTCTTTCCCCCTCGCAAGTGGGAGTACTGCTGAGCAGTGGCCTCGCAGGTATGGCATTCGGCGCGCTATTCATCGCCCCGCTCGCCGATCGTGTGGGCCGACGCCGCTTGACGCTCAGCGGTCTGGCCATGGCATCGCTGGGTATGCTGTTCGCGGCGATGTCGCAGAATTTCGGGCAACTGGTCGCCAGCCGGCTGACAACCGGAGCGGCAGTGGGAGTAATGGCGGCGAGCCTGCCGGTGCTCGCCTCCGAGTACGCCAACAACAGGCGCAGAGGGCTTGCCATCGCTCTGATCACCACGGGATACGGCCTGGGCTCAGTCATCGCCGGCATCAGTACGAGCCTTCTTCTGAGTCCATACGGATGGCGATCCGTTTTCATCATCGGAAGCATCGCCACAGCGGTCCTGTTCGGGCTGGGACTCCGTTTCCTTCCCGAGTCCATGGACTACCTCGTCGCATGCCGTCCCCGTGACGCTCTGAACAGGCTGAACCGGATCCTCGTCTCGATGGGGCACGGTGAGGTACGTGAGCTGCCCGAGAGGCGGACGTCCTCTCGCAAGGCGGCGATCGAGTCACTGTTCCGTGGTCGCAACGCCCTTCGCACCGTGCTGATCTGGTTCGCCTTCACCTCGGCGATGACGACCTTCTACTTCGCGAGTTCGTGGACCCCCACTCTGCTGCTCGAAGCGGGTATGTCCAATCAGCAGGGCATCAGCGGTGGCGTGCTCTTCAGCCTGGGCGGTGTCATGGGAGCTGTGCTGCTGGGGCTGCTGGCATCTCGCGTCGAGCCCCGGCGGCTGACTGCGGTCTACTTCGGTGTCGCCGCACTCGCGCTCATCCTCTTCTCTGTCTCGCTCGGATCGCTGGCCGGCGCCCTGCTGGTCGCGGTGCTCGTCGGACTTCTTCTCAACGGTTCGGTTTCGGGCATCAACGTCATCATTCCGACTGTCTATCCCGCGGAAGCCCGCGCCACCGCGCTCGGCATGGCGGTGGCGGTCAGTCGGCTCGGTGCCGTGCTGGCCCCCCTGTTCGCGGGTTTCCTGCTCGAGGCGGGATGGGTCCCGGAATCCATGTTCCGCGTCTTCGCGATACCGGCCGTCATCGGTGCCATCTCCACGATTCTTCTCCGTCACGAAGGCTCTCGCCGGAACACGGATGAGTCGCCGGCTGTGCCCGAAGTCGCCAAGGGCGCCGTATAGCGTCGCATGATCGGACCCGCAGTGCGGCCCTGAAGCGACCCGGAGCCGCACGGCAGGCCCCGGAACTCCGTGTCACGCGCGAGACCTCGGTCGTCGAGGGAACGCGGTCAGGACGGCGCCGAGTTCAGCGGACGGGGGAGGGGCGCGGCAACGGGCCGGTCACCGGACATGTGCCACTGCCGCTGCACGGGCGGGCGCCCGTGCAGCGCGGTCCGAAGGAAGCGTGACCGGCTCCGATCGTCGGTCCCGGTCGGCGCCCGCTACGGGCCGAGGCCCCGCAGCGGTCCGACGGCTTCGGGGCCGTCGCCGCGACGGTGGCCGCCGCGCCTTGAGGTCGCGCCCGCCCGTACCTGCGACGGTGGCAGAACTGAGCGGCGCAAGCGCTTGATACCACCCTTGGTTTCAGTATAGTGAGCGCTACATACAATCAGTCTGGGGGTGTGAGAGTGACCAGCACAGTGGATGTCGGGGACGCGGAACTCGCCTACGTCGAGTCCGGCACCGGCAGTCCGGTCATCTGGTTGCACGGCTCGGGGCCGGGTGCCACGGGCATGAGCAACTTCGGCGGCAATCTGCCGGCGTTCGAGGACCATCGGAACATCGTCGTGGACCTCCCGGGCTGGGGTCGTTCTCCGAGGCCGGCGACGGATGAGCCGCTGATCTTCCACGCGGCTGAGCGAGTGCGCCGGGCGATGACCGCTCTCGGGATCGAGCGGGCCCATCTCGTCGGCAACTCGTACGGCGGTGCCGTCGCCATGCGGATCGCCATGGCCCACCCGGACCGCGTGGACCGCGTCGTTCTCATGGCACCGGGCGGGGTGCTCCCGACGGACGCGCCTCCGTGGCCGGTCGGTCTGGAGCACCTCTTCGCCTACATGGCGTCCGAGAAGCCCTCGCGCGATGAAATGGCGCAGTTCGTCCGCCTCATGGTGTACAACGAGGCCCTCGCGACGGATGCCCTGATCGATGAACGATACGAGTCGAGCCTGCGTGCCCACCCAGAATTGCCGATTCCCCCCAACTTCGGTGACCTCACCCCCGACCTGGGTCTCATCTCCGCGCCCACCCTGCTCGTCTGGGGACGGGAGGATCAGACCGTTCCACTGACCTGGGCGACCAGGATCCTCCACGGCATCCCCAACGCCGAACTCCGCGTTCTGCCTCACTGCCGTCACTGGGTGCAGTACGAGCGGGCGCCCGAGTTCAACGCCATCGTCCGTGAATTCCTGCTCGGCGGGGCCGCGGCCGCAGCCCGGGAGGGGTGAATCCGGCATGGGTATCGCCAAGCTGGGCTACGTCGGTCTCGATGTCACTGATCTCGATGCGTGGACCGACCTTCTCGGCCGCACACTGGGAGTCGGCGTCGTGTTCGACAAAATCGGCACGGAGGACGTCGCCCTGGCCGCCCTCGACGTGTACAAATACCGCCTGGCGCTCTACCCGTCAGCGGAGGACCGCCCCCGCGAGGTGGGCTGGATCGTGGATTCGCCCAGTGAACTCGACAGAATCACAGGACGGCTGACCACGGCCGGCTTCAGCGTCCATGAGGGCGTCGAGGAAGAGAGGGAGCTCCGGGGCGCGACCCACCTCCGCTGGTTCACCGACCCGGTCGGCTACCGCGTGGAGTTGGCGGTCGGTGCGGCCAAGGCCCGCACCGGCCCCGCCCGCCCCGTCGACGCGAGCCCGGGCGTCATCGGTCTCGGCCACCTGGTACTGGCCAGCCCCAAGCTCGACGAACTCCGCGAACTGTACGAGTCGGTTCTCGAGTTCAGGCTGACCGATTATCGAGCCCCCGGCCTGTACTTCCTGCGCTGCAACAGGACGCATCACAGCATCGCGCTCGCGCGAGCGGAAACGACATCCATACATCATCTCGAGATCGAGCACGACTCGATCGATGACGTGGGACGAGCCCATGATCGGGCGGAACGCGATGGGGTGCCCGTCTCGATCGGCCTCGGTCGGCATATGAACGACAAGGCGATCTCCTTCTACATCAAGAACCCCAGTGGATTCCACCTGGAGATCGGATGCGGCGGAATCGAGGTGGATGATGACTGGGTGCCACACGATTTCGGGACCCCGGACGTCTGGGGCCACCGACACGCGAGCGGCAATCCCTTCGCTCCGTCGGCGTCATGATGATCACCCCGACGGGCTCCGACCTCTCCGGGCGGCGTGCGGTGGTCACAGGCGCGGCGAGTGGTATCGGTGCGGCCGTGGCGGCGCGACTGGCCGCGCTGCACGCTGATGTCGTGGTGTGCGACGTCGACGCGGAAGGCGCGGCGCGGGTGGCCGAGCGCATCGGTGGCGAGGCGCTGGTGCTGGACCTGAGCCGCACGGCCGACCTCGGCGATCTGCACCTCGAGGCGGACATCCTGGTGAACAACGCCGGGGTCCAGAACGTGGCGCCGGTCGAACGGTTCAGCCCCGAGAAGTTCGCCTTCATGCTGCGGTTGATGCTGGAAGCCCCGTTCCTGCTCAGCCGAGCGGTCCTTCCGTACATGTACGAGCGGCGCTGGGGACGGATCGTGCACATCTCCAGCATCCACGGCCTTCGCGCAAGCCAGTACAAGGCCGCGTACGTCAGCGCCAAGCACGGTCTGCAAGGGCTGTCCAAGGTGATCGCCATGGAAGGGGCGGCCAAGGGGGTCACCAGCAACTGCGTGTGCCCCGGCTATGTGCGCACTCCGCTGGTGGAGGACCAGTTGGCTGACCAGGCGGAGATCCATGGGCTGAGCGTCGACGAGGTGGTGGCCGACGTACTGCTGGCACGATCGGCGGTGAAGCGCCTCGTCGACCCGGACGAGGTCGCCGGGGCCGTCGCGTTCCTTTGCTCCCCCGAAGCCACCTCCATCACGGGCACCCAACTGACCATCGATGGCGGTTGGAGCGCCTCCTGATCCGCCTCGGCCCGTGGCCCCGCTCGGTGAACAGGACCTCCCCGCATCACGGCACAGCCGGTTCCGGCGTGCACGCCCATGTGCCGCAACACTCAAGCCGTTGCCACGGCGGACCGTTCCGCACCCCCGTACCGGCTCAGTGCACCGCGGTCCCCGGGACCACCGTCGGTCCGGTCAGGTCACTCCGGCGAGGGCGGTGAATCCCTGCCGGGCGCCACGCCGTTGCGGAGCGCGCGGGACAGCCCGAGCGCGGCCGTCCGAACGGCGGGCGCGAGGTGGGCCGGCCGGAACTGCTGCTGGGGGACCGCGACCGAGAGGGCCGCGACGGCCGTGGCGCCGGCGAAGACCGGCGCGGCGATACAGCTCACGCCGACGGCCGCTTCCTGTTCCTCATAGGCCATACCGGAGACCTGGATCTGCTCGAGCGCGGTGCGCAACGCCGCGGGATCGGTGATCGAGTGCGGGGTGAGACGCGGCAGCTCTCGTGTGTCGAGGTCGCAGGCGGCCTCTTTGGAGAAGGCGAGGAGGGCCTTGCCGATAGCGGTGCAGCTCAGTGGCAGTCTCCCGCCGATACGTGACGGGAGCGCCAGTGAGTCGTGGCCGTGAATGCGCTCGAGGTAGACGACGTCGAAGCCGTCCCGCACGCCGAAATGCACGGTCTGACGTGTGCTCTCGAAGAGGTCCTGGAGGAAAGGGAGCGCGGTCTCGCGCAGGTCCAGTCGTCGGGAGACCAGGGAACCCAGTTCGAACAGGTGGTTGCCGAGGCGGTAGTGCTCCCCGGTGTGTTCCAGAAATCCGAGCTGGACCAGGTTCCCGGCGAGCCGATACGCCGTGGTCTTGGACAGTCCGGTGCGCGCCACCAATTCCGTGAGGCGGAACTCCCCTCCCGATGGATAGAAGACATTCAGGATCAGAGCCGCCTTGTCAAGCATATTCCCTGTCGCACTGTTCCGTGACATGGAACAAATCTTGGCACATGAAGTGACGTGCCTCTATACCTGAGGAACCCCGCAAACCCTTCTTACGGAGGTCTGCTCATGTCAGGCGCCAACCCCCCTGTCTCCGAATGGTCCACCGCTGTCGAGGAGGTCGCGGACCTACTGGCGGGCGCGGCCGCGGGTGGGAAGCCGTGCCCACCGGTCCGAAGCCTGATCTCCGCGGGGGACGTCGGCACCGCCTACGCCGTCCAGCGTCTGAACAACGAGCGAAGGCTCGCCGAGGGACACCGTCTCGTCGGACGCAAGATCGGCCTCACCTCGGAGGCCGTGCAACGCCAACTCGGTGTGGATCAGCCCGACTTCGGCGCACTGCTCTCCGACATGGTGGTCCCCCGGGACGGCCGGATTCCCTTCGGCCGGCTGCTGCAGCCCAAGGTGGAGGCGGAGGTCGCCCTCGTCCTCGATGCCGACCTCCCCGACGCCGACTGCACGATCGACGACGTGATCGCCGCCACCGAGTACGCGGTGCCGGCGCTGGAGATCGTGGACAGCCGCATCGCCGACTGGGACATCACGTTCGTCGACACCGTCGCGGACAACGCCTCCTCCGGCCTCTACGTGCTCGGAGAGCAGCGCGTGGGCCTCGACGAGGTGGATCTGGCCACCGTCTCCATGAGCATGTCGAAGAACGGCGATGTCGTCTCCGAAGGCACCGGCGCCGCCTGTCTCGGCAGTCCGTTGAACGCCGCGCTCTGGCTGGCCCGCACGCTGGCCGAACTGGGCGATCCGCTGAAGGCGGGGGACGTCGTCCTGACGGGTGCGCTGGGACCGATGGTCGTCGCCGCTCCGGGTGACGTCTTCGCCGCCTCGATTTCGCACCTGGGCAATGTGTCCGTCCGGTTCGCCCCGGAACCCGCAGGCGAGGGTGAGAACAATGAGTGACCGCACCAAGGTAGCCGTCATCGGGTCGGGCAACATCGGCACCGACCTCATGATCAAGATTCTGCGACTGTCGGAACGCCTGGAGATGGCGGCCATGGTCGGCATCGACCCGGACTCCGACGGCCTGGCCCGTGCCGGGCGGCTGAAGGTCGCCACCACGCACGAGGGCATCGACGGCCTCGTGAGGATGGACGAGTTCGCCGACGTGGAGTTCGTCTTCGACGCTACGTCCGCCGGAGCCCACCGGCATCACGACGAGGTCCTGCGCGGGCTGGGCCGGACCGTGATCGACCTGACGCCCGCTGCGGTCGGCCCGTACGTGGTGCCACCCGTCAATCTCGGCGAGCACCTCGACGCACAGAACGTCAACATGGTCACCTGCGGAGGCCAGGCCACCATCCCGGTCGTCGCCGCGGTGGGTTCCGTCACGCCTGTGCACTACGGGGAGATCATCGCCTCCATCTCGTCACGTTCCGCCGGCCCCGGCACCCGGGCCAATATCGACGAGTTCACCGAGACCACGTCCTCCGCCATCGAGAAGGTCGGCGGAGCGGCGCGCGGCAAGGCGATCATCGTGCTCAACCCCGCCGAGCCGCCGTTGATCATGCGTGACACCGTGCACTGCCTTGTCTCCGACGCCGACACCGAGGCGATCGCGGCGTCGGTGGAAGCGATGGTGGGCCGGGTCCAGGCCTACGTACCCGGCTACCGGCTCAAGCAGAAGGTGCAGTTCGAGGCGGTCACCAGTGACGACCCACTGCGCTCGCTGATGCCCTCTGACGTGACCGGTACCCCGACCAAGGTGTCCGTGTTCCTGGAGGTGGAGGGAGCGGCGCACTACCTGCCCGCCTACGCCGGGAACCTCGACATCATGACGTCCGCCGCGCTCCGCACGGCCGAGCGCATCGCCGACCATCGCACCGAAGGGCCCACCCGATGACCGGTCTGTATGTGCAGGACGTGACCCTGCGGGACGGGATGCACGCCATCCGCCACCGCTACACCGTGGAACAGGCCCGGGCCATCGCCGGTGCTCTGGACGCCGCCGGTGTCGCCGCCATCGAGATCGCCCACGGCGACGGTCTGTCCGGCTCGTCCATCAACTACGGCGTGGGAGCACACACCGACTGGGAGTGGATCGAGGCCGTCGCCGACGTCACGAAGAGGGCCGTTCCGACGACTTTGCTGCTGCCGGGCATCGGCACGGTGCACGATCTGCGCCAGGCCCACGCCCTGGGTATCCGGTCCGTCCGTGTCGCCACCCACTGTACCGAGGCGGACATCTCAGCCCAGCACATCAGCGCCGCACGGGAACTCGGCATGGACGTGGCGGGCTTCCTCATGATGTCCCACATGGCCGAGCCCGCTGAACTCGCCCGTCAGGCAAAGCTGATGGAGTCCTACGGCGCCCAGTGCGTCTACGTCACCGACTCCGGCGGCCGGCTGACGATGGACGGTGTGCGGGAGCGCTTCCAGGCCTATCGAGATGTCCTCGACCCTTCCACGGAGATGGGCATCCACGCTCACCACAACCTCGCCCTGGGGGTCGCCAACACGGTCGTGGCCGTCGAGAACGGCGCGGTTCGCGTCGACGCTTCCCTCGCGGGACAGGGCGCCGGGGCGGGCAACTGCCCGCTGGAGGCCTTCATCGCGGTCGCGGACCTCATGGGCTGGGAGCACGGCTGCGAGTTGTTCCCGCTGATGGACGCGGCGGACGACATCGTCAGGCCGCTGCAGGACCGGGAGGTCCGTGTGGATCGCGAAACCCTCAGCCTGGGCTATGCGGGCGTGTACTCCAGCTTTCTGCGGCATGCCGAGGCAGCCGCGGCCCGCTTCGACCTCGACACCCGGGCCATCCTGGTCGAGGTGGGGCGACGCGGCATGGTCGGTGGACAGGAGGACATGATCACCGACGTCGCACTCGACCTCGCGGCCGCGGCTCGTGCCTGAGCGCCGGGCGCAGGTTTCCGCGTAGAGACCACGCGGCGATCGTCGCGGCTCGCGTGGTCCGGCGCGTGTATGCGACCTGGAGGCGGCCTTCGCACACCGACGCGCAGGCCGCCTCCCTGAGCGAAGCGATGCGTCGTGTCGTTCTTCGCCCCGGGTGGGTGAGCCCGCCCCGATGCCGCCCACCCGTGCGGTGCCGGCCCTGACGGGGCGAGTCGGTTCAGAGGCGTGGCCGCGCGCTCGGCAGTGACTGGGAAGGGGACCATCGACGCATGCCCCCTGCGGTAGAGTGAACGTTACATACAAGAGGGGTTTGCCGTTCCGGCGGGGAGTCGGGGAACGTACCTGAGGGACCGTCATGCGACCGGGTGTCCCCGCGTCCTCGGCCGGCTCCCATGCCCCTCTTCACATCACTCGCGAATGTCTGCGCCGTGCAGTACCGCCGCAGTGGAGGGAACAGAACGTGGGTATCCGCAAACTTGGTTATGTAGGACTCAACGTCACCGACGTCGACGCTTGGACCCAGCTGCTCGGTCCCACGCTGGGAATCGGTGTCACCACGGCGAAGTTCGGCGCGGACGAGGTCACGCTGGCCGAACTCGACGTCTTCCGGTATCGCCTCGCTCTGTACCCCGCCACGGAGGACAGCCCACGAGAACTCGGCTGGATCGTCGACACACCGAGCGAGCTGGAGAGACTCACCCGCAAGCTCACCGACGCAGGGTTCACCGTCGAGGACGGCACCGCGGAAGAGAGGGAGCTGCGCGGCGCGACCCGCCTTCGCTGGTTCACCGACCCGGTCGGATACCGGGTCGAGTTGGCGGTCGGTGAAGCCAAGGCCCGCACCGGCGTCGCGCGACCCGATGGGACACCCGGTGCCACCGGCCTCGGTCATTTTGTGCTGGCAAGCCCGAAACTCGCCGAACTCCGCGAGCTCTACGAGTCGATACTCGAGTTCGACCTGACCGACTACCGCAACCCCGGCCTGTTCTTCCTCCGCTGCAACCCGACACACCACAGCATCGCGCTCGGCCGCGCCGAAACGGCGGGGCTGCACCACCTCGAGTTCGAGTATGCCTCGATCGACGACGTCGGGAGAGCCTATGACCGGGCGCAGGAGAACGGCGCGCCGATCTCGATCAGCCTCGGACGGCACATGAACGACAAGGCGATCTCCTTCTACGTGGAGAATCCGAGCGGGTTCCACATCGAGATCGCCTGCGGCGGGATCGAGGTCGGCGAGGACTGGGTGCCGCACGACTTCGGCACCCCGAACGTATGGGGCCACCAGCACACGAAGACCAATCCGTTCGCCCAGACGTAGCGACGGGACCCTCGCCGATTCCGGGCGGGACGCGGAGCGGTGGGCGCGACGAGCGGTGTCGGGACAGGCACGGGCCCCGTCGTCCCGCGGACGCGGCTCCCTGTGACGGGCAATGGGCTCACCTTCTACGTCTGGGACAGACTTCATCGACCCGCCGCGTGGCATGGTGCCGACCGACGGCGTGACCACCGCACTGACGACCAGTCTGATCGGCGTGACGGTGGGCACGGCCGTCGCGGGCCTCCTGGTGGACCGCTTCCGGCGGCATCGCGGCGAAGCGGGCCAGGGCGACGATGTCGTGTCCCTCGGAGCGCGACCGGCGGATCAGGTGCTGACCGACGAAGCCGCTGCCTCCGGTGAGAAGGACGCGCATGGACCTCTCCTCGCCATGGGTTGATGGGGGCCGGCGAAGTCGCAGCGACCGAGTGCGCGGGCTCGGCAGGCTTCGGCAGGCGGAAGCCGTTGTGGGACGACGTGCGCGAGGCCATCCCGGAGCGGACCCGCGCTCGGGCGGGCCACTCAGCGCAGAAAGCCTTCGTAGTGGTGTTGCTGGAGCTGACTCTCGATCTGCCTCACCGTCTCCAGGCCCACACCCACGATGATCAGGATGCTGGTCCCACCGAACGGGAAGTTCTGGCTCGCGCCCGTCGTGGCCAGCGCGATGGTGGGGATCAGGGCGATGAATCCCAGGTACAGCGCGCCTGGCCACGTGATCCGGTTGAGCACGTAGCGCAGGTAGTCGGCGGTCGGCCGTCCGGCCCTGATCCCCGGAACGAAGCCTCCGTACTTCTTCATGTTGTCCGCTACCTCGTCCGGATCGAAGGTGATCGCGACGTAGAAGAACGCGAAGAACACGATGAGTACGGAGTAGGTGGCGATGTAGATCGGGTGGTCGCTCTGGGCGAAGGTCCGGGTGACCCAGGCCTTCCACTCCGACTCGCCGCTGGAGAACTGAGCCACCAGGGCCGGGATGTAGAGCAGTGAGGAGGCGAAAATGACGGGGATGACGCCCGCCTGGTTCAGCTTGAGCGGAATGTAGGTGGAGGTGCCGCCGTAGGAGCGGCGGCCGATCATGCGCTTGGCGTACTGCACCGGGATGCGGCGCTGGGCCTGTTCGACGAACACCACGAGGCCGACCAGCGCCAGGGCGACGAGGATGACGCCGCCGAACTCGATCCACCCGTCGGCCAGGGAGCCCTGCTCCTTGATCGCCCACAGGGCGGACGGAGTGGTGCTGGCGATCGAGATGAACATCAGGATGGACATACCGTTGCCGATGCCGCGGTCGGTGATGAGCTCACCGAGCCACATGACGACGGCGGTGCCGGCGGTCATGGTGACAACCATGGTGACGGTCGTGAAGACCGAGCGGTCCGGCACGATCTGGCCGGCCACGGAGCAGTTCTGGAACAGCGCGCCACTGCGGGCGGTGGCCACCAGACCGGTGCCTTGCAGGACGGCGAGCGCCACGGTCAGGTACCGCGTGTACTGAGTGATCTTCGCCGTACCGGTCTGGCCCTCCTTCTTCAAGGCTTCCAGACGAGGAATGACCACGGTCAGCAGTTGCAGGATGATGCTGGCGGTGATGTAGGGAAGAACGCCGAGTGCGAAGACGGTGATCTGCAACAGCGCGCCGCCACTGAACAGGTTGACCAGCCCGAACAGCCCCTGGCTGGTGGAGGTCTGGTCGATGCACTGCTGGACCGCCCGGTAGTCGACACCGGGGATCGGGACGTGGGTACCGACGCGGTACACCACGATGACGCCGAGTGTGAACAGCAGCTTCTTACGCAGGTCAGGCGTCTTGAACGCGTGGGCCAACGCCACGAACACGGTGCCTCCCACGACCCACCGTGCAGCGCCGTCGTGGGGGTCAGAGATTTCAGTGGACAACGGCACATCAGGTGCCGACTGCCGCGTCAGTGATGAAACCCAGTCATGAGGAGGTGGTGACGGCTGTCCTCGTTGCATGCCGGGATGTGGCCGAGGGGAGCGGCACGAGCCGGAGGCCCCCTGTGCGACCAAACGTTCTGTCTCGCACCATCGTGGGCGTTCTCCCCTCCGCTGTCAAGACCGAACGGTCTCCCTCAGTATCTTCGATACCAAGGAGTCCCAGTCGGTGCTGAGGGAGACGGTCGGCTCCAACTGGCTGGTGGACGGTGGCGCGCTCAAGACCGTCTGACGGCCCGGGGTCACGACTGATCGGCGGCCCGAAGCCAGCCGCGAGAGGTTCAGGCCGCCTCCGGACGGAGCGCTGGGCGGCGGTCCCGCGAGCCGTGGTGATCGGGCCGGCCGAACGATCGCAGGCAGTGCACGGCCTCGTCGCTTTCGGCGACCGCGCCTTCGAACGACTCGATGGTGCCTCTGCCCTGTACCGCACTCTCGACGGTCAACAGCACAGGGAAACCACGCACGATGGCGGCGGCGAGACCGGCTTCCGTGTGGCGGCCGGTGATCACCAACTGCTCGGCCACCGCCATGGACGACGGGGCCCTCACCTGGGATGGCGCGCGCAGGCTGTCACCGCAGGGGCCGGCACCGAACGGTTCCGGCCCCACCACCGTGACGAGGCCCTGCGCCGCGCTCGGGGATGCCGCGTCGTCCCGCCTCGCGCGAGCTGCCACCGGGCGGTTGACCTCCGGTGGCAGCCACGCGACCTGTCACGGGCCAGCCGTGGGACCCGGCCGGATACCTCGTCCCGGGCCATGGGGCATCGCGCGATCGGGCTCAGCCGTTGCCGCCGGCCGGCCCAGCGGGACGGCACACGGAATCGGTCGCCGTCCTGAGAGCCTGCCGGTGGAGCGCGTCCAGGTGTTCCTCCGCCGCTCCGGACACACCAGCGAGCGCGAGCTGAACACGACAGGCGACGGGCTTGCCGCGCACCTGCTCCGTGTCCTTGAGTTCTGCGAGCAGGGCCGTGGCAAGCCGGTCGAGCTTGCTGCGGATCGAGCCGAGGTCAGGACGGGTTGTGGGAGCCTCTTCGGGGTGAGCGGTCCAGCGGTCGAACAGGCCGCGCTGCACGATCTTGCTCGCGGTGATCTGGTCCCGGAAGAACGCCTCCGCCGCGTCCGCGTCCACCCCGGCCGCCTCGGCCTGCTTGCGGACCGATTCCAGCACCTGTGCCTCGCGCACCGGGTCCTCGATGGGCGAGTCGGTGCCGAACTTGGACGCCGCAACGTCATCGCTCACCTGGATACGCTCGATGACGAGGCCCGTGAGAGGGCCGAGCTTGCCGAGCGGCTCGGCCACCGTGGCGCTGGCGGGCCCGGTGGCCGTACGCGTGTCGGCGGCCATGGCCTGAGGGGCAGTCAGCGCCGTGGTGGCCAGCAGCAGTCCGACGGTCGCGGCACGGCGGGTCGTCCGGGTTCGGGAGTTCAAGGATCTGCCTCGTTTCGCTAGGGGGAGGGATGGCTGCCCGACCTCTTGCGAGGGGCCGGGCAGGGGATGGCCTGGAAGACGTGGTCGGGATCGAAGCGGCGTCTCACGTCGAGCGGCGCGCGGTGTTCGAGCCGTAGGCCTAAGCGACCTGGGCGGTGCGTCCGGCCTCAGCAGGTTGTAGCAGCCGCCCGGGAGGGCATCGGAACGGAGGGTGCCGGTGGCCTTGTCGGCCAACGCGTGATGGTTCGCCGCAATGGGGATCGCCCAGATCCCAGGCCTGCCGGCCCAGTCGTGGCCGCCACCGCGCACCGCGGCACCTCATGCGTGCGGGCGGCCCGGACGATGACGCCGGGACGAGCGGACGCGGCGCCGTTCCGGATGCTCCGACCGTCGTCGTGGTCCGGCCCGCTGGTGGCCACCCGCTCCGCCCGCACGGTTCGGCGCAGGGCGTCGACGAGACGGGCGACGCGCTGGTGGTCGGTAGGGGGCACGGGACCTCTTTCCGTGATCTTGGCAAGGGGCAGGGGGGTTGGAATCCCGCCGGCGGTGGGACGGTCCGATCGGCACGGCCCCCGGCGGGGATCACATGGGGGAGGCGTTGCACCGGGATGTCGCGTCCTGTGGGGCATCCCCGATCTGTGACCCCGTGCACCTGATGGGTGGTCAGGCTTCGGGCGGGGCGGGAACGCGTCACTCGCCAGGGGCAGTCGGGCGCCGCCGCCTTCGGAGGAACGAACGTCCTGCCCTGCGCATCATGGCAAGACCCAACCTCACTGTCAAGACAGAACGTTCTCCTTCCAGTGTCGGTCGTTGCGGGGGCGTGCGATGGGTTGGGGTGCGAGGCGGAGCGATCAGGAGGTCCGGTCCGCCTCTGCGGCCTGGGCCAGGCCGCTGGTCGCGCGCAAAGGGACCTCCTTGATGAACACGGTGACCAGGAAGGCGACCAGGGCGACCGGGGCGGCGTACAGGAAGATGTCACCGATGCCGTGGCCGTAGGCGCCCTCGAGCCAGGTACGTACGCCGCCGGGCAGCACCGCGAGGTCGGGCAGTTGACCGCTGCCGGACGCCTTGGCGGCGGTGACCTGGTCCTCGGCGCTGAGTTGGCTGATCGTGGCGAGGGCGTGGTGGCCGATGCGGGTACTGAGGACCGAGCCGAGCACCGAGACGCCCACCGCTCCGCCGAGTGACCGGAAGAAGGTCACGGTGGAGGACGCGGCCCCGAGGTCGCCGGGAGACACCTGGTTCTGCGTGCACAGTACGAGGTTCTGCAGTGTCATGCCGACGCCGAGTCCCACCAGTGCCATGTAAGCGGCTATGTACAGGTACGGGGTGTCGTAGCGGAGCATGCCGAGCAGGGCCAGACCCGCCGTCATCAGGAGGCCGCCTGCCAGCAGCCAGGCCTTCCACTTGCCGGTGCGGGTGATGATCCGGCCGGAGACGGTCGAGGACACGAACAGGCCCGCGATGAGCGGAATCGTCATGACCCCCGACATGGTGGGGGACTCACCGCGAGCGACCTGGAAGTACTGGCTGAAGAAGACGGTGCCGGCGAACAGGGCGATGCCGACGAAGAGGGAGGCGATGGAAGCGAGGGAGACCGTGGGATTGCGGAACAGCCGCAGCGGCATGATCGGTTCGCTGGCCTTCGTCTCGACGAACAGGAAGATCAGCGTGAGCACGAGCGACGCGCCGACCAGCGTGTACGTCTGCCAGGACAGCCAGTCGAACTTGTCGTCGGCGAAGGTGACCCAGATCAGCAGCGTGCAGACGGCGGCGGTGACGAAGAAGGCACCGGCCCAGTCGACCTTGACGCGACGCTTGGCCACCGGCAGGTTCAACGTGCGCTGGAGTACGACCAGTGCCACGACGGCGAAGGGGATGCCGACGAACAGGCACCAGCGCCAGCCGAGCCAGCTGGTGTCGGTGATGACGCCGCCGAGCAGCGGGCCGCCGACGGTGGCGACGGCGAAGGTGGCACCCAGGTAACCGGAGTAGCGACCGCGTTCGCGCGGGGAGACCATCGCGGCCAGCACGACCTGCCCCAGGGCGGACAGCCCGCCACCTCCGAGGCCCTGGATGACCCGTGCGGTGATCAGGGTGGTGGGGTTCTGCGCCAGCCCGGCCACCAGGGAGCCGACGACGAAGATCACCAGCGCCGACTGAACCAGGATCTTCTTGCTGAACTGGTCGGAGAGCTTGCCCCACAGGGGCGTCGAGGCGGTCACGGCGAGGAGCGACGAGGCGACGACCCAGGTGTAGGCGCTCTGGCCGCCGCCGAGTTCGCCGATGATCCGCGGTAGCGCGTTGGTGACGACGGTCGAGGACAGGATGGCGCAGAAGAAGCCGAGCAGCAGCCCCGACAGGGCGCGCATGATCTGCGCGTGGGTCATCGTTCCATCGGCCGCCCCTTCCATGGGAAAGGTGGGCGACTGCGCACCTGTGCTGGGTGTGGTTGTCATGAAGTGCGATTCCTTTACCTGATGCGAAGCGGGGTCATGCGGCGGGGGAGTCGGCGGCGGACGATCCCGCGCGCGTGTCCCGTCCCGTCCACGAGTCGTCGAAGCCGGTGCGGAGCCGGGACAGCAGGAGGGACAGTCGGCGGATGTCCTCGTCGGTCCAGTCGCACAGCCGTGCGGCGAGTTCTCGCGAGCGGCGCTCGGAGAGTTCGGCGTACAGGGTGCGGCCCTTGTCGGTCAGACACACGAGACGCGAGCGCCGGTCGGCCGGATCTGGGCGGCGGTCGACCCAGCCCAGCATGGCGAGCTGGGCGACATACCGGCTGGTGACGGAGATGTCGATGCCGAGCAGTTCGGTGAGTTTGCGGATGCTGACGGTGTCCTGGCGGCTCAACAGCGTGAGCACCGTGGCGGATCCCTCGGAACATCCGGCCGGGACGATCCGGCCCAGTTCGCGTCGTACGGCTCCGACAGCGCTGAGCTGGTGCATCAGCTCCTCGTGGAAGGCGTTCGCGGCCACATGCGGCTCCAAATTATTGCTTGAGGCAACTATTGATCCGGCAGTCGCCTCGATCGATCTGACGGGTGGGCGGGGCGGGCGAGGCGGCTGTGGGGTGACGCGCCCTCATGTCGTGCCATGGTGGGGCGGTTGGTGCGGGGCCGGACCCCGGCGGGCGCTCAACCCCCGGAATCGGTCGTGGTTCGCGGGGGCCGGCAACGGCGTCCGGGGTGCACCTGCCGTGGCGTCGTCCCTGGTTGTGACAGGACGTGGAGCGGCCGAAGCATCATGTGCCGCTGATCCGGGCTGTCGGGTCGGTGCCGGTGGTCAGTGATGCCCGTCGGCGAACCGGCTCCCTTTCGCGGGCGCGATCCAGGCTGCCGTGGTGAGCCGTCGGGCTCTTGCTGCGGGGTACGACCGCATGCGCAGTGGAGCTCATTGGCTCAGGTTAGCAGACTAGATAGAACGTTCGGTATGTCATTCTCCGCGGGATGCTCCGGCGTCGACTGTGCTCGTGGCGTCGGCCGCCGCGGAGCGGCGCCCGCAAGCCCTTGTGCGGGGCGGGAATCGACGATTCCGTACGGCGGGGCGGCCGATGGTCTCCACACCCCGGCAATGCCGGGCCGCCGTCATGGACGGGGCCGCCGTGAGGTGTCCGGGTTCGGCCGCGCCCCACCGGTCGGCCCGACCGGTGGGGCGCAATCCACCTCCGCCTCGCCGTACACCCCACCCGGACGGCGCGCGAAGGCTGTTCGCCGCCCGCGCCCGGCGATGGATCCCCGTATCCCGTTCCGCCGCCGCCGGCAGGCCGGTCCGGCCCTCGTTTTTATGAAACAGAACGTTCGGTATTGACCGGGTGGGAGGACAGTCGTTAGCGTGACCCACGGGAGAACGAGCGGTCTTGCCCGACCGGTTGGTCTGGCTGCGCCGTCGTCCTCCCTTTGTCCGGTGGCTGCTTCGAGACCCGCCTCCCGAATCAGCGGCCGGGCCGTGGCGGACGCGACAGGCGGATCCGGACCCGCCGGCGTCCGGGTCCGCCGACCCGTCACTGTTCGCCGGCGCCGACCGCCGGAATCCAGGACCGGACGCACTCCCACGTCCGACGCCCGAGGGGACCGACCATGGTCAGCGGATCCGCACCCGTTCTGGTCACCGGTGCCACCGTAAGGATGACCGAGATCGCGGAGGTTCTCACCCGCGGGCCGGGGGT
The DNA here is from genome assembly GCF_043199595.1 of Streptomyces sp. NPDC048584. NCBI lineage: Bacteria > Bacillati > Actinomycetota > Actinomycetes > Kitasatosporales > Streptomycetaceae > Streptomyces > Streptomyces sp. NPDC048584. The sequence continues at coordinate 325,634 of NZ_JBICWF010000007.1, forward strand.
TCCGCTGTCCGCCCCCGACATGACCATGGAGGAGGCCATCGAGCCGGAATGCCGCCGATGGGTGCTCGGGCACGAGTTGCACGAGGTCGTCGGCCGGCCCTGGAACCGGCTACGGAGCCGATGACGAGGCGGACCGGTGCCGCCGCGGGAGCACATGCCCCCGGTGAGCGCGAACGACAGGAAGAGGTGGGCGGGCAAGTGAAAGGGGAGTTATATGACGAGCATCGTTGATCTGGGACAGTTGGGCGACGGGTTCAGAAGAGACCCGCATCCTGTGTATGCGCGACTGCGAGCACACCGCCCGGTGCACCGAGTGAGGCTGCCGGAGGAGGACGGGGGCCAGGAGAGCTGGTTGATCGTGGGGTACGAAGAGGCACGCGCCGCGCTCGCCGATCCGCGACTCGCCAAGGACGGCACCAGGATCGGGTTCATATCCCTCGACGAGGAACTGATCGGCAAGCATCTGCTGTCCGCGGACCCACCCCAGCACACCCGGCTGCGCAGCCTGATCACGCGCGCGTTCACGACGCGTCGCGTCGCGGAATTGCAGCCGAGGATCCAGCAGATCACCGACGAACTCCTCGACACGATGCTGCCCCAGGGCCGTGCCGACCTGATCGAGTCCTTCGCCTACCCGCTGCCGATCACCGTGATCTGCGAACTGCTGGGCGTCCCCGAGATCGACCGCACCGAGTTCCGTGAGATCTCCAATGACGTAGTGGTGCCGACCAGCGCCGAGAGCCTGCGGGACGCCTTCGTGCGTCTCGCCGACTACCTGGACGACCTCATCGAGAGCAAGCGCGGTGCCGGGCCCGGCACGGATCTGCTGAGTGAGCTGATCCGCACCACGGCCGAGGACGGCGACCGGCTCTCCCCCGACGAACTGCGCGGCATGGCCTTCGTCCTGCTGGTCGCCGGACACGAGACGACGGTCAACCTCATCACCAACGCCGTCCACGCCTTGCTCACCCACCCCGATCAACTGGCGGCCCTGCGAGCCGACATGAACCTCCTCGACGGCACCGTCGAGGAAGCGCTCAGGTACGAAGGCCCGGTGGAGAGCGCAACGGACCGGTTCGCTGCCGAACCCCTGGAGATCGCCGGTGTGCAGATCGAGAAGGGCGAGTGGGTACGGATCGGACTGGCGGCCGCCGACCGCGACCCTGGCCGTTTCCCCACCCCGGACGGCTTCGACATCCGGCGCGACACCCGCGGCCACGTCGCCTTCGGCCACGGCATCCACCACTGCCTGGGCGCGCCCCTGGCACGCCTGGAGACCCGTGTGGCGCTCCGCTCCCTGCTGGAGCGCGCCCCGGGTCTCGCCCTGGACGGGCAGCCGGGTGCATGGCTTCCCGGCGTGCTGATGCGCGGTGTGCGGAGCCTGCCCGTGCGCTGGTGACCGGTGCGGAGCCGGGCCCACGCTCCGGTTCCGTACGGCGTCGCGGTCTGTGCCGCCGGGGAGTTCGCCGCCCGCGGTCGGTCGACCAGGGCGCGCCGTGGTCGTACCGCTGACCGGATCGCGCCGGCGCCGCTCGGGCACCCCGCCGGGGGCCGGTGTCCCCGGCGGGTGCCGCGGCCGCCTCACGGATCGGGCCGCTCACCTCTACGACCTCGACGGAGGTGGTCCTCTCCGCCGCGCACCCGGATCCGGACGGGGCCGGGGTCGTGAGGGGCCGCAACCAGGAGCCGGCCGCCCGCCGGGTGGCGACCGGAGCCGCCGGGAGGCCCTCCGGTGCCGGGATGTCCTCCGGCGGGTACGAACCGCGCGGCGCCGAACGCTCCCAGGGCCGAGTGGCTCGTTCGGCGATCCCTTCCGGCGGGTGGCCCGGACGGGTTCCCGATCGTCCACTCCGCACCTCCGTCGCTGACATGTTCCGGGCGTGCGCAGCCTTCCCGCTCGGCCGTCCCAACGGGACGGATCGGCCGATGCCACGTCTTGAGGCCCGCGGGGCCCCGCACCACGGTGCGACGCGAGTTCACCGGCCCGGGCGGTGGCGACGAGCGCCCTGGGCGCCTGCTCGACTCAGGTAACGAGTGCGCTGCCGAAGGGGCCGGCAGACCCGACGTACGGGGGTCGGGCCCTTCCTGCTGCGGGGACACCCTCGACACCACGCCGGGAACCGGGCCGGGCCTTTGGCGAGCAGGTTGCGTCCCAGCCGTTTACATCGATGTACATTCCGCTCTAGCCTGACGCGCGTCCCCCCTCCGAAAGGAACATCATGGCGATCCGAAGACTTCGGCATGCCCTGGGACGGCATCGACTTCTCGTGCTCGCGCTGACCGGCGTACTGAGCCTGCTGGTGGCCACCCCCGCCGCCACCTTCCCCGCGGCCACCGACGCGGCGGCGTCCGCACCCTCCTCCGCGGCCCTCGGGGCGGCGGCCTCCCGCCCCGTCGCACCCACCGCCACCGGCACACCGCTGCGGGAGGGAACGGGCCTGTATCCGAGGGTGATTCGACTCGCGCACAACGGGGCGGCCAACGGGCGCATCCTCGCGAGCGCCGTCACCTTCGACGGCGACAACGGCATCGGGGCGATCCACGAGAGCACCGACTCCGGAGCGACCTTCCGTGAAATCGGCAGGGTCGCCGATCCCGACTCCGCGGGCGGCCGAGGCCTGTGCTGCTCCACCTTGTTCGAGCTGCCCCGCCAGGTGGGCGCGCTGCGGGCCGGAACCCTGCTGTGGGCCTCCTCCGCCGGTCAGGACGAACCGGACCGCCGTATGGCGCTGCGGATCTGGCGGAGCGCCGACGTTGGCCGCACCTGGTCCTACCTGTCGTCGTGTGCCGTCGCGAGCGGTACGGGCGGGCTGTGGGAACCGGAGTTCTCCGTGGCCGCCGACGGGGCCCTGGTCTGCCACTACGCCGACGAGACCGACCCGGCGCACAGCCAGAAACTCGTCGCGGCGCGCACGTACGACGGGGTGCACTGGCAAGGACACCACAACACCGTGGCCAGCGGCTGGACGCCCGACAGGCCCGGCATGCCGGTGGTGCGACGGCTGCCGAACGGCACGTACTTCATGAGCTACGAGATCTGCAACCCGGGCGGCCAGTACCAGTGCGTCGTGCACTACCGGGCCTCCGCCGACGGCTGGACCTGGGGCAACCCCACCGACCTCGGCATCCGCCCCGAGACAGCGGACGGCAGGTACTTCCGTGCCACGCCCACCATCGCCTGGGCGCCCACGCCGGGCGGCGGGAGCAACGGGCGGATACTGCTGATCGGGCAGCGCCTGCTCAACCGGGACGGAACGCCCGCCGCGGGCAGCGGACGCACCATCCTCACCAACTCGCGCAACGGCAGCGGAGCGTGGGTCGCGATCGACGCACCGGTGACCGTGCCGAACCCCGAGGTGAACTACTGCCAGAACTACAGCTCACCGCTGCTGCCTTCGGCCGACGGCAAGCGGGTCCTCCAGATCGTCACCGACTTCGAGGGCTCGGTGTGCCGTGCGTACTACGCGACGGGCAAGCTGCCCTGATCCCGGAGCGCCCCACGGGGCCCGTGTCCGGCGTTCCCTCGCCTGCCGGGCGCGTCTCCGTGGGGATGTTCGAGGCAACCGGGACGGGCGGTGATGGCTCACCCGCGCTCCCTCACAGATGACGGCATCCTGGGGGCCCGCCCGAGCGGCGGGCGCCCAGGATGTGTGCCGGGAGGCGAGGAACGCCATGGTCCCGGCGACTTCCTCAGGGCGGCCGGCACGATCCTGTGCGATCTGCACGGAGACCTGCCTCGTCACAGCACGCGTGGCGCCACGCAAGAACCGTCTCACGGAGGGCCCTTGCAGGGACTGGGTCCGGCCCCGTGCCATGGCCCCGGTGCACGGCCCGACCCGCTGCCGGGCCGAACCGTCGACGGCCGGGACCTGGTGGCGCCGTGTGTCACGCGCCGCACTTGGTCGGCAGTTCCTTCGAGGCTCCGTCGGGCAGGTACGAACCGTCCATGAGCTCGCAGTACTCGACGTCCCCCTCGAAGCCGCTGACGACCGCGGCCTCGGTGCCGCGCTTCAGTGCGGCGGGGTTGAAGCCCACGTTCCAGACCTTGGACTCGATCGCGCCCTTGACCACCGAGGTCGCCGACTTGACGGGGAGGTCGACATGCTCGGCGTAGATCTTGGCGGCGGCCTCAGGGTTCTGGGCGATCCACTGGGTCGCCTCCTGCCAGCCGGCGAGGACCCCCCTCACCACGTCCGGGTGCTCCTTGGCGTACTCCGGGCTGGTGGTGATGACGCTCTGCTGGAAGTCGGTGATGTACTCGCCCGTCGAGACGACCCTCTTGAACTTGCCCGTGTTGCGGCTCGCCAGTGACGGCGGCAGCCATGCGACGTCGACGGTGCCCGCCTCGAGGAGGGCCGCCCCCTCGCCGACCCCGCCGGCGGCGATTCGCTCCGCCTTGGTGGGGAGCCCCGCCGCTTTCGGGAGCAGGAACGACAGCGCGTAGACCGAGGAGCCGGGGTTGGTGTAGGCCCACTTCTCGATGTCGCGGAGTTCGTTGACGCGGTCGTTGTCGGCGAGCGCGTAGAAGTCGCCGCCGTAGGGGCCCTGGGCGCCGCCCCCGACCGTGAGCACCGGGATGTCCTCCGACCACGCGTCGAGGACCGACTTGTAGCCGATCTCGCCGATGGGCATGCCGCCGGAGAGCTGGGTCCGCAGTGTTGCGCTGCCGCCGCTCCCGGCGACGATGTTCTTCACGACCACTCCCCGGTCGGCGAAGAAGCCCCGCTGCTGACCGACCAGCCAGGGGACGACGTAGAACTCCGTGGCTGCCAGCACGGCGACGTCGATCGTCACCGGATTCTTCGGGTCGGCTTTCTGGCTTTCGTTCCCACTGCATCCCGCGAGGACGAGCAGTGACGAGATGACGACGGCGGCTCGGGCCCTGAGGCTTCGTCGCATGGCGCGCTCCGATGACCACATCGTGGCAACCCTTGCCACGAGGAAGCGCAAAAGTAGATGCTGGTTTTCATCGGAGTCAAGACAAACGGCATGTTCTTCCTCAACTGTCGAGGTGGAACACGCCTTCCGATCCGGATTACGGTCGGGTGACCCACGGACGAGTGAGGAGAGCGGGAGATCGTCGATGCGATCACGGTCGATGCGGGGCTGCCGCTCGCCGTGGTCGCGCCCTTCCGTGCGGATCATCCGGTCGTGGCCGCGGTCGAGTCGGGGACGCTGGCCGCGAGCACGGTCGGTGACACGCTCGCGATGCTGGTGAAGCTCATCAGCGACATCATGGCCTGCCGGTTCGGTGTCCGGCTGCCCGCCGACCCGGGACGCGACGTCCTGCCGTCCGGCCACCTCCGCGGACCGGTCCAATGACCTGGGCCCTTGTCCTGGAACACCTGCGCGCATCCGCGCGGCGGATGAGGACGCGGCCATCCCGAGCGCCAGGAGGGCGCGGCGTCGCCGTGGATGTGGACCCAACCGGCACGTCGGGTGGCGGTCAGCCGCCCCGACGGAAGTCGAGCATGCAGAAGACCTTGTCGTAGCGGTGCTCGCCCACCGCGACGAAGTCCGGCAGACGGCCGTACTCCGTGAAACCCAGCGACCGGTAGAGGCGCAGGGCGGGGGTGTTGTCGCCGCGGGCGTCCAGGGTGAGGACCTCGATCCCGGCGTCCCGGGCGTCGGTGAGCAAAGCGGTCGTCAGCGCCCGGCCGACACCGCGGCCATGAGCGGCGGAGTCCACCGCGAGCTTCTCCAGGTCGGCGTGCGGACGGTGGGTCGGCCGACCGTAGCGGAGCCAGTAACCGAATCCGACGAGCCGCCCGCCGAGGTAGGCCACGCGCAGGGCCGCGTCTCCGCACCGCACCGCTGATACGACGTCGCCGAGGAGTGCGGTCACCTCGTCGCGCGAGGGCGGCTCCACCCACCCCAACGCGGCACCGCCGCGGACCAGGCACGCCAGCATCCGGTGAACCGACTCCGTGAGCTGGACCTCCGGTTCGGACGCCAGGTCCATGACGCCGAGGATCGCGACTTCCGGGACCGGCTCCACGATCCGCAGTCTACGTCGTCGGCATCGGAGCGCCGTCCGGCGCCCCGGAGCGGCTCGTGTCCTGCCGCGCGGTCTGTGGCGCGTCGCGTGCCGGGCAGGCAGTCCGTTTCGACGCTCCACCTGGGGTAGAACGTTCGGTATTGACAAGCGGGGGCGCCCCTGTCAGCCTATGTATCGAACGTTCAGTCTTCTGTTGGCGGTGTTGGGCCGGCCCAGTCGACGATGCCGGGGAGGACCCGGCAGCTCCAGGACGTCTCCCCCTTCGTATGTCCCTTGAAAGGATCATCGTGAGCGCTGTTGCTGTTGAACCCGGGCTGGCCGGAACCGCTTCCGCGTTGCGGCGGCTGTACTTCGTCCGGTTCGGCTTCGCCATCGTCTGGGCTCTTGTGATGTTCACGATGGCCAAGGAGATCACTCCGGTCGGGGCTGTGCTGCTGGTGCTGTACCCGCTGTTCGATGTGGGCGCGGCGGTCTACGACGCGAAGGTGTCGCGCGGTACGGGTTCGCCGACGCTGCTGTACGTGAACGTGGCGGTCAGTTCGATCGCCGCCGTCGGTCTGGCGATCGCGTGCGCGTCGGGTGTTCCGGCGGTTCTGCGGGTGTGGGGTGCCTGGGCGGTCGTGGCCGGTCTGGTGCAGCTGATCGTGGCGATCCCGCGGCGGAAGATGGGTGGCCAGTGGCCGATGATCCTCAGTGGAGGTATCTCGGTGCTGGCGGGCGCGTCGTTCATCGCGTCGGCGGGTGCGGACGATCCCGCGCTGTCCGGCGCCATCGGCTACGCGATCCCGGGGGCCGTCTTCTTCTTGATCTCGGCCCTGCGCCTCGGCCGCACCGCGAAGGGTGAGTGACCGGCGTACCGCAGACGCCCTGCCGTCCCGGGGCGCCGCCGCACAGTAGACCCGATCTGTGCGAGTCGGCCGCCCCGGCCTGACGTACAGCACCGATGCCGCCCTCACCTGCTCTGTGAGGGCGGCACATGTTTGCGTGACCGGGAGCCACGCACGGCATCGGCGGCGCGGTGAGGCCGCCGCCCCGGTGGACGTCGGCCGGCATGCCGTGCCTCTCGCGCTGGGGGCCGTCGTTCGGATCAGGCCCTGGAAACGTGACGGTGCTGGTCAGTGCCGACCCTCGCGCCCACGGCGCGATCCAGACCGCGGGCTCTACAGGACAAGCAGCCGCAGTTCCTCGCGGACGGCGAGGAGGGCGTCGACGGTCCGCTCGGTGCGGCCGATGACGAGAGCGCCCTCGATGGCGCTGACGGCGAGAGTCGCGACGCGATCGGCCCGGGGGCCGTCGATGCCGTGCGCGGCGAGATGGCGGGCCACAGACCCGCGCCAGGCGCGGAAGAAGTCCTTGCCCGCGTCGCGGAGTTCGGAAGACCGGGCCGACCGCTCGATGGAGATCGGGACGACCGGGCACCCGGCCGTGAAACGGGAGTCGGCGAACTCCGCGGCCACCGCGTCCACGCATGCCGTCAGGAAGTCGGCGGCCGAGTCGCTGTCCGCGGCGGTCGCGTCGAGTCGTTCGAGTACCTGGGCGGTCCGCAGGGTGATCACCTCGCGGGCCATCTCGTCCTTGCCACCCCGGAAGTGGAAGGTGACGGATCCTCGAGGAGCACCGGACGCGTTCACGATGTCGCTGATCGAGGTGGCTCCGTAGCCCTGTTCCCGCATGGCCTGCAGTGAGGCGCGGATAATCCGGTCCCGGGTGTCTGTGCGCTGCCCCATCGTTTCCCTCCTCGACCTGACCAAGACGGTACCAGGACGTACGTACGAGCACGTCTACCACTAGTATGCTCGTACGAGCTAATGGTCGAGTCCCCTGGAGAAGACGAAAACCATGTTTCCGCTGAAGCGAACCGCCCTCGTCCTCATCGACGCCACCAACGACTTCATCTCCGAGAACGGCAAAGCGTGGCCGGGCCTACGCGCGGTCTGTGAGGAAGTCGACACCGTGCCGAACATGAAACGCGTCCTCGGCGCGGCACGAGAGGCCGGGATCGAAGTGCTGCACGCGCCGATGGAGACCCAGCCGTGGGACTACGGTCCGTGGCAGCACCGTATGCCCAGCCACGACGCCATGTTCCAGGCCCAGTTGTTCCAGGCCGGCACCTGGGGCGCCCGATTCCACCCCGACTTCACACCGATCGGCGACGAGGTGGTCGTCACCGTGCACAAGACGTTCGACGCCTTCCACGGTACGGACATGGACCTACAACTCCGCCAGCGCGACATCGACCATCTGATCCTGTGCGGCCTGACCACCAACACCTGTGTGGACTCGACCGGCCGTGACGCCGTGGAGAAGGGATACGACGTCACCTTCGTCTCCGACGCGGTGGCCACGTTCACCATGGAGATGCAGCGCGCCACCGTCGAACTCGGCTGGCCGCGCTATGCGCACCGGATCTTGGCCACCGAGGAGGTGGTCAGCGCCCTGAAGGACTCGAAGTGACTGTTCCCAGGGCCTCCTGAGGGCCGTTCACGGCCTTTCCGGGCCCGCCGGAGACCGTGACGTGGTCGTGGGAGGCCGGTCCCGGCGCCGACACCTCGTTCCTCGGCCCCGCCTCCGGGCTGACGCGGCCCGGAGGGACGGCCGGGAGCCTTCCGCCGAGAAGCGGGCAAGCGCGAGCGGCAACCGGCTTCGCCTGGCCGATCAGCCCATGTCGGCCGGCCGGTGGTTCCCTCGGAGAGTGGGGTCGCCGGCAGAAGGCCGATGACTGTGTGGCCCGCCACCTCGTACGGGGGCGGGCCACAGCACGCCCACGGTGATGTCAGGTCCGGCGCCCCTGAAGGTGAGGGCCTCGGCGAGTACGGCCGCAGGATCGGCGGCGACCACCGGATCCGTCGCGGTCGACGCCCGGATCACCATGCGCGACCGTGTGCAGTTGATGACTGCATCGCGGTAAGCCTTGCCACGAAGCGGCAAAAGGCGGATGCTCTTCCTCGTCCGATTCAGGGCGGTCGGTGGAGAACGGTCTCTTCACCGATAACCGCCATCGACACATGAGCTGGCGCACCGAACCGGGATGCGGTCAAGCATCTCGTGCAACGAGTAAGGAGGCTCGTATGGGCAGGTACGACATCCAGGCTGACGCGAAGCGCGTGTTCGAGACGATCACGGCTGGCGGGGCGGCGATTCTTCCGGGTGACATCGGTTATGGGGCCTGTGCGAGTTCGTCGGAGGCCCTGCAGCGGCTGTTCGTCGCGAAGCGCCGTGCGCCGCACAAGCGTCACGCGATGGTGGGCACCTACGAGCTGCACCGTGAGGTGCATGTGCTGGGTGGTCGTGAGCAGGAGATCGTCGATGCGATCACGGTCGATGCGGGGCTGCCGCTCGCCGTGGTCGCGCCCTTCCGTGCGGATCATCCGGTCGTGGCCGCGGTCGAGTCGGGGACGCTGGCCGCGAGCACGGTCGGTGACACGCTCGCGATGCTGGTGAACGGTGGTCGTTTCCAGGACGAGGTGGTCGGTCTGACTCATCGGGCGGGGGTTCCGCTTCTGGGTTCGTCGGCGAACCTCACCGGTACGGGTACGAAGTTCCGGGTGGAGGACATCCAGCAGCCGATCCTCGACGCGGTGGACCTCGTCATCGACTACGGACTGCGCAAGTATCACCACTACCGGCGCTCCTCGACCATGATCGACTTCAGTACGATGGAGGTCGTCCGTATCGGTACGTGCTACGAGCTCATCAGCGACATCATGGCCTGCCAGTTCGGTATCCGGCTGCCGGCCGACCCGGGACGCGACGTCCTGCCGTCCGGCCACCTCCGCGAGCAGACCGCCGTGAACTGAGCGGAGCCTCCGGCCCCTCACACGGCGCATCGTGGCGCCGACCACCGGACGCCCGCCGGCCCTCAGCGGCCGGACGGGCGCCCCGTCTGCGGTCGGCGCCTTCGAGTGCCCTCGACGTCACTCGGACTGTCGGGGCTGGTTACGGCGGGCGGTGCCGCGCAGTGCCCGTGCGGCCGTTCGTCAGGCTGCGGCTGCCCGCCGCACGGGTGCGGAGGCCTCGGCCCGGCCGTCTCGAGCACCTCACGGCACAGTTCTCGGACGGTGCCCTCCACACAGCCGCCGGAGACCGATCCGACGGCACGGCCCTCACCGCCGGCGGCGAGGGCCGTGCCCGGCTGCCGCGGCGCGCTGCCACTCACAGCCACCACCGTGGCCACGGCGAAGTCGAGTCGCCGCTCCGCCCACCGGCTCAACTCGCCGACGACGTCCAACACTGCGGGTCCTCGATGTCAGCCATCGCCCGACCGCGCCCCTCCCGGCCGATGCGGCCGGTTCGGGGTCGGCGGCACGGGGCGCCGGGGTGGGCCCGGGCGCCGCTCGGCGGAGCTTCCTACGGTCGGCCTCCGCGGCCGGGTACTACGGACGCGCTGGGAACCTGTGACGGCTCCTCCCTGACGAACCAGATCGTGCAGTCGGCCGGCAGTCGGTCGCTCACCGCCGTCGAGGCGGTCAGTACCCGGACCCCGGACGGAAGGGGTACCGACTCGGTGGTGAGGTTGGCCAGGATCTCGACGGAGCCGTTGGCGAAGCGCAACAGGCCGGGCGGGGACGGCAGCCAGCGGAGCTCTCCCACGCCCAGCCCGTACCGGCGGCGCAGTGACAGCAGGCGACGGTAGAGGTTGAGGGTCGAGTCGGGGTCGCCGTGTTGGGTGTCGGCCGCATAGGAGGCGTAGGAGGAGGGCTGAGGCAGCCAGGTGCCGGGGGTGCTGCTGAAACCCAGAGCGGGACCGTCGGCGTTCCAGGGCAGGGGGACCCGACAGCCGTCGCGGCCGCGGATCCGGTGGCCGGAGCGTTCCCAGACCGGGTCCTGACGGGCGGTGTCGGGCAGGTCGGTGGCTTCGGGGAGGCCGAGTTCCTCACCCTGGTAGAGGTAGGCGGAGCCGGGCAGGGCCAGCATCAGCGCGGTCGCGGCGCGGGCACGGCGCAGGCCGAGCGCGCGGTCGGGCTGGGGGTCGTCGGCGCCGACACCGTGCTCCAGCGCGACGGGGCCGTCGTAGCCGAAGCGGCTGGCGTGGCGCATGACGTCATGGTTGGACAGCACCCAGGTGGTGGGGGCGCCCACGGCGTCGTTGGCGGCCAGGGACTCGTCGATGACGCGGCGGAGGGCGGCCGGCTGCCACGGGGTCTCCAGGAACCGGAAGTTGAATGCCTGGTGCATCTCGTCGGCGCGGATGATGCGGGCGGCGCGCTCCGGGGGCAGCCAGGCCTCGGCGCACAGGATGCGGTGGCCGTCGTAGCCGTCCAGCAGCCGGCGCCAGGCGCGGAAGATGTCGTGGATGCCGTCCTGGTCCCACATGGGCGGCATCACGCCGTCGACCGGTTCGATGACCCCGTGGGTGGGGTGCGGCCAGTCGGGCAGGCCGGGGGCCTTGACGAGGGCGTCGCAGACGTCGACGCGGAAGCCGTCGACGCCGCGGTCGAGCCAGAACCTCAGCGTGGTCTCGAAGTCCTCGCGCACGGCGGGGTTGTCCCAGTTCCAGTCCGGCTGGCCGGGGTCGAACAGATGGAGGTACCACTGCCCGGCACTGCCGTCGGCCTCGGTGACGCGGGTCCAGGCCGGGCCCTCGAACATCGACGTCCAGTCGTTGGGCGGCAGACTGCCGTCGGGTCCGCGGCCGTCGCGGAAGTGGAAGAGGGCCCGCTCCGCGCTGCCGGCCGGCGCCGTCAACGCCGCCTGGAAGGAGGGGTGCTGTGCGGAGCAGTGGTTCGGGACGAGGTCGACGACGACCCGGATGCCCAACGCGTGGGCGCGGGCCAGCAGGGCGTCGAAGTCGTGGAGGGTGCCGTAGCGCGGGTCGACGTCGCGGTAGTCGGCGATGTCGTAACCGCCGTCCACCTGCGGAGAGGGGTAGAACGGCGAGAGCCACAGGGCGTCGACGCCGAGATCGGCCAGATGGTCCAGGCGGGCGGTGATGCCGGGCAGGTCGCCGGTGCCGTCGCCGTCGCTGTCGGCGAAGGAGCGCGGGTAGATCTGGTAGATGACGGCCGTGCGCCACCAGGTGTCGTCCGCCGCGGGGCCGGTGGTCGCCGGCGTGGGCGAGCTGTCGGGTGACGTCATAGCTGAGGGCTCTCCTGGGCGTAGAGGTCGGTTCGGCGGTCGCGGAGAAGGTCGTTGTGCGGGGAAAGGGACTTGTCCCGGGAGAGGTGGAGGAACACGTCGGTGACGGCCCGGTGCCGTGTCGCGGCGGTCGCGGTGGCGGTGAGCCAGCCGTACTGGTTGATGACGGCCGTCCCCTGAGTCCAGGCCTGCCCGCGTTCGGTGCCGCTGCGGTCCGCACAGGCGATGTAGACGCCGTTGGCGCGTGCGGCGGCCTGCGCCTGGACGATCTCGGCGGGGCGTTCGCCGGCCGGGCGCTCCTCCAGGGGCCAGTTGGTCGGTACGGCGATCAGGTCGGCCCCCGCCATGGCCAGTCGGCGGGGCATCTCCGGGAACTCCAGGTCGTAGCAGATCAGTACGCCGATGCGGCCGTGCGCCGTGGTGACGACGGGGGCCATCTGCTCGCCGGGGGAGAAGAACAGTGTCTCGCGGTCCCACAGGTGGGTCTTGCGGTACACGGCGCGTACGCCGTCGGCGTCGACGACGGCGGCGCTGTTGTACAGCGTGGGGCCGCCGTCCTCACAGAAGCCGACCACGACGACGGCACCGGTGCCCGCCAGCAGGCGGGTGAGGTCGGTGAAGAAGGCGTCGCCAGGGGTGATCGCTGTACGCCGTGCCTCGTCCGAGTCGGCGAACACGTAACCGGAGGTGGCGAGTTCTGGCAGGACGACGATGTCGGCCCGCTCGGAGCGGGCGCGCCGGACGGCGTCGAGGGCCAGTTCCCTGTTGTGGGCCAGATCGCCGACGCGCGGCGCGAGTTGTTCGCACACCACGCGAGCGACGCCGCTGTCCGGGTTCGCGGCGGGCGCGGTCATTTGACGGCTCCTTCGGTCAGGCCGCTGATCAGGCGCCGCTGGAGGAAGACATAGGCCAGCAGCACCGGCAGCGCGACCAGGACGGCGGCGGCGGCGGTCACGGCCGGGTCACTGGACCGGGCGGCCCCGGAGAAGAAGGACAGCGCCAGCGGCACGGTCTGCACCGAGGGATTGTCGGGGACGAGGATGAGCGCGAGGAGGAACTCGTTCCAGGTGAACAGGAACAGCACGGTGCTCAGGGTGGTGATCGCGGGCCCGGCGATGGGCAGGACGACCAGGCGCAGGCTCTGCAGGCGGCTCGTGCCGTCGATGCGCGCCGCTTCCAGCAGCTCCCCCGGGACGGAGGCGAAGAACGACCGCATCCACAGCACGCCCAGCGGCACCGACAGCGCGATCTGCGGCAGGATCAGCGCCCAGTAGGTGTCGATGAGCTGCCATCCGGTGAGCAGCTCGTACAACGGCAGCACGGTCACCTCGTAGGGCAGGACCAGCCCCAGCAGCAGCAGCGCCACGATGACCTTGCCGCCGGGCACTCGCATGGTGGCGAGCGCGTATCCGGCCAGGGCGGCCAGTACGACGGTGACCACCACGACGGTGACCGACACGAGCGCGCTCGACAGCAGGGCGGAGCCGAACCGGCCCTGGGTCCAGGCCGTGGAGTAGCCGTCGAACGACAGCCCGCCCGACGAGCCGGCCACCCCGTGCAGGGACGAGACGACGATCGACGCGAGGGGGAAGACGGCGACGACGGAGGCGAGGAGGAGCAGCGCGTGGGTGGCGATGCTCTCGCTCCGGGCGATTCTCATGACGACTGCACCTTCCTGTCCGGCGTGCGCGGCCTGGTGAACCGGCGGCGCGGGCCCTCGCGTTCGCGCAGCGCCAGCTGAACGACCACCACGACGAGGAGGATGATCAGGGTCAGCACGATGGCCAGGGCGGAGGCCCGGCCGAGCATGCGGTTCTGGAACGCGTCCTGGTAGACGTACAGGCTGGGGACGGTCGTGGTGGTGCCGGGGCCGCCCCGGGTGGTGTTCCAGATCAGGTCGAAGTTGCGCAGCGCGAAGGTGATGGTGAGGATCAGCGCGATCGAGATCTGCGGGCGCAGGGCGGGCAGGGTGATCGCGAAGAACTCCCGCACCGGCCCGGCGCCGTCGAGGCGGGCCGCCTCGTAGGTGGAGCGGTCGATGGCGACGATGCCGCTGAGGAAGAGCACCATGCACAGCCCGTACTCCACCCAGGTGCCGATCACGCCGATCGACGGCAGGGCGGTGTCGAAGTCGCCCAGCCAGCTGGTGGCGAACCGGCCCAGTCCCACCGCTCGGAGCACCGCGTTGGCGGGGCCGTCCTCGGCGAGCAGGTTCCGCCAGGCGACGGCGATGACGACGCTGGACAGGATCTGCGGCAGGAACAGCACCGCCCGGAACACCGTCAGTCCGTACACCCGGATCCGGGACATCGCCCCCGCCAGCAGCAGGCCGGCACACACCGGAAGAGCGGCGTAGAAGAACAGCAGGACCAGTGAGTGCAGCAGCGCGGCGCGCAGCCGGCCGTCGGTGAAGACGGCCGTGTAGTTGTCCCAGCCGACCGGCGTGCCCACGGTCAGGCCGTCGTAGGCGTAGAACGAGTACCAGACGGAGATGCCGATGGGATAGAGCACGAAGACGCCGAAGAAGGCCAGGGCGGGGGCGACGTACAGCAGCGAGGTCCAGGAAAGGGAGGACAGGCGGGTGACGGGGGAGGGGCGGCGGCGCCGGCCACCGGTGGCCGGCGGTGCGGAGGTGTCGGTGCCGTGCCCGGTGGTGGGGGCAGCGGTGCTCATCGCGCCTCCCTCGCCGTCCGCCAGGAGGCCTGGACCGCCTTCAGGAACTCCGAGCTGCTCGTGCGGCCGGACATGACCTCCTGGAGCTTGCCGCCCATGACGTTGAGCATGTCGGTGGCGGTCCAGTCGTAGTAGCCGACCTGGGTTCCGGCGGCGATGGTGCGCTTGAGCGCGTCGAGGGTCTGGCTCTGCAGGCTGTTGCCGCCCTTCACTCCGTCGGTGACGACGGGGAGCCGGCCGGTGTCGAGGATCTCCTGGCCGGTCTGCGGGGTGTGCAGGGCGGCGAGGAAGGCGACCGCGGCGGGAGTAACCTCGGAGGAGGCGGAGATGTGCCAGGGCGAGGCGGTCGCGCCGGCGCCACCGGTGGTCAGGGCGCCGAAGCCGAACTTCTCGGGGTCGAGCGTGGCGCCGTTCCACGAGCCGCCGACGAAGAAGACGCCCGAGCCCTTGGCGAACCGGGAGATGGCGTCCTCGTTGCTCAGGCCGTCGTAGCCGGAGCCGAAGTAGCCCTTCTTCGCCCAGGCGGCCATCGTGCCCGCCGCCTTCGCGTTGCCCGGGGTGACGAACGTGGTGCCCTCCTTGCCGCCGATCCAGTCCCGGACCGAGGCCGGCGACTGCTCGGTGACCGCGAGGTCGGAGAAGATGTGGGTGGCGGCGTACTGGTCGCTGTTGCCCAGCATGATCGGCTGCTTGCCGGCCTTCTTGACCAGCGGCAGGTCCTTCTCCAGATCGGCGAGGGACCGCGGCGGCCGTAGGCCGAGTTCCTTGAGCTGGGCCTTGTTGTAGTAGATGCCCTGGACCTCGCTGATCGGCGACATGCCGTAGAGGTTGCCGTTGCCGAACGCGGTGCCCGAGCCGTTCCAGCGGGCGGGGGCCAGGGTGCTGGCACCGGTGCCCGTGATCCAGCCGTAGGCGGCCGCCACGTCGTCCAGCGGCCGGACCAGCTTGGCCTTGACCAGCGCCCCGTCGACCGCGTAGCCGATGTTGCCCTGGAAGAGGTCGGGCGGATTGGTGCCGGAGGCGGCGTTGACGACGGTGGCGACGAGGTCGTCGAAGCTCTTGTAGGTGATGTCGACCTTGACGTTCGGATACCGCTTCTCGAAGGCCGGCACCACGGACTTCATCAAAGGCTTCTCCGCCTGGTCCGCCCACATCCGCAGCGTGACCTCGCCGAGCTCCGCGACCTGCGCTGGGGTCACGGGGTCGGTGACGGCGAGCTGGTTGGCCCCGGCGGGGCTCTTGCCCGCCCCGGGCGGGCTGCATCCGGCGCAGGCCAGCAGGGCGGCCAGCGCGGTGACCGCGGCGGCGAACGGGACGAACCGGGGCGGACCCGCCCCTTCACGACGTACGGATTTCATGGGTGCACCGGTTCTCTGTACGGGATGGCTGGCTCTGGAGATGGGGGGACGGGTTCCGGACCGTCCCGGCGCGGCGGGAGCCTGAAGGGCCGGGACGGTCGAACCGCTGGAGGTTGTTGCTGTGGATCGTGCGCCCGGTGGCCCGCCGGCGCCCGCCTACGGAGTGTCGTGGTCCGGTACGGCGGGCCCCGGGCAGGGCGGCACCTCGGCGCCGGGGGAGCGGGTGGGGTCAGCCCCCGTAGGTGCGCAGCCTCAGGGTGGCCGTGGCCTCGTGCGCGGACATGCCTTCGCTGGCGGAGATGACCTCCACCGCCTCGGCGAGGAGCGGGGTCGCCTCCCGGGCGACGCGCTGGTAGGTGAGCGGCTTGAGGTAACGGGAGACGGACAGCCCGGCGCTGTGCTTGGCACCGCCCGCGGTGGGCAGGGTGTGGTTCGTGCCGGCCATGCCCTTGTCCGAGTAGGCCACCGTGCTCCAGTGGCCGAGGAAGAGGGAGCCGTAGTTGCGCAGTGCGTCGTGGTACCAGTCGTCCTCGGCCGTGTGCACCTCCAGGTGCTCGGGGGCGAGCTCGTCCATGACCGCCACGGCGTCCTCCCGGCTGCCGACCAGGACGACCGAGCCGTGGTCGCGCCAGGCGGGGCCGCAGATGTCCCGCGTGGACAGGGTCGTCAGCTGTCGTTCGACCGCGGCGATGACGTCCCGGCCCAGCCGTTCGGATGTGGTGACGAGGGCGGCCGGGGACGTCGGACCGTGCTCGGCCTGACCGAGCAGGTCCGCGGCGACGGCCTCGGCGTCGGCTGTTCCGTCCGCGATGACGGCGACCTCGGAGGGGCCCGCGAGCAGGTCGATGGCGACCGTACCGAACAGCTGGCGCTTGGCCTCGGCCACGTAGGCGTTGCCCGCGCCGACGATCATGTCGACGGGCGGCCGGTCCAGCAGGCCGAACGCCATGGCGGCCAGCGCCTGCACACCTCCGAGGACGTAGAGGTGGTCGATCCCGGACACATGGGCGGCGTAGGTGACGGCGTCGTTGGCGCGGCCGTCCGGCTGCGGCGGAGTGCATCCCACCACCGTCGGGACACCCGCGACCTTGGCGACGCCCACCGTCATGAACGCGCTGGCCGTGAGCGGGAAGCGCCCGGCCGGCAGATACGCGCCGACCGCGCCGACCGGTACGTAGCGCTGCCCGACCAGCAGCCCGGGGGCGATCTCCTCCTCGAAGTCCGTCAGGTGCGCGCGCTGGAGCGCGGCGAACCGCTGGGTACGCTCGGCACCGAGCTCGATCGCGTCCCGCAGGTCCTTGGGCAGCCGGTCGCCGCTGCGGGCCACCTCCGCCGCACCGAGTTCGACCGGGCCGTCGGACTGGCTGTCGAGGGAACTCGCGTAGCGGCGGATCGCGTCCATGCCGTGGCGCTCGATGTCCGACAGCATACGGCTGACGGTCCCGATCACCTCGGGGTCGCGCTGGGCCGGGGGAGCGTCCACCTCGGGAGCCTTGAGCAGGGTGAAACGGCCGGCGAAGGCGGTGGTGAAGCGGTGGCTCAATTTCATACAGCTGAGCCTGAAGCAGCGCCTCCCCAAGGACAACCCCGAATTGTCCTCGACCCTGCATAGGGAAACCCTATGGCAGGATGCCCGGCATGCCTCCCTCGTCCGCTGTTGCGATCACCCTCAACCAGTTGCGCGCCTTCCTCACCTCCGCACGCCTGGGTACGTTCTCCGCCGCCGCGACCGAGCTGCGGACGACGCAGCCCTCGGTGTCGGAACTGATCAAACGCATGGAGGAGTACTACCGGGTGCCCCTGTTCACCCGCGGCCCGCGCCGACTGGTCCTGACGGCCGCGGGCGAGGAACTCCTGCCCTACGCCCAGCAGGCCATCGAAGCGGCCGACGGCGCCGACCGTGCCCTGCGCTCACTGACCTCCCTCGACGGCGGGGTCGCCACCTTCGGGCTGCTGCGCAACGCCAACTACTACTTCCTGTCCGAACTGCTGGAGACCTTCCACGCCCGTCACCCCAAGGTGCGGCTGCGGATCGTCGGCCTGAACTCCGTCGAGGTCGCGGAAGCCGTCAGCGCCGGAGACCTGGAAGCCGGGCTCGTCATCCTGCCCATCGATGCCGAGGGGCTCGACGTCAGCCCCCTCATGCGTGACGAGGTCGTCTACACCTCCGCCGACCCCGAGCGCACCGCACGGCCCGTCACCATGACCGACCTCGCGAAGGCGAACCTCATCCTCTACGACGCGCACTACGGCTGGCGGGACCCCACCCGGCGTCAACTCGCCGAACGCGCCCAGGTGGAGGGCGTCACCCTGTCCGCCGCCATCGAGGTCGAGCACGTCGAATCCGCGCTGCACATCGTGGCCCGGGGAGCCGGCGACACGATCGTCTCCCGCGCGGTCGCCCGCAGCCGCGCCTTCCCCGACACCCTCCACACCGTCGGCTTCGCGGAGCCCCTCTACGACACGATCGCGGTGGTCCGCAGACAGGGCTCGGTACTGTCACCGGCGACGCGGGAGATCACCCGCCTGGCTCGGCGCATGTTGCTGGCGCACTGAGCCCGTGTCCTGATCCGTGCGCCCGGGACACCGAGGCCTCCCTCACCCCGACGGCCGGTGCTCCTCGACGCCGGCGTGAAGTCATCGGCACTGACCCGGCCGAACTCGCTCGGGTTGGCCGCCCGGCCACGAGAAAGAACTGCGCCGCTGGGACGAGGACACCCGTGAACCCGTGCGGTACGTCGACGTACCGCGCGAGCACCACACCGTGATCGGCACCCGCGACGAAGGCGGCAGTGCGGAGGCCAGGCGATCACCGTTGTCACAGGCGGACCGTCCAGGGGCGGCCGGGGCGCCGCCGGCCGTCTGTGGACGGTCTCCGGGGAGCTGACGGGCGTCACCTTGCCGGAGCAGCGGTCCACACGGCCCGGTGGGCCCTGTGATCAGCACAGGGCCGGCGGTGGGGAGTACCGGTCAACGGGTGTCGCGAATCTTCCGACCAGGTTGTCGCGCTGATCCGAGTTCGCACGACCGTGCACTTCCTATGCTGGCGATGTGATCTTGAACTATCTGAATGAGGTGGCGAGTTGAGTACGATCGCGATCGTCGGCGCGGGTCCGCAGCTGGGGCAGGCGATCGGTCGTAGATTCGCCGCCGAGGGATTCGACGTGGCGCTGATCGCCCGCAACCGAACGACGCTCCAGGCGGTGGCCGACGATCTTGCCCATACCGGTGTCCGGGTCGAGGCCTTCCCCGCCGACGTGACCGACCGCCCCGCTCTGCACGCGGCGCTGGCCGCCGCCGAGGAACGGCTGGGACCGATCGACGTCCTCGAGTACTCACCCGCCCCAGGTCCTGCCGACCTGCGCAAGGCGCCGCTCGTCGAGGCCACGAAGGTCACCGTCGACTCGGTCCTGGCGCAGCTGGACCTCTACCTGCTCGGCGGCGTCGCGGCCGTGGAGCATGTCCTGCCCGGCATGCTGGAGCGCGGCACCGGGACGATCCTCGTCAGCAGCGGCGCGGGTTCGGGTCCGATCATCGCCCCTCATGTGGCGAACGTCCAGATCGCCACCGGTGGGATGCGCAACTGGATCCTCAACCTGCACGCCGCGCTCTCCGGTAGCGGCGTCTATGCCGCGCACGTGGCGATCGCCGCCTTCATCGGCCAGGGCGGCCCCGACTCCCAGCCGGAGACGATGGCGGACGCCTACTGGCGGCTGCACGCCGAGCGCACCGAGGCCGAGCTGGTCATTCACGACCTGCCGGACGACTATCTGGAAAAGGGTCTGGCGGACAAGTTCGTCGAGTCCTGAGCCCCTCGACACGACCCCGGCGGTCGGTGTGCCGGACGGCCGGCCGCCGCAACAGATTCTCGATCGATTCATCAGTACTTCGAGGCTCATCGGATGAACAAACGCACGACCCCCGTGACCGACTTCGTTCCGCATACCGACCCGGCCGTGGTGGAGGACCTCCGCGCCCGGGCCCGCGCGACCCGCTGGCCCGATGCCCACGACGGCGCCGGATGGTCCCTCGGCACCGACATCGACTACCTGCGCGGACTCGTCGAGTACTGGGCGGACGGCTTCGACTTCGAGGCCCACCGGGCCAGGCTCGCCGAACTGCCGAGCCACCGCGTCGAGATCGACGGCATCGGCATCCACTTCCTCCACGCCCGCGCCGAGGCCCGGCCGGACGGCCCCGCGCCGATGCCGCTGCTCCTCGCACACGGCTGGCCGGACTCGTCGTGGCGCTACCGCAAGGCCCTGCCACTGCTGACCCGCCCCGCGGCGCCGACGGGCGAGGACGCGCAGGTCTTCGATGTCGTCGTCCCCGACATGCCCGGCTTCGGCTTCTCCGACCGCCTCACCGGCGCGGCTCCCGATGTGCGTGCCGTGGCCGGTATGTGGGCCGAGCTGATGACGGCCCTCGGCTACGAGCGGTTCGCCGTCGCCGGTGGTGACTTCGGCGCCCATGTCGTGCGCTATCTCGCACTCGACTTCCCCGACCGGGTCATCGCCGTGCACCGGATGGACGGCGATCTGCCGGCCGGCGACCCCGCGACGCTGACCCAGGAGGAGCGGGACTGGATCCGGGACAGCCAGAACTGGCAGGCACGGGAAGGCGCGTACTCGGCGGTCCACGTCACGAAGCCGCAGACCGCCGCCGTGGGCCTCACCGACTCGCCGGCCGGCCTGGCCGCCTGGATCGTGGAGAAGCTGCGGTCCTGGAGTGACTGCGGAGGTGACCTGGAGTCCGTCTACACGCGGGACGAGATCCTCGACCTGCTCACCGAGTACTGGGTGACGGGCACCATCGGATCGTCGATCCGCTCCTACCGGGCGATGGTGGAGATCCCCGCGGACCAGCTTCCCCGGAGGGTCGAGGTCCCCTCCGGCTTCACGATGTTCCCGCGTGACTTCAAGAACGCGCCGAGGCGGTGGCTCGAACGGATGACCAACCTCGTCTACTACAGCGAGCCCACCTGCGGCGGGCACTTCGTCCCCTTCGAGGACGCCGAGCTCTACGTTCAGGAGCTGCGAAAGTTCCTCGGCACCGGAATCTGAGCAGACGACCGGGCACCGCAGAGCACCGTTCGTGCGAGGAAGTCCCGTGTCATGGTGCGGCCGGCCTGGAGCCGCGACTTGCCGTGCAAGAGGCGGAAGCGGGAGCCGCGCGTCGTCGGTCAGGATCGGTGCAACGGTGATCGGCACCGGTGAACAAGAGGTGTGCCCGCTCACCGGATCGGACGGCGGCTTCCCCCTCCTCGCCGGCCCGATCGCCCGCACCCGCCCCGGTCCGCGAAGCACGCTGAGCGCGGCCGGGTGACGGCGCCGGTTCCGATGACCGGACCGGCGCCGTCCCGCGCATGCCGCCGTCCGCGCGCAGGACGTCGCCCACGTACGAGGCACGGTCCCTCAGCGGCCATGCTGCGGCCTGCGCGGCCTCCTCCGGCTCGGCGGCGCGTTCCATCGGCACACGGGAGGTGAGCCGCTCGATGACACCGGGCGCCCCCTCTCGTTCGTGGATCATCTCGGTGGGTGTGATGCCGGGGGCGATGCACGGCGTTGCCGTAACGCCTCGGGTGGGGGTGACGCTCCCTCCCACGCCGGCCGGAGCGTCCCTACCGTCGGCCTCATGACCAGCCATACTCACAACCCCAATGTGGTCCACACACGTCCGCGGTCCTCGGCCAACGAGGTCGCGGCCCCGATGTGGGCCTCGGCCGGTGGCCGCCCCCTCTCCGGCACCGTCGCCCTGGTGACCGGAGCCAGCAGCGGGATCGGTGAGGGCACCGCGCTCGCGCTGGCCGCCCTCGGCGCACGTGTGACCGTCGTGGCCCGCCGCGCGGACCGCCTCGACGCACTCGTCGGGACGATCGAAAGCGCCGGTGGTCAGGCCCTGGCCGTGAGCGCCGACATCACCGACGAAGAGCAGGCCCGCGCCGCCGTCGCCCGAGCCGTCGACACGTACGGCCGCCTCGACACCGTGGTGGCCAACGCGGGCGCCATGATCCTCGGGGCGATCACGGGCGCCGACACCACCGACTGGCGCCGGATGATCGAACTCAACACCCTCGGACTCATGTACACCACCCACGCGGCTGCTCCCCACCTGCTGGAAGCGGCGGCCGGCGGCCCGCGCAGAGTCAGCGACATCGTCCTGGTCAGCAGCACCGCGGGCCGAATGGTCCGCGGTGGTGGCGGTGTCTACAACGCGAGCAAGTACGCGGTAACCGCCTTCGGTGAGGCCTTTCGTAAGGAGGTCACTCAGCGCCACCTGCGCGTTTCGCTCGTCGAGCCCGGTGCGGTGGAGACCGAGCTGCCCCTCCAGAACCGTCCCGACGTCCGGGACCGCATGTACGAGCGCTACACCACGATGGAGTGCCTGCGTCCCGCGGACGTGGCGGACACCATCGCCTTCATCGTCACCAGGCCGCGTCATGTCGCGGTGAACGAGATCCTGGTCCGGCCGACGGAGCAGCAGGAATGACGGGCGTGACGCCGCAGCCGGGGCCCGGCCAGCGTGGGTGCACCGCACCCACGCCCGGGGAGCCGGTCCGCATTACTGTCGTCAGGGTGGACAGTGAGAACAAGCTCGGTGAGTACCTCCGGGCCCGACGAGCAGTGGTCAGGCCGCAGGACGTCGGTCTGCCCGACTACGGTCCCCGGCGGGTGCCGGGGCTCCGGCGCGACGAGGTCGCCCTGCTCGCCGGGGTGAGCACGGACTACTACATCCGGCTGGAGCAGGGCCGGGAACGGCATCCCTCCGACCAGGTGCTGCGTTCGATCGCCGGCGCACTGCGACTGGACGACGACGCCGCCGCGCATCTGTTCCGGCTCGGCCTGCCGGTGTTCGAGGCGAGGGCGGCAGCGTCGCCGACCGTCGCTCCGGAGCTGGTCCGGCTGATGGACGGCATGCCGGACGTGCCCGCCTTCCTGGTCGGCGCGGCGCAGGACATCCTGGGCGCGAACGCGATGGCGAGGGAGCTGTACCGCGGGTTCGCCCGGTACGACAACCTGCTGCGCATGATCTTCCTGGACCCGTATGCGAAGTCCTTCTACGGTGACTGGGACGCCGCGTCGCGTCTCGCGGTGAGCAACCTGCGGGCGTCGTCCTCGCAATTCCCCGCGGACGAGCGCATCGAGCGGGTTGTTGGTGAACTGACCTTGCACAGCCCGGCGTTCGCGAACCTGTGGGCTCGCTACGAGGTGCGTCCGCGGACCCGTGAGAAGAAGTACTTCGTGCACCCGCGGGTAGGGGACCTGCGGTTGCACTTCGAGACCTTCGCGGTCGCCAGCGCCCCTGGACAGCATCTGTCCGTCTACAGCGCCGAACCCGGCAGCGCCAGTCACGACGGCCTGGTCCTCCTGCGCCGTCTGGCCGACCAGGCGGCCACCGACACGGAGGACGCCGGCGAGGACACGACTCTGGAGAAGGGTGACACCCGATCATGAACACCTCCCTCGCAGACGGCGTGGGCACCTTCGAGGTGGCCGGGAAGAGGATCGCTCGCCTGGGATTCGGTGCCATGCGGCTGACCGGACTCGGCATCTGGGGCGAACCCGAGGATCGCGCCGAGTGTGTGCGTGTCGTGCGGCGTGCCGTCGAACTCGGCGTGCAGCTCATCGACACCGCCGATTCCTACGGGCCCTACATCAGCGAGGAGATCATCCGGGAGGCCATCCATCCTTACCCGGACGACGTACTGATCGCGACCAAGGCGGGCCTGACGCGCAACGGCCCGGACGTCGTCAGACAGGGAGGCGAGCTGGTGCGCCTCGGGCCCAGGGCCTGGCCGCCGGTCGGTCGCCCGGAGTACCTCCGCCAGGAGGCGCTGATGAGTCTGCGCCGGCTCGGCCTCGACCAGATCGACCTGTTCCAGCTCCATCGCGTGGACCCCAGGGTCCCGCTGGAGGAGCAGGTCGGCGAGCTGAAGAACCTTCAGGACGAGGGCAAGATCGTCGCGATCGGACTGTCCCAGGTCACGGTCGAGCAGATCGAGCAGGCGCGACGGATCGCGGACATCGCCACGGTCCAGAACCGGTACAACGTCGCCGACCGGAGCTCCGCCGACGTGCTGGACCACTGCACCCGGCACGGCATCGGGTTCATTCCCTGGGCGCCCGTTGCCGCAGGCGAGTTGGCCCGTCCCGGGGGTCCGCTCGACCACATCGCCGCGGCACACCACTCCACCCCCGCCAATGTGGCGCTCTCCTGGCTGCTGCACCGCTCCGATGTCATCATGCCGATCCCGGGCACGTCCAAGGTCGCCCACCTGGAGGAGAACCTGGCCGCCTCCCGACTGCGCCTCAGTGAAGCGGAACTGGCGGAGCTCGACGCGGCCGCGTAGCCGGCGCTCTGCCACCAGGTTCCGGTCGGCGGCAGCGCCGGACCCGTCCGGTCGAAGCGGTGGGGGAGCGGCCCGTGGTGGCGTACCCGCATCGTCGGGCGACATGGGTCAGGAGGAGTGCCCCGGGACAGCGCGCCCGTACGTCGATGAACGGCGATATGCCACGCGGGCGGCGACCGGGTGGGTGCAGCGCACCCAGGCCCCGGCACTCCACAGCGTCCAGTGTGATGTGCCGGGGGCCACGAGTACTGCGTGAGTCCGAGGCGAGCCGGTGCGAAGTGCTGCCGCCCCACACCCGTCCCCAGGACCGTCCCGGAAGCACGATCGGGCGGATGCCGGCTCCATCCGAGCCCCCGCTCCGACCGATCGGCCGGCCGGTGCCATCCACTCTTTCCGAGAGAACCAGACAACCGTGATACTCCCGTTCGACGACGCCGGCCTGGGCCGGCCGATCGTCCTGCTGCACGCCCGGCCCGTCGACCGCACCATGTGGCGGGCCCACCTGCGCCTGCTCGCCGAGTCCGGCGTCCGGGCCATTGCCCTGGACCTCCCCGGGCACGGTGACGCCGCTACGGCTCGGCACGACGAGGCGACTCCGTGGACCGATGCGCTGGACACGCTCGACCACCTCGGTGTCGACCGTTTCGTCCTCGCCGGGAACTCGCTCGGTGCCCTGGTGGCACTTCAGATCGCCGTCACGGAGCCCCAGCGCGTCCAGGGCCTGGTGTCCATCGGCTACCGGCCGCACGACCTGCCGCCCTCCTCCCGTCTGCAGACCGCGTGGGACAGGGAGCGGGCAGCGCTGGAAGCCGGCGACATCGAAGCCGCCG
The DNA here is from genome assembly GCF_043199595.1 of Streptomyces sp. NPDC048584. Classification (NCBI taxonomy): domain Bacteria; kingdom Bacillati; phylum Actinomycetota; class Actinomycetes; order Kitasatosporales; family Streptomycetaceae; genus Streptomyces; species Streptomyces sp. NPDC048584. The sequence goes on from NZ_JBICWF010000007.1 coordinate 350,918, forward strand.
TGTGGGCCGGCGTCGAGGCGTGGACGTCGCCGCTGGCATCGGACGACGTCCGCGCCCAGGCGGCCGCCATGATGCGCAGCCAACTGGTCGCGCGCGTCGCACACGGTGAACCGAAAGTGGCGGCGGACCCGCTGAGCAAGGACAAGGGCGCCTTGCGCGCCCTGACCGTCCCGGCGCTGGTCGGCGTCGGTGAACTCGACATGCCCGACTTCTTCGAAGGCGGAGCCGGACTGAGCGATGAGCTCGGGGCCGGTGAGGTCGCCGTCCTCCCGGACGCCGGACACCTTGCCCCGCTGGAACAGCCAGAGGCCTTCCGCGCTCTGCTGCTCGACTTCGTGGGCCGCCTCCCCGCCTAGTCATCTCGCGGCCGGTGGATGCGCCGGCCGTTCTGTTGAGAAGTGATGAGAAGGGAAACTCATGGAAACCGTCTACGTGACCTACAGGTCGACTGGTGAGAACTTCCGGTTCGACCATGACTACTTCGAGTCCGTGCACCTGCCGCTGGTGCGTAAGGCATGGGAAAAGTACGGCCTGGTGTCGAGCACCGCTGTCTACCCGAAGGGTGAAGGGAACATCGTGGTCGTGGCGGTGAACGAGTTCCGCGACCAGCAGGCCGCCATCGCGGCGTTCGGTGCCCCGGAGAGCGAGGAGGTGATGAGCGACATCGTTCGCTACACCGACCTCACCCCCACCCGGCTCCGCGGTGTCTCCTTCACCTACTGAGGTTGCGGCACGACGTTGATGTGCTCGGCAGGGTAGCGGGACGGGGCCGTGTCCCTGGTCCCATCTCGCCGTCCAGCGCGGACAGTTGGCGAAACAATGTGCGGTCATAGATCTCACACGCGTCCGAGAGGTGCCTGCCGTTGACTCCTCTTTTTGGATCGAATAGTCTTTAAATATGGATGCAGGCAATGAGACTGTGCGACGGGGAAGGGGACGGCCCCGCAAGTTCGAGCGGGAACCAGCGCTGGAGACCGCCGTGCGCGTCTTCTGGCAGCGCGGTTATGAAGCGACCGGCGTCGCAGAACTGCGTGAAGCGATGGGCGGCATGCCGTCCGCGAGCTTCTATCAGCTGTTCGGCAGCAAGGCGGAACTGTTCACCGAAGCGATCGCGCACTACCGCGCGACCTACGGGCGCGCGCTGGACCCGCTGACCGACGCGACGCTGGATCCAAAGGAAGCCGTCAGGCGGACCCTGAGCCGGTCGATCGCCATGCAGACCGACAAGGAACACCCGCTGGGCTGCATGATGGTGCTGGCCGCCCCGATCTCGGACTCCGACGACCCGGTCTACCAGATGGTGGCGGAGCGTCGCGACATCACCCGCTCCCGCGTCCTGGACAGGGTCCGGCAGGCGATCGCCGAAGGTGCGCTGCCGCCGGAGACGGACGCGGAGGCCATAGCCGGTCTCGTCTACGGGTTCCTCATGGGTATCTCCACTCAGGCACGCGACGGCGTGCCCGCCGAAACGATGCAACGTTCCGCCGACGCCCTTCTGGCCCTCTGGGGGAAGCAGGCCGACACGCTCGTTGCCGAGAACAGGGCCAAGGAATGACTTCAACATCACGTACGTCAGCCCGGACATGGGTCGGCGTGGCCACGCTGCTGGCCGGCACGCTGCTGCCGCCACTCGACTTCTTCATCGTCAATCTCGCCATCCCCTCGATTCAGGACGACCTCGGCGGCGGCGACATCCTGGGACAGCAGATCGTGGCCAGCTACGCTGCCACCTACGCCGTCATGCTCACCCTCGGTGGCCGCCTCGGCGATCTGTACGGGCGACGCCGGGTCTTCCTCGTCGGCCTCGTCGGGTTCGCGCTCGCTTCGCTCTTGTGCGGTTCGGCCGGCGAACCCTGGCTGCTTGTCGTCGGGCGCATCCTGCAAGGTGTCACCGCCGCGCTGATGGCGCCGCAATCGCTGGCCCTCATCCGCGCAAGCCTCGACGGCCGGGACCAGACGATCGCCCTCGGCTTCCACGGCGCGACCTTCGGCCTCGCCGCAGTCATCGGCCAGTCCCTGGGCGGACTCCTCGTCACCGCTGACATCTGGGGCCTGGGGTGGCGGACGATCTTCCTCATCAACCTGCCCGTCGCAGCCTTGGGCCTGGTGGGCAGCCTGTTCCTGCATGACCCGCACACTCGAGGCGTGGAAAAGCTCGACGTGGTCGGCGCCGTCCTCCTCTTCACCGGTCTCGCCGGGATCGTTGTCCCACTGATTGAGGGCCAAGCCCTGGGCTGGCCCTGGTGGTGCTTCGTCCTGTTCGTCGTCGCCGCCGGCGTGCTGCACAGGTTCTGGCGCTACGAGTCCACCCTCGACGGCAGCCGACCGCGCGAACGGCACATCATGCCGTTGGTGCCGCCCCGGGCCGTCACCGCGCCTGGCGTGCGGACGGCCCTGGTGGCGGTCGCCCTGTTCTACTCGATCGCCGCGTTCTTCCTCATCTTCTCCGAACACGAGCAGGCCGTCGGCCGAACCCCGCTCGAGGCGAGCCTGGACATCCTGCCGCTGGGCATCGGCTTCCTGATCGGACCGCTGACCGTGCCGCACCTCATGCGGATCATGCCGCGCCGGATCGCCGCTCTGGGCCTGTTCCTGGAGACCATCGGCTTCCTTGTCTTCGCCGGACTCGTTGCCACACTTGACCAGACGCCGTGGGCCGCCGCTCCCCTGGCGCTCATCGGCTTCGGCCAGGGGCTCGCCCTGCCTTCGCTGATCCGCATCACGGTCACTCACATACCGCGCGCGTTCGCCGGCCTGGCCAGCGGTCTGGTCAGCGCGACCCTTCAGATCAGCGCTGCCCTGTCGGTCGCGATCGTCGGCGGCATCTTCTACGCGGCCGCCGACGCCTACGGGTCGACCCATGCCATTGCCATGGTGTCGATCCTCATTGCCGTGCTGCTGTTCGTATCCTCGCTGCTGTCGCTACGGGCTGAACGCGCCCTTTCCCTGAAGAGCGCGTCGAAGATCGTCGGCGCACACGATCCCGAAACGCCTCAGACCACGCCGGGAGAGGTGCTCTCCCAGGAGCGAGATCAGCAGACACGCTCCCCACGTGACTGACGCGTATCAACCAGCGCCTGGACAAGCCTCTCAGACGCCAAGGACGGTACCGGCGCCCACGTGTCACGAGAGCAACCGCCCGACGGCGTAGGGCGATGACGATGGCCGGCTGAGGCAGCCCACAAGGCGGACACCGCGCTTCTGACGGTGTCCGCCTCGCGGGTCATCAGGTCTTCGTCGTGATGCTCTCGGCTTCAGCCGGGGAGAGGAACGAAGCTCCCGCGGGAGCGGGCGGGGCAGGGAGAGCCGATTCGCCGTCAGGGCGGATCGGCGTACATCGACAGCGCAAGGGGGGCAGCCCGCCCGGGGCAGGAGCCCTCAACTGTCGGTTTTCCTGGGGAGGTCGGGGTGCACGACGACAGAAGCGGTCACGGAAGTGGCCGCGGAGGCGGCCGGGCATTGCCGGTTCACCTACCGTCTGCGCCCGTCGTCCACGTCCCGTTCTGCTCTTGCGGGGGAGTGGGACCGGGTGCGCTGGGTGTGGAATGAGTGCGTCGCCGAGTCCAAAGCCGTCAACGCGCGAACGTGGTGCGGCCGCTGTGGTCGCGCCGGTTGCCGAAGCCCCCGTCCGGCGTGCGTGTGTATCGGGATGCGGTGGGGCACTGGTGGGCGTCGTTTGTCGTCCCGGCCGCGGTCGAGGCACTGCCCGCGAGCCAGAAATCCCCCTCCTTCAGGAGGGGGAGAAGTCAACGGTGGCCCGTTGCTCTACGCGGCAGGCCGCCTGCTGAGACGGCGATCGGCTGCCGGGATCAGAGCGTGCCGTACGGACCCGCGGGTCGGACAGGAGCAACCGTAGCGAGGTGGAGCCCTTCTTCGAGCGCCTCTACCGGGCCCCGGGGAACGTCCCGCTGCCGACGACCGCGCTGCGGGCCCATGCGGGCCCATGCGGTCGGCGTCTCACGCCGCGGAGTCGGACACCGGGGACTGGAGGGCCATGCGGGCCAGCGTGCGCCATCCCTCTGGGGTCTTGTCTATGGACAGGTCCTGCGCGATGGCGGCAACGATGGCCAGACCGCGGCCATGCTCGTCAGGATCACCGGGGCTGGTGGACCGCGCGGCTTCGCCATGGTCGGCGACCGTGATCTCGAGAGCTGATGCGGTGCGAGCGACGGCAAGAGTCATCTCGCCACGACCATGTTCCACCGCGTTGGTGAGGAGCTCGCTGATGAGCAGCTCGGCTGCCTGCGTCTCGTCCGTGCTGAGCATCCAGGCGGAGAAGATCATCGACGCGCGTTTCCTGAGATGCCCGACCGACTTGGGCTGAGCAGGCGCACACAAGGTGATGCGGGGTGCGCTTCGCGTCACGCACGTGGAGTGGAGGTCTTTTCGATCCGAACCGGGCGCCGCCACGGGCATGGCGCCGGAGCTTGTCAAGGTGGACATGGCGGCCACCTCCGTTCATCTTTCGTGTCGTCCTCAGTAACCGGTCGGTGCCGTATCCCAGGTCCGAGGCTTTCGGTAGGAAAGACGCTAGAAGCGGACAAGATGTCCGTCAAACGTTTGATATAGAAAGACGGCCTCACGCCGGGCGCTCCCCATCAGGGGGCCGCCGTCGACCGGAGCAGCTTGCCCGGTCGGTCGTCGCACCGCCTATGGGGTCTGATCAGGGAGGCGTTCGAGCGTGGCAGCCATATCGCTCCGTTCAGCGACCTCGATGAAGGCCCGGGCCATGACCGACGCCACGTCCCGCTTGGCGGCCACCAGCCCCATCCGTGCCGTTCGGACGGGTTGCACGAGCGGGACCGCCCGCATCCCCGTCGGTACGCCGAAGACATGCAGCCAGGTATGCGGCACGATGCTCGCCCATCGTCCTGTCTTGACGTGAGCGAACAGGGACGCGATCGAGTCCGTTTCGACGCGGGGCCGCACGGAGGCGCCGATCTCCCCGAACACGGAATCCAGTACCCGGCGTCCTTGCATGACCGGGACGAGCAAGCAGAGCGGTTGCCGCGCTGCCTCCTCCCAGGTGGCCTGCGACAGTCTCGCCGCGCCCAGTGTGTGCGGGGTGAGCAGGACGTACTTCTCGCGATAGAGCGGAACGAACTCGAATCGCCGGTCCATCTCCTCGCTGAAGTACGTGATGCCGGCGTCGATCTCGTAGCTCTGCAGCTTCTCAAGCACCTCGCTGGAGCGAAGGTCCGTCTGCACCTGGACGGTGGTAAGGGGGTGTTGCGCACAAAATGGTTGCGTCAGGAGAGACACGGCGGTGACAGCGGTAGGCACAGCTCCGACGCGCAACTGTCCGCTCAATCCGCTCCGGATCGCCACCGCCTCGTCCTGCAGCGCGTCCCGATCCGCGAGGATGCGCTGAGCCCACACGACGATCCGTTCGCCCTCGGGTGTGAGGCCCTCGAACCTCCGGTCCCTGCGCACCAGGGACACTCCCAGCTCCGTTTCGAGTTTGCGCAGCCCCTCGGACAGCGTCGGCTGGGAGACGTAGCACGAGTCGGCCGCGCGAGCGAAGTGACGCTCGCGTGCCAATGCGACCAGGTACTCGAGTTGGCGTAGCAGCACACCATGGGTCTACTCGACACAACGCAGGAGCGCCAATCGACGCCGTCCCGGGGGAGAGGAACCCTGCTCCTGCTCATGCACGTCCTCCCTCCCCGCGTGATCGACACCGCCTATCACGTGATCGGCAAGGCCGCTTTGACTGCGCTCGGCCCACGGGGCGAGGGTGCCCGGGTGGCCTGTGCTCCTTCTCGGAGTGTTGCCCTGACGGTGCCCGACCTCGCCTTGCCCGCGGGCCGGAGCACCAGCACGCCCGCTTCCGACGGCAGAAAGAGCGACCCGGACGATGAGTGAGATCGAAGACCCCGACGACCGGGAAATCTCCATCACCGCACCCAAGACCTGGGCGACCGGAGCGCCGGCGGTCGCCCACGCGCTCCAGTACTCCCTGGGCCAGACATCGGTCCGGCGCACCACGCTCACACTGCTCAACATCAACCAGGCCGACGGCTTCGACTGTCCCGGCTGTGCCTGGCCCGAACCCGGGCACCGGCATCGCAACGAGTACTGCGAAAACGGCGCCAAGCACATCAATGACGAGGCAACCTCGCGCCGCGTCACCAGCGACTTCTTCCGTCGCCATCCGATCTCCGAGCTGGATCAGAAGTCCGACTACTGGCTGAACCAGCAGGGGCGGCTCACCGAACCCATGGTCAAGCGGCCGGGCTCCGACCACTACGAACCCACCAGCTGGGATGAGGCCCTCCGCCTGCTGGCCGACGAGCTGAACCGTCTCGACTCACCCGACGAGGCCCTCTTCTACACCTCCGGCAGGGTCAGTAACGAGGCAGCCTTCCTCCTGCAACTGTTCGCCCGTGCCTTCGGCACGAACAACCTGCCCGACTGCTCCAACATGTGTCACGAGTCCAGCGGCGCCGCGTTGAACGAAACGTTGGGCATCGGCAAGGGCAGCGTCAGCCTGCAGGACATCTACGAGGCCGACCTGATCTTCGTCGTGGGTCAGAACCCCGGGACGAACCATCCGCGCATGCTGTCAGCTCTGGAGGAGACCAAGCGCAACGGCGGGCGGATCGTGGCCGTGAACCCACTGCCCGAGGCCGGGCTGCTGCGGTTCAAACACCCCCAGAAGGCACGCGGCGTGATCGGCCGTGGAACCGCCATTGCCGACCAGTTCCTGCAGATTCGCCCGGGCGGTGACCTCGCCCTGTTCCAGGCGCTCAACCTCTTGCTGCTCCAGTCGGAGGACGAGCGGCCCGGGACTGTCCTCGACCACGCTTTCATCAGAACGCACACCACCGGTTTCGCGGACTTCGCCGAGCACGCGCGAAAAGTGACCTGGCCCGACATCCTCGCCGCCACCGGACTGAGCAGGGAGCAGATCGAGGAGGTCCACCAACAGGTTCTGCGGAGCAAGAAGATCATCGTGTGCTGGGCGATGGGACTGACGCAACACAGACACGGCGTGCCGACCATCCGTGAGGTCGTCAACTTCCTTCTGCTGCGCGGCAACATCGGACGACCGGGAGCCGGTGTGTGCCCCGTGCGGGGGCACAGCAATGTGCAGGGCGACCGTACGATGGGCATCTGGGAGAAGATGCCTCAGTCATTCCTGGACGCCCTGGAGCAGGAATTCGGCTTCACACCGCCCGCCCGGCACGGGCTCGACTCGGTGGACGCCATCCGGGCCATGCGGGACGGCAGTGCCAAGGTCTTCCTGGGCATGGCCGGCAACTTCGTACGCGCCTCGCCGGACAGCGCGGTCACCGAGGAGGCGATGCGGCGCTGCCGGCTCACCGCACACGTCTCGACCAAGCTCAACCGCTCCCACACGGTCTGCGGCGAAACGGCACTGATCCTGCCGACCCTGGGCCGCAGCGACCGCGACGTACAGGCCGGCCGCGAGCAGTTCATCACCGTCGAGGACTCCATGAGCGAGGTCCATGCCTCCCGGGGCCGTCTCGCGCCGGCATCCGCGCACCTTCTCAGCGAGGTGGCCATCATCAGCCGCCTGGCTCGCCGGACACTGGGTGACCGGCTCTCCATTCCCTGGGAGGACTTCGAAGCCGACTACGGCACCATCCGGGACCGGATCGCCCGCGTAGTTCCGGGATTCGCGGACTTCAACGCACGCGTGACCCACCCCGGCGGCTTCCGGTTGCCCAACCCGGTGAACGAGAAACGATTCCCCACACCAAGCGGCAAGGCCGTCTTCACCTCCAACGCGTTCGAGATGCTGCAAGCCCCGACGGGGCATCTGATCCTGCAGACGCTGCGCTCGCACGACCAGTGGAACACCATCCCGTACGCCATGAACGACCGCTATCGAGGCATCCGCAACGCGCGCCGGGTCGTCCTCGTGAACCCGACCGACCTGGAAGCTCTCGGCATCGCCGACCGGTGCGAAGTCGACCTGGTCGGCGTCTGGCGCGACGGCGTGGAACGCCGCGCACCGGGTTTCCGGGTGGTCTCCTATCCCACGACACCCGGATCTGCCGCCGCCTACTACCCCGAGACCAATGTCCTGGTCCCCCTGGACAGCGTCGCCGACGTCAGCAACACCCCCACGTCCAAGAGCGTTGTCATCCGCCTGGAGCCGGTACGGGAAGGAGCGGACGCATGGGCCGGATGACCGCGCGGCGGCGGGTGGAGCGCATCCGGGAGCGGCAAGCCGCCTATCGCGCCGACACTCTGGTCGTTGAGGAGCCGATGGAGATACGGGTCGGCGGCCGTCCTCTCACCGTCACCATGCGTACTCCCGGCGACGACTTCGATCTTGCCGCGGGCTTTCTGGCGAGTGAAGGCGTCGTGCACCGCGCCGAGGAGATCGCCGCGATCCGCTACTGCGCCGGCACCGCCTCCGACGGCACCAACACCTACAACGTCGTCGATGTGACGCTGGCCCCGGGGGTGGCACCACCGGACGCCTCGCTCGAGCGGAATTTCTCCACCACGTCCTCCTGCGGCTTGTGCGGCAAGGCGAGCATCGACGCCGTCCACACGAGTGCCGGCTGGACCGTGGCCGAGGACGGGCTTCGCCTCTCTCGCGAAACGCTGACCGCTTTCCCGGAACGCCTGCGGGCGGCTCAGCGCGTGTTTGAGACGACTGGAGGGCTGCATGCCGCAGGTCTGTTCACCCCGGACGGCGAGCTGGTTTGCACGCGGGAGGACGTCGGTCGGCACAACGCGGTCGACAAGGTCGTCGGCCACGCACTCCGCTCGGGGCGGCTGCCGCTGCGCGGCACAGTTCTCATGGTCAGCGGCCGCGCCTCCTTCGAGCTGGTGCAGAAGGCCGTGATGGCCGGAATCCCCTTCCTCGCGGCAGTCTCCGCCCCGTCTTCGCTGGCCGTCGACCTCGCCTCCGAAAGGGGCCTTACCCTCGTCGGCTTTCTCCGTGGCACTTCCATGAATGTGTACACCGGTCACGAGCGGTTGCAGCCTCATCCCGCTGCCAGCTGAACGCCGTGTGGGTGGATTCGAGCCGAGGTGGGACCGTCTCCGGCTGAGCGGGAGACGTACTGAGACCTGCCACCTAGCAGTACGCGTGCCACTCGGCCGTACGAGATCTGCGCTGCGCGAGCGTCTCTGCGTCGTGGTGTATCGGGGTGTGGCTGCCGGCGAGTGAAACTCCGCTACCTCCGCGCCCATCCGCCACGATCTCCGCGGCGATGGACAGCGCGACCTCCTCCGGAGTGCGGGCGCCGAGGTCGAGGCCGATCGGGGAGCGCAGCCGAGCCAACTCCGTTTCGGTGGAGCCGGCCGTACGCAGGCGCTCATTACGGTCGAGGTGGGTTCGGCGGGAGCCCATGGCACCCACGTATGCGACCGGCAGGCGCAGCGCGAGGTGGAGCAGGGGCACGTCGAACCTGGGGTCGTGGGTGAGGACGCACAGGACGGTGCGAGCGTCCACGTTCGTGCGTTCGAGGTAGTGGTGCGGCCACTCGACGACGATCTCGTCCGCGTCGGGGAACCTGGCCGCGGTCGTGAACACGGGGCGTGCGTCGCAGACGGTGACGTGATAGCCGAGGAATTTGCCCATGCGGACGAGTGCCGACGCGAAGTCGATCGCGCCGAAGACGATCATCCGCGGTGCCGGTACCGAGGATTCGATGAGGAGCGTGAGGGGGGCGCCGCAGCGGGAACCCTCTTCTCCGATCTCCAGTGTGGCGGTGCGGCCGGCATCGAGGTGGGCGAGTGCCTCGCCGGCGACGGTGCGGTCAAGTTCTGGGTGGGCGCCGAAGCCGCCCTGTCGGCGGCCGTCGGGACGCACCAGCAGGGCCTGGCCCAAAAGTTCGGCTGGCCCGGACACGATACGCGCGAGCGCCGCCGCCTCCCCGGCCGCGGCCGCCGTCAGAGCGGCTGCCGGCACGTCGCGTTCCGCTCGGTCCCCGGACCGAAGCGGCGTGACGAGAATGTCGATTACGCCGCCGCAGGTCAGGCCGACGGCGAATGCCTCGGCGTCGCTGTAGCCGAAACGCTCCAGGCGGGTGCGTCCGTCCTCGAGCGCCTCACGGCACAATTCGTAGACGGCGCCTTCCACACAGCCGCCGGAGACCGATCCGATGGCGGTGCCCTCACTGTCGACGGCGAGGGCCGCGCCCGGCTGCCGCGGCGCGCTGCCGCTGACAGCCACTACTGTGGCCACGGCGAAGTCGAGTCCCCGGTCTACCCACCGGTTCAACTCGTCGGCGATGTCCAACACTGACGGTCTTCCTGTTCTCACGCGGGCCGCTGCCTGAGTGGTCTCGTCATCGTGGGTGCAGTCGGTGTTCGTTTGCGGCAGCTCCCCTCGGTGCCGCAACCGAACGACTGCGCTGTCAACTGGTGACGAAGTCAGCCTCGATATCAGCCATGGCCCGTCCGCGTCCCTCCTTGAACGCCCATCCCAGGACGGCGAGGATGGCGAAGAGGGCGGCTCCCGAGAAGACGAGGATCGCGTATCCGTACACCGGATAGACGGCCGCGGCGATGAGAGGCGGGAAGAACGAGAGCCCTCGCCCGAGCTGCAGGGAACTGCCGACGCCCAGCGAACGGACCCGGGTCGGGAACTGTTCGGAGAAGACCAGGCCGAAGGCCGCGGCAACACCGGTGCCGAAGTACATGATGAAGATCGGCGGCAGGCTCAGGAAACCCTGGGCGTCCGTTTTCAGGACGATGCCCAGCAGGACGCTCCCGATGGCGGCAATGGACGCCATCACGCACCAGGTGAGACGGCGTCCGATGCGGTCGGCGAGGAAGCCGCAGGTGACCGATCCCAGGAAGATCGACAGACCGACGGTCACCGTCCACCAGGCAGCCTTGCCGAAGCTGAAACCCTGCACCTCGATGAGGTATTTGGGCAGGAGAGCCGCGACGCCGTAGAAGGCGAAGAACTCGATCGCGCAAGCCGTGAGGCAGAGGAAGAAAGGCTTGAGGAAGAGCTTCGAGCGAACCAGCTTCCAGTCGGTCGCAACGCGTTCGCCTCGAGACTGCGCTTCCCACTCGTCGGACTCCGGGACAGCGAACCGTGCGAGGATCGCCAGGAGGATCGGCAGACACGACACGGCGAAGACCCAGCGCCAGCCGATGGCGGGAAGAAGATATCCGCCGACCAGGGCGGCCAGAGCCAGCCCGAGTCCCACCCCGCTGTAGAGGGCGGCTCCCCACCAGCCACGCTTGCTCGCCGGCATGGCTTCCGAGACGAGGGACTGCCCCACCCCGAATTCGCCGCCCAGTCCGATGGCGGCGAGTATGCCGAATGCGACGAGCATGTTGTAGTCGGTCACGAAGGCGCGGGCCAGCGTGAACACGCCAAAGATCACGATGGTGATCATCAGGACGCGACGGCGCCCGATCCGGTCTCCGAGGTACCCGAAAACGACGCCTCCGACCGCTATGCCCAGCAGTTGGAGCGAGAGCAGGAGTGCGGTCTGCTGCGACGAGAGTCCGAAATCCGCTGCGATCGGCACGATCAGGAAGGTCATGAGCGCGATCTCGTAGTAGTCGAACAGCCACCCCGCGAACGCGGTGAGCCACGCAAGGAACTGCGGGCGGGTGACTTTCTCTTTCTCACGCACTGTGGTCTCTAGGGTCTGCATGTTCCTGGCCCCATCTTTCGGGAGTTCGCCGGAATCGGAACTATTCGTCTTTCCGGCATGCGGGTGGTACTGCGCTTTTTCTGCTCCTGCACGGTGCTGATGCATCTGACACTCACCGTCCGCCCTCATATGGAAATGAAACGATGGCAGTGATCACCGCTACGGGTCCTGCCGGCCATATGAGGGGAAAGGCGGTTTCAGAAACTTTGTTGATCGCCTGCGGCGGCCATTTCGGCGGCGCGCTGGACGGCCTTGACGATGTTCGCGTAACCGGTGCACCGGCACAGGTTTCCGCTGAGTGCGTCCCGGATCTCCGTCTCGTCCGGGTGCGGGATCCGCGCAAGCAGACTGATCGTCGAGAAGACCATGCCCGGGAGGCAGAAACCGCACTGGAACGCGTACTGCTCCATGAAAGCGACCTGGACCGGGTGGGGACGGTCCAGGGTTCCAAGGCCTTCGAGGGTGACGATCTCGGACCCGCCCGCTCGGCCGGCGAGCATGAGGCAGGTCTTGACGCACTCGTCGTCGACCATGGCCGTGCAGCTGCCGCAGTCGCCGTTTCGGCACCCCACCCTCACACCGGCGACGCCACAGCTGCCGCGCAGCGAGTCGACCAACGTTTCGGCGCCGTCGATTTCGGCGCGAGCGGGCTTGCCGTTGAGGGTGAAGGCGACTTCCTCGCTGCTCATGGTTGCTCCATTCCTGAGGGGAGCCGCGCGAAGGCGTGCCGCGATGCGCGCGACGCGACGGTGGCAGCGACGCGGCGCCGGTACGCGCCGTCCGCTCGGATGTCCGCCCAGAAGTCGTCCTCGGCGAAGGCGGACATGCGGTCTTCCAAGGTGTCCCGCAGCTGTCGCGGATCGTTCGCCACGCTGCCGGACACATGGATCTTCCAGGGCACTCCCCGGACCCCGCCGAGGGTGAGTTCGGCCGTTCCGTCTGCCAGGACCGTGCAGGCACAGGTCACGACGGGCCAGGAGGACTCTGCGAACTTGAGCTTGTAGTAGCCGTGCGACACGGCCTCGGGGCGGAGCGGGAGGATGACCTCGGTGACCAGTTCGTCGGGACGCAGGTCCGGATGTTCGGGGCCGGTGAGGAACTGCTCGGCCGGCATCGTGCGTGTGCCGCGCGATGAGGAGAGCGTGACGTGGGCGGCATGGGCGACGAGGACCGCCGGAGCGTCCGAGTACGGGCGGGCGCAGACCAGCGACCCGATGACCGTGCCCTGGCTGCGGATCTGGATTCCCCCTGTGATCCCCTTCGCCATCAGGTGGAGGAGGGGCATGTACCGCTCGGCACCCGGTGTGTCGAGGAGTGACTGGTAGCTGGCGGCGGGGCCGAGACGGACCGTGTTCTCGTCGTGCCACATACGGGGGATCTCCAGGTCACCCAGGTCGACGATGTCAGTGGGATCCACTTCGAGTCGGATGAGTTGGGGGACAGCGATCGTGCCACCGCCGACGACGAGTGCACGGCCGCCCTTTGCCTCCACCTCCGCCAGCGCGGTCGTGGCTTCGGTGACGGTGCGAGGCCTGACGATCTGCCGGCTTCTCATGGCGCGACACCCCCGTGCGCGTGGGCGAGCAGGTCGAGGACCCGGGGCGGGGTCAGGGGCAGCGCCGTCGGGGGCGGGCAGCCGGGGCCGAGCGCGTTCGTCACGGCGTTGAGTACCGCGGCCATCGTGCCGCCCACCCCTGCTTCACCGGCGCCCTTGGCACCGAGCAGGGTGTGGGGCGACGGAGTCTCGATGTGCTCGACGACCATGCTCGGCAGGTCGTTGGCACGTGGCAGCAGGTAGTGCTTGAAGGTGCTGGTGAGAGGGCTGCCGTCATCGTCGGAGAGGCTCTCCTCGAAAAGGGCCAGGCCGGCCCCCGTGGCCATGGCGCCGTGCATCTGCCCCTCCACGAGGGTGGGGTTGATCACGCGTCCACAGTCGTGCACCGCGACCAGGGCGGTGATCGTGGTCTTCCCCGTGGCCAGATCGACGAGCACTCGCGCCACGTACACGCCGCTGGAGACGTACGGGTACGTGTAGCGGTACTCCTCGCTGTCGTTGAGGCCCTGCTGCGTGTGCGGGACGTACGAGCGGGTGGCGATCAGGGCGGCCGCACCGGAGGTGGAGTGCAGATCGGAGCAGAGGTCGGCGAGGGTCATGACGGGACGACGGGCCGCCTCGACCCGTCCGTCGACGAACACGATCTCGTCGGGGCGGGCGCCGGTCCGTTCGGCCGCCCGCACGCGCAGCCGGCTCGCGACGTCCCGCGCCGCCAGGACGACGGCGGCCCCGCCCACGGCCGTCGCCCTGCTGCTGGCATGGCCGGTCCCGGGCGGGACGCGGTCGGTGTCCCCTTGGACGACCGTGACCATCGCGCGGGTGGTGCCCAGTTCGTCAGCGGCGAGTTGGGCGAGCGAGGTGTCATTGCCTCCCCCCGGATTGGTGACGCTGCTGCGCACCTCGACACGGCCTTCGGCGTTCACCGAGACGGTGGCGGTCTCGGGAACCGGGGCCGTGGGACGTGCTGCCGTGCGCAGCGGGCCTGAGGGATGGCCTCCGCCTTCGGGGGTGATCTCGAAGGCGATGCCGACGCCTTCGACCACGTCGCCCTCCGGAGCCGTGACGCGGGGATCCTTCGCCGGCTGGTGGTCGGCCAGGGCGAGCGCGCGGTCGAGGAGCGCGCCGAAGTCACCGCTGTCGATGAGGTAGCCCGAGGGCAGACGGTGAGGCAGCCGGTCGCTCGGCAGCAGGTTGCGCCGGCGCACTTCGGCGGGATCGAGGCCGAGGTATGAGGCGACCATGTCCACGAGTCGCTCGATGACCACGATGGCGGTGTCCTTGCCGTAGCCGCGACAAGAGTGCCAGGGAGGCCGGTTCGTCAGAAGGACGCGAGAACGGATCTCCACGGCCGGAATGTCGTAGGCGCTGGGGAAGGTGGCCGCCGTCACGTAGGCCATGCGCCAGCCTGGCGACGTCGAGGCGGCGCCGACCGGGATGGTGATGTGGTCGCGCAGGGCGAGGAGGCGGCCCTGGTCGTCGAAGGCGACCGCGGCGCGGTGGATCTGTTCGCGGCCTCCCCCGAGGAAGCACTCAGCCCTGCTCTCGACGAACTTGACCGGTCGGCCGGTCAGCTTGCTGAGGAGACAGACGAGGGGCTCTTCTCCGAATCCGGTCATCTTCAGACCGAACGATCCACCCACCTGGGGTACAACGACGCGAATCGCGTCCTCGGGGATCTGGAGCATTGTTGCGAGCTCCCAGCGCAGCTGGAACGGCTGCTGGTGGGAGGCGTGCACGGTCAGCCGGCCGTCGGCGTCCCAGGAAGCGAGGTAGCCTCGCGGTTCCATCGGCGCCGTGCTGCTGCGTGCGATCCGCATGGTGCTCTGAAGGGAGTGCGGCGCCGACGCGAACGCGTCGCCGGTGTCGCCCCGGGTGAAGTCGTTGGCCGCCAGGACGAGATCGGCGAACTGCTGCTCGGCGACGGACGGATCCGTGGTCAGCTCGTCGAGGTCCAGGACCGGCCGGAGTTCCTCGTAGTGCACGTGCACCGCGGCGGCGGCGGCCTGGGCGAGGGGCGCTGACTCGGCGACGACCACGGCAACGGGTTCACCGAGCCACCGCAGTTCGTCCACCGCGAGCGCCGGCACACTGAACGTGCGGGCCTCGATGTCCTCGGGGTTCTGCAGATAGGGCATCGGAGCCAGGTGCCGGGCGGCCTCCCGGCCGTCGATGGCGGCCACCACGCCGTCCATGGCGAGAGCCGGACCGACGTCGACGCCCAGGAGTTCGCCGTGGGCCACAGGGCTTCGTACGACCGCCATGTGCAGTGTGCCGGCGGGTTCGATGTCATCCAGGTATGTGGCGCCCCCGCTGATGAAGGCGAAGGCGTCGTACTTCGGCCATCGCGCGCGTTCGATCTCCGCGCGTGTCGGTGCGTTCTCCGGGAGGACCCTGGCGATGGTGCTCACGGCTCTCACGCTTCCGGGGCACGGACGGGCGCGTCGCCCCGCTCGATCGAGGAGCACGGGTCGATGTAGGCCTCACGGTCCTTGATGATGCGGTGGCCGTAGGAGGAGGGGTTGAGCCGCAGCATGTCGTCGAATGCCGCTGCCTCGTCGACGAAGGCCGCTTCCGGTCCGTTCTTGAGTTCCTCGTAGGCCCGGTGCAGGTTCAGCACGAAGCGCTCCGGATGCTGCCACTCGGCATATTCGCCGAGGTCCTGCTGCCGGGCGGCGTCGAGCACGGACAGGCCGGCGTCCAGGGCCCCGGCCGCCGTGTCGGTGATGAAGGAGAAGTAACCGAGCCACTGGTCGAGCACCTCGGGACCGCAGACCGTGCCGTGGCCCGGGACGATGACGCGCGGATCGAGGGCCTTCATGGTGTTGAGTGCCCGCACCGATCCCGCGGTGGAGCCGCCGTGGGTGATGGGTGTCGCGTCGTGGAAGAGGACGTCCCCGGCGAACAGCACGCGTTCCTCGGGCAGCCAGACCACGATGTCGTTGTTGGTGTGGGCCGGGCCGACGAAGAGGAGCTCGGCCCGGTGATCGCCGACATACAGTTCCAGCTTCTCGTCGAAGAGGAGCTGCGGGGGGCGGACCTTCAGAGATCCCCACGGAACGATCGGGTCCTGGTCCGTGGGCTTGAGCCCTTGCTTGACCACGGCGTCCCGGCAGAGGCGGTGGGCGACAATACAGGCATCGTCGAAAACCGAATTCCCGAAGGTGTGATCACTGTGGTGGTGCGTATTGATCAGTACCTGAGGCTTTTCCACGCCGGACCTGCGCGTCATCGCCTCACGGAACAGGCGGGTGCGGTCTTCGGTGAGCGCGGTGTCGATCACCGCGAGTTCATGGCCCGAGTGGACGAAACCGGAGTTGTTGAGCCCCCAGCTGCCGTCATGGTGGAGATAGGCGTAAATGCCGTCGCCCACCTCCACCAGGCTGGGCTCCTCGACGTAGCCGCGATAAAACTTGTTCCAACTGGAGGCCATCATCCGCTCCTGATTTCAAGTCCGCTCGGTCGTTGATGTGGTGCGCGCTAGTTCTCGCGCATACGGGCCAGGCCTTCGAGCGCCAGACCGTAACCGAGGAGACCGTGCATCTGCCCCCGCAGGGTCTCGGTCACAACGGTGCGCGTGTAGCGGCGGACGAGCCGGGGCTGCTTCAGCAGCTCCGCGGCCAGTTCCCGGGCCCGGTCCAGGAGCTGGTCCTCGGGAAGGATCTCGTTGACCAGGCCGAGGTCCTTGGCCTCGGCAGCCTCGATCTTCTGCCCCGTGTACAGGAAGTACCGGCCGCGCGTGGGCCCCATCAGCAGCGGCATGACGATGTGCATGCCGTCTCCGGGGACCATCCCGCCGGCGAAATGGGCGGTGTCCTGGAAGTACGTGGAATCGGTCGCGAGCACGATGTCCGACAGCAGCGGGATCTCGGCGTGCCGCACCGCGGGGCCGTTGATCGCGGCGATGACCGGCGCCTCGATCGAGAGGAGATTGGGAAGCAGGTGCTTGCCCTCCCACAGGATCGGGTCGTAGTGCGACGGAGTCATGCTGTTGCGGTTCGGGTGGGAACCCGGCTCGATCGCGGGACCGCTGAAGGCGTCGCCCGTGCCCGTCAGAATGATGACGTCATTGTCGCGGTCCCGTCCTACCTGCGCGAAAGCGTCCTCGAATTCGTAGTGGGCCTGGAGGCTCCACTGGAGAGGGCCGCCGCCGGTGTGGAACCGCATCGTCAGAACGCCATCGGACGTGCGCTCCATGTCGATGGTCTCGTAGCGGTCCTTGTACTCCTTGAACTGCGACGAGGGGCGCTCGAAATGAGTCATGCTCGCGTTGGTCCCGGTCACTGTGGCCTCTCCTGTTCGCTGCCTCATGGCAGGGTTTCGCGCTTTTGGGTACGGCAGACGCTAGAAGCGTGTTACATCTCAGTCAATCGTTTGATATAAAAAATTCATCAGGTCGGACGCCATAGAGCCGCAACGGAGGCAACGATGACCGCAGACCGTAAGCCGACCGGACCCCGAAGGCCCACCCTGGCGGACGTCGCCGCGGCTGTGGGCGTCCACACCAGCCTGGTCTCGCGCGTCCTGCGCGATGATCCACGGGGCTTCGCCTCGGCCGAGACACGCAGCCGCATTCTGGAGACGGCGGAAGCACTGGGATACACCGCCAACGTGGCGGCCCGGGGGCTGCGCAACGCGCGCACGACCACACTCGGGCTGTTGCTGCCCGGCTTCACCAGCCCGATGTACACGGCCCTCGCGAAGAGCGTGGAAGAACATGCCGCCGCGAGGAGCTACGGCCTGGTACTGGGAACACACGCGGCGGGCGACCCGCACGAGACGATCACGAACATGCTGATGCAGGGACGCGTGGACGCGATGCTCGTGGCCTCCGGGCGCATCGAGGACAAGGCCCTGCGCCGGCTCGCCGAGTGGGCGCCGCACCGGGTGGTACTCCTGAACCGGCAGGTGCGGGCCGTGAAAGCCAGTGTGGTGCTGCGCGACGGCGACGCGGCGGCGCTCGCGGTGCAGCGTCTGGCGGATCTCGGCCACCGGCGGATCGGCGGCGTTTTCGGCCCGCCGTCCCTCGACACCATGGTCCGGCGCCGGCACGGGTACCGGGAGGCGATTCGCCGGGCAGGGGCCGAGGCGCTCGCCGTCTCGCTCGAAGGGCGCGACTACGCTGCCGGCTTCAGCGGTGCACAGCGGCTTCTGGCGGCTGAGGCCAACCGCCCGACGGCGATCTTCGCGGCGACGTTCCCCATGGGAGTGGGCGCACTCGCGGCTGCCCAGGCGATGGGCCTCGCGGTTCCCGAACAGCTCTCGAT
Source organism: Streptomyces sp. NPDC048584 (assembly GCF_043199595.1). Taxonomy (NCBI): domain Bacteria; kingdom Bacillati; phylum Actinomycetota; class Actinomycetes; order Kitasatosporales; family Streptomycetaceae; genus Streptomyces; species Streptomyces sp. NPDC048584. The sequence goes on from NZ_JBICWF010000007.1 coordinate 369,343, forward strand.
CATCGCGCTGCACGACGACGATCTGGCCGGCTTCCTCACACCGCCGCTCACGACCGTGGCTCTCCCCGTCAAGGAACTCGGAATCCAGGCGGTCGAACTCGCCCTGGACATGGCCGCCGGAGGGGAACCACGCAGAGTCGTGGTTCCCCAGAGTCCCCATCTGATCGAACGCGCGTCGACCGCAGCGGTCCGGTGAGGACTTCGTGTCTCACGGCTTGGTGTCGTCCAGCAGAGGTACGTCCAGTCGTGCGGCGAGTTCGTCGAAGGTGGTGCCGAAGGTGTGCGTGACGGCGACACCCCGGGGCGAGATGTCGAAGACCGCGAGGTCGGTGTAGACCCGGTCGACGCAGCCGAGGCCGGTGAGGGGACAGCTGCATTCGCGCACCAGCTTGGGCGTGCCGTCCTTGGTGAAGAGGGTCATCACCACGAACACCTGCTTGGCGCCGATCGCCAGATCCATGGCCCCGCCGACGGCGGGGATGGCATCGGGTGCCCCGGTGTGCCAGTTCGCCAGGTCACCCCCGGCGGAGACCTGATAGGCGCCCAGCACGCAGATGTCCAGGTGCCCGCCGCGCATCATGGCGAAGGAGTCCGCGTGATGGAAGTACGCCGCCCCGGGCAGCTCGGTGACGGGTACCTTCCCGGCGTTGGTCAGATCGGGGTCGACCTCGCTCCCCTGGGCGGCGGGTCCCATGTTGAGCATGCCGTTCTCGGTGTGCAGCACGACACCGGAGCCCGGTGGCAGGTGGTCGGCGACGAGTGTCGGCTGACCTATGCCGAGGTTCACGAACGCGCCGTCGGGGATCTGCCCGGCCACCACGGCCGCGATCTCGTGCTTGTCCAGCGGGGTGTTCCTGTGCGATGTGCGCATGGCCGGGTTCATGCCCGATCCACCTCCTGCACCACTCGGTCGACATAGATGCTGGGGGTGACCACGGTCTCCGGATCGAGCTCACCGGTCTCGACGATCTCGCGTACCTGCGCGATCACCGTGGTCGCCGCCGTCGCCATGACCGGTCCGAAGTTGCGGGCGGTCTTGCGGTAGACGAGATTGCCCATGCGGTCGGAGCGGTAGGCACCGATGAGCGCCACGTCGCCCCTGATCGGGTACTCCAGTACGTAGGTGCGCCCGTCGATCTCCCGGGTCTCCTTGCCCTCCGAGAGGAGGGTGCCCACCGCGGTGGGACAGAAGAAGGCCCCGATGCCCGCGCCCGCCGCCCTGATCCGTTCAGCCAGGTTGCCCTGAGGGACGACCTCCAACTCGATCCTCCCCGCCCGGTACAGCCCGTCGAACACATACGAGTCCGCCTGGCGCGGGAAGGAGCAGATCACCTTGCGGACGCGTCCCGCGGCGAGCAGGGCGGCGAGTCCGGTGTCCCCATTGCCGGCGTTGTTGGACACCACGGTCAAGTCGCCGGCGCCCTGTGCGAGGAGCGCGTCGATCAGAGTCACCGGCATGCCTGCCATGCCGAACCCTCCGATCAGTACGGTCGAGCCGTCCCGGATCCCGGCGACCGCCTCGTCCGCGTCGGCGCACAGTCGCGTGCTCATCCCCTGCCCCCTGTCACGTTCTCCAGTACGACGGCGAGGCCCTGACCGACACCGATGCACAGGGCCGCGACGCCCCACCGGTCACCGGACTCACGGAGCCGATGGGCGAGGGTGCCCAGGATCCGGCCTCCGGATGCGCCCAGGGGGTGGCCTATCGCGATGGCCCCGCCCTTGGTGTTGACGATGTCCGGGTCGACTCCCCATGCGTCCATGCAGGCCAACGACTGCACTGCGAACGCCTCGTTGAGCTCGACCGCGGCGACATCGGCCCAGGGGACGCCTGCGTTCCTGAGCGCTCGGTCGGCGGCTTCCACCGGGGCGAATCCGAACATCTGCGGGTCGAGCGCGGTCGCCGCGCGGCCGGCGATCCGCGCGAGAGGCGTGGTGCCGATGCGGGCGGCGGAGTCGGCGGACCCGAGCAGCACGGCCGACGCACCGTCGTTGAGAGGGGAGGCGTTGCCGGCCGTGATAACACCGTCGGGCCGGAAGGCGGGCTTGAGCCCGGCGAGTTTCTCGACGGTGGAGCCGAGACGGATCCCCTCGTCCCGGTGGACGGCGGTGCCGCCGGCTCCCGTGTCGACCGGCACGACCAGATCGTCGTAGAAACCCGCAGTCCATGCCCGGTCGGCCAGCGTGTGGGAGCGGACCGCGAAGGCGTCCTGGCGTTCGCGGGGAATGCCGAAACGGTCGGCGAGCTGTTCGTTCGCCTCCCCCAGGGAAACGGTCCACTCCTTCGGCATCCGCTGGTTGACCAGGCGCCATCCCAGTGTGGTCGACACCGCGGTGACGTCCCCCGCGGGGAACCCGCGCGCGGGCTTGGGCAGGACCCAGGGCGCCCGGCTCATCGACTCGGCTCCGCCGCAGAGCACGATGTCCACGTCGCCCGACTCGATGGCACGTGAGGCGATGATGGCCGCGTCGAGCGAGGATCCGCACAGGCGGTTCACCGTCGTGGCGGGAACCGAGGTGGGAAGGCCCGCCAGCAAGGCGGCCATCCGCCCCAGGTTGCGGTTGTCCTCACCGGCGCCGTTCGCATTGCCCCAGACGACGTCGCCGATGTCAGCGGGGTCGAGCGTGGGTGTCTTGGCGAGGACCCCGCTGATGGCCCGAGCGGCGAGGTCGTCGGGCCTCACCTCCGCCAGGGCACCGGCGTACCGTCCGAAGGGCGTTCTTGCCGCCGCGTATACATAGCTTTCGGTCACCCCCTCACCGTAGGAACGCTCGGTTCATCGCGTCCAACACTTAATTCTTATAGATTGATAAGGGCATGTTATAAAAGGGTCATGGAGATTCGTCAGCTCCGGTACTTCCTCGCCGTCGCCGAGGAGTGTCATTTCGGACGCGCCGCCACCCGCCTGCACGTGGCGCAACCGGCCCTGTCCCAGCAGATCAAGCAGCTGGAGGGCGAGCTGGGGATCGCCCTGTTCAACCGGACCACACGGCACGTCGCACTGACGGAAGCCGGTCGGCAACTCGCCGATCACGCCCGGACGCTCGTCGGAGGGGAGGAACGCGCGCGCGCCCACCTGCACGAGCTGGCAGCGGGGCGGGCGGGCCGCGTCTCCGTCGGGTTCATCGGCACGGCAACCTACGAGGTGCTGCCGCGCGTCGCCCGCACGGTGAGAGCGCAGCTCCCCGGAGTCGCCATGGACCTGCACGGGGAGGTCCTCGCCCCTCGTCTCGTCGAGGGGCTGCTCGACGACACGTACGACCTCGTGGTCGTCCGGGAAGCGTCGCCGGGTGAGGGCGTCCGCGTCACGTCCCTGCGCTCCGAGCCTCTCGTGGCGGTGCTGCCGTCCCACCATGCGCTTGCGAGTCGCCGTGTCGTGGCTCTGGGGGAGCTGGCCGACGAGCCGTTCGTGATCCATCCCTCGCAGGCGCGTTCCTCGATGTACGACCGGGTACTGGCGGCGTGCCGACGCGCCGGCTTCGAGCCCTCTCCCTTGGTAGAGGTCAGCGAGACGGCGACGTTGGTGGTGTTCGTCGCGGCGGGACACGGTGTGGCCCTCGTTCCCCATTCGGTGCAGAGTCTCAGCCTGGAAGGGGTGACGTACGTGCCGTTGGCGGACCCCGAGACAGTTGACCTTCTCCTGGTCCGCCGGGCCGGCCGCAATTCCCCTGCCACGACCCACGTTGCCGCGGTGATCGAGGAGTGTGTGCGCGGCTGACGGCTCGTACCCCGGCTCACGCCGGACGCCTCGGAGCACGGCGAGCCCTGACCGGATGCCCGGCGCCGTCGCTGCCTGGTTTGCCGCAGATGGTCGACGAGTGGTCGGGCGACCTGCGGCCGGTGCGGCACCGGTCGACGACCGGCTGTCCGCCCTGGGGTGGCGGCGCCGTGCCCGGGGCGCGCAGTCGCGTGCCCGGTCTCTTCAGGAGGTGACCCTGGCGATGAACGCGGTGAGGTTCGAGGCCGTCCGCTGGATCTTCTCCTCCAGGGTGAGCGTCTCGTGGAGCTGCGCGCCCATGCCCACGTCCTTCTTGCCCCGCAGGTACAGCGAGCAGGCGAGGTCGCTGCATATGTAGGCGCCCACGGTGTTGCCCTGCTGTCCTGCCTTGCCCTTCTTCGCGGCCACCATGAGGGAGACGCCCCCGGTGTGCGTGGTCATGCACATCGAGCACATGCTGCGCCGTGTCTGCCAGGAAGCGGCACCGCTGCTACGCAGGGTGAGCGCCGTCGGCCGGCCGTCGATCTCGGTGACGAGGTAGGCACGGTCGGGCGCCTGGGGGTCACGCCATCCGAGGAAGTCCAGGTCGTCCCAAGGACGCTCGGCCAGGTCCCGGGGGACGGACAGGCGCTTCGCCTCACCCTTGGTGCAGTTCACGAACGACGTGCGGATCTCTTGCTCGGTCAGTGCCTTCATATAGGGCAGGCTAATTTGCCTAAAGGCTATAGACAAGTTCAATATAGATGTAGGTCAACGGAAGGACGGCTATGGCACGAGTGGGGCTGACGCCGCAGCGCCTGACCCGGGCAGGGGCGGAACTGGCAGACGAGGCCGGCTTCGACCAGGTGACCGTCTCAGCGCTCGCCCGACGGTTCGAGGTCAAGGCCGCGAGCCTGTACTCGCATGTGAGGAGCTCACAGGACCTCAAGACCCGGATCGCCCTGTACGCCCTGGAAGAACTCGCCGACCGGGCCTCCGACGCCCTGGCCGGCCGGGCAGGCAAGGACGCCCTCGTCGCCTTCGCGGGCGCCTACCGCGACTACGCCCGGGAACACCCCGGGCGCTACGACGCCACTCGGCTCAGGCTCGACTCCGAGACGGCGGCCGCCAGCGCCGGAGTCCGTCACGCCCAGATGACACGCGCCCTCCTGCGGGCCTACCGGCTGGCGGAACCGGACCAGACACACGCGGTCCGGATGCTCGGCGGCGTCTTCCACGGCTACATCAGCCTGGAACTGGCGGGGGGCTTCAGCCACACCGACGTCGACGCACAGGAGTCCTGGCTCTGGACCCTGGACTCGCTGGACGCCCTGCTGCGCCTTCACAGCGCCTCCTGACCGGCACGGTCACCCCACCCGGGTGCCGACTGGACCGCCGTACCTCACGCTGACGAGCCCGAACACCCCGCACACCTCGACCGACAGGCCAAGAACCATGAACACCGAGCACGACTGGACCACCACCCCCATCACCGCGGACCTCCTGCGCGGCTTCCTCGACCTGGAGCCGACCGCGCACGGCCTGCTCCCGCACCGGCTGCCCGCACCGGCACGCCGGCAGATCCCCGACGAGCAGCTGACCCTGGCGGAGGCCCAGCCGTCCGGCGTGCGGCTCGCTTTCCGCACCACGGCCACCGTCGTCGAACTGGACACCCTGCCCACCAAACGCGCCTACCGAGGCTTCCCGGCCCCTGCGGACGGCGTTTACGACCTGCTGGTCGACGGCCGCCTCGCCGGCCAGGCCACCGTGCCCGGCGGCAACGTCCGCATGATCACTGACATGACCACCCAGACCTCCGAGCTGCAAGAGGGGTCCGTCGGCACCGCCCGCTTCACCGACCTGCCGGCATACGGCAAGGACATCGAGATCTGGCTCCCGCACACGGAGATCACCGAGCTGATCGCCCTGCGTACCAACGCCCCCGTCCAACCCGCGCACGACGGCGGACGCCGGGTGTGGCTGCACCACGGCAGCTCCATCAGCCACGGCTCCAACGCGACCCATCCGACCGGCATCTGGCCCGCCCTGGCCGCGGCCGAGGGGGGAGTGGAACTCATCAACCTCGGGTTCGGCGGCAGCGCGCTGCTCGATCCGTTCACCGCCCGCACGATGCGGGACACCCCGGCGGACCTGATCAGCCTGAAGATCGGCATCAACATCGTCAACACGGACGCGATGCGCCTGCGTGCCTTCGGCCCCGCCGTCCACGGCTTCCTCGACACCCTCCGCGAAGGCCACCCGACCGCACCGCTCCTGGTCGTCTCGCCCATCTGGTGCCCGGTCCAGGAGGACACGCCCGGCCCGCTCATGCCCGACTTCGCGGACGGCACCCTGAAGTTCAAGGCGACCGGCGATCCCGCCGAACGCGCCGCGGGACGCCTGACGCTCACCGTTATCCGTGAGGAACTCGCCCGGATCGTCGCCGATCGGGTGGCCGAGGACCCGAATCTCCACTATCTCGACGGCAGCGACCTCTATGGGGAGAAGGACTACGCGGAGTTCCCGCTGCCCGACGAGGTCCACCCGGACCCCGCGGGACACCGCCGCATCGGCGAGAACTTCGCGCGGCTCGCCTTCGGCCACGGCGGTCCTTTCGCCGCCGGGACCGCCTGACCAGGCACTCGTCGTGACGAGGCCGGCACGGACGCGCCTGCCGGACGCGGAGTCGGGCCGAGCGGATGCGGAACGGGTGCCCGGCCGGACCGGCGTCCACCCAGGAACCCGGAAGGCAGGCGCTGGTGACCCCGTGTGCCGGCGGCAACCGCCGAACCGCAGGCACGGCCTGTCGTCGGACCAGGGCTGAAGGACGGCGCCCTGGGCCGATCGGAAGCCTTCGGGCTCTTCCTCCGCCCGCAGGCGAGCGCCGATATCGGTTGCCCACTCCAGAGCCCAGGCCCGGAGTGGGCGTCGAGCAGGTCGCGCACCGCGCCTCGGTCGGCCAGAGTTCGCACCTTGGCCCCGATCACATCGTCCAGTGACAGCACCGGGCCGTACTCGCTCGATGTCGGTGGATGCCGGTGGACCTCCTTCAGGACGTCCACCAGGAGCCGGCCGGACAGCCCCCGATCGCGACCTGCTAGACCTGCTGGCGGCGGGACGACCATCTCGTCGACGCCGGTCAGGCGCTTCTGCCGCTTCTGCGTGCACCGGCCTCGATCGCGCCGGTGAGCATCGTGTGGAGGACGGCACCGTTCGGTCGGCGGCCGGCGGGCCCTACGTACGAGGAGCGGCGGATGCGACGTAGTCGCTCGGGGTCTGGTCGTAGCGGTTGCGGAAGGCGCGGGCGAAATGACCGCTGTCGGCGAACTGCCAGCGGGCGGCTATCTCCGTGATGGTCATACGCCGGTGCGGGGTGATGAGCGCCCGGCGCGCCTCATCGAGGCGGCGATCCCGGATGTAGCTGCTGAGTGACTGCCCTTCGTTGGCGAAGGCTCGTTGCAGGGTACGCACGGAGACGTTCAGTTCTCGCGCGAGAGCCGCGGGGGAGAGAGCGGGTTCGGTGAGCCGCCGGTCGGCCAGGTCCCGCGCGGCCTGCGCCAGCGCCGGCGACAGCCGGGGCTCCACGTCGTCGAGGCCGCCGCGGACCACGGCCCGGGCCAGCTCGGCGAGGGTGTCGCGAGCAGCGTCGACGCCGGCTGGCCCGAGGCCGTCCAGCATCCGGCGCACCGTGGTGGCGTGCGCGGTCAGCAGCCGTACCTCGGCGGAGTCGACCGAACCGGAGGCCGTCTTGCCTCGTTCACTCCGGATCTCGGCAGCGGGCAGCACGAGTACCTGGACGGTGCTGTGCGGTGCCGCGGCGAAGTGCGACAACTTCCCGGTCTGTACCAGGAGGCGGCCGGCCGGGGCTGTGTGCTCGGTTCCCCCGCCCGGTTCTCCGAGTCGCCAGATGCCGCGGTGAACGATCCACAGGCGTACGTGATCGTCGGCCCCGACCCGTGGGCCGGTCGTTCGGAGGGAGGCCGCGCTCTCGAAGCGGTTGAACATCACGTCCCGCAGCCGGAACCCCTGGGACCGTGCCCCGAAGCCGGCGACGGTCGCCGGGCTGAAGGGCGCCAGCGCGAAGGTCTCGCCCATTCGGGTCTGCCACTCGCGTGCGAAGTCGCCGAAGGCGTTCGCGCCGCTCAGGTGCACCGAGAGAGTGTCGTTCATCGTTGTCGTGCGTCTTCCGTCGAGGTTGTCGCACCGCTCCAGGGCCCCGCGGCCAAGCCCTTCCTCTGCTCTTGTCGTGAAACGGCAGGACGGTGAGGAGGGGCGACTCAAGCCTCCCACAGCCGACCTTGACGGCTGTGCGCCGTCCCTCTGATGGAGCCCACAACCACCGGTTACGTGTCCGGAGCCGGCTGCGAGCCGACTCTGCGCGCCTTCCACCGCGTCGCCGTCGAGGAACTGCGGGCTCGGCATGACTGGTCGGGCCGTCCCGGGATCCGTGCGGTACGAGCCGTACTCGGGGTCGTGCAGGACGCCCTTGCCGTCGGCGTGCCCGTTCCGGAGTGCTCGCGCGCGGAGACTCTCGGCCGCCTGGCTTCCGGCAGGAGGCCGGTGAGCAGGCCACCGCAGTCGCGACCGTACACCGGGCCCACCTGTACCCCGCGCCACCGGACACGCCAACACGCTTTGGGCACAGACGAGTTCGGAGGGTTGTAAAGGCGGCTGCGAAGCGGGTGTGTCCTGCGGGCGCGAGAGCCGAGCGCCTGAACGACCACTCATGGGCCGGTGGGAGGAGTCCGTCCACGCGCCGCGTAGAGGGAGGGGACCCGATCGCGAAAACGGAGATCGCTTCCTGGCCCCCAGGCCCTGCCAGGGGCCGTTGTGGCTCCGAGCAGAAGGAAGGCGCCGGTGGTGACGGCGGTGCGCCACAGGGCACGGAGTCTCATGATGCGTCCTGCCTCTCGGAGGTCGTGGCTGTGGTCGCTTCGCGCGACTGGTTCCGGGTGGGCACCGGCTCGCGCCTATCGCCGGGACAGTCGGGTAACGAACGTTCTACCTGTCACTCTGGCAGACGCTTCCGACATGGTCAATGGAGAACGTTCTGTCTCATGAGGGTGGTCGTGTCGCCGCCGCGGGAGGTGTCGGCGGGCCACATGGGTGCCGTCGGTTGCGAGAGTGAGAGATAGAACGTTCGGTATTGAATCTGGAGCGTCGGCATGCATAGGTTTGTGTAGGCAGCGTTCCCTACAGATCGCCTGCGCTGCTCGTGCCCTCGTGAACGGTCGCCTGGGCGAGCGCACCGCCCGTCGACCGGGCGGTCATCCACCTCTGCCGTCAGGCCGCAAGGCAAGGAGAGAGCCATGCCCACGATCCAGGACATTCCCCGGGCCCCCGGAGGCAATCCGCTGCTCGGGCACGCAGGGCCGCTGGTTCGAGATCCACTGGCCTTCGTCTCGTCACTGACCGGTCACGGCCCGCTGGTGCGCATGGACATGGGAACCAAGAACGTCGTAGTCGTCTGCGATCCCGCTCTGATCCGCCAAGTCCTGCTCGACGACCGGGTCTTCGACAAGGGGGGACCGCTCTTCGAACGTGGCCGAGAGGCTCTCGGCAACGGCCTCATCACCTGCCCTCACCACGACCATCGGCGACTGCGCCGCCTGTCCCAGCCCGCGTTCCATCCGAACCGGATGGCCGGCTACGCGGCCGTCATGACCGAACTGGCCGACGACATGGCGAGCGGCTGGCGCGACGGCCAAGTGCTCGACGTGGTGGGCGAAATGATGGCGCTCACCGTCGAAGTGACCGTACGAACGCTGTTCACCGACTCGCTGCCCCGCGCGACGGCGTCGCAGATCACGGATGACTTCCTCGTCCTGATGACGGGATTCTTCCGGCGGATGATCACGCCACCCTTGCTCAACCGGCTTCCCAGCAGAGGAAACCGCGACTACACGCGTGCGATCGAGCGCCTCCGGAGCACGGTCGGCAGCATCGTGGCCGCTCGGCGAGCCGATGAGTCCGACCACGGTGATCTGCTGTCCGCGCTGTGCGGTGCCACAGGTCCGGACGGCTCACCCGGCCGCACGGAGACGGAGCTCATCGACGAAGTCCTCACCTTCCTGCTTGCCGGGACCGAGACCACGGCCGCCACCTTGTCATGGGCGATGCACCTGCTGTCCCAGAACCAGGAGGTGGAACGGCAGGTGCACCGGGAGGTGGAGGCTGTACGGTCCGGGTCCCGACTGGATTTCTCGCATCTCGGGGAGCTTGAGACAACAGGCAACGTGATCAAGGAGACACTTCGCCTGTACCCCGCCGTGTGGATGCTGACCCGGGTGACGTCCGCGGACGCCGACCTGGACGGCTACGTTCTTCCCGAGGGGACGATCGTCGCCTTCAGCCCGTACGCCATTCACCGGCGTGCCGATCTCTACGAGCGGGCTCAGTCCTTCGTCCCGGACCGGTGGCGTGACGCCTCGGTGGTGCAGGACTCCTACCTCCCCTTCTCCGCAGGCGCGCGCAAGTGCATGGGAGACCGGTTCGCGCTCACCCAGGCGACGCTGGCCCTGGGCACCGTCGTCTCCCGCTGGAGGCTCGCGCCCGTCACCGACGAACCGCTGCGGCCGTCCGTCAAGGCATCCCTGACGCCCCGCGGGCTGCGCCTGCGCGTGACAGCTCGCGGCGAGCGGCCCGTAGGGCGGGATTCCGCCGAAGGAAGCGCGTGGGAAAGGGAAGGAGAATGACCGCGCGACGCAGGACGATGGCGAACCAGGAAGAGGGAGCCGAGTCGAAGGCGCCGAGCACCGCGGACACACCTATGCCGCGCAGTGTCGCCGAGTACCGGGCAATAGCGGCCAGTCGGGTGCGGGACGGACTTCCGGCCGGCCCGGCGGGTGGCGGCGGAGTATGGAGTGTGCAGGAGTTCAGAGGACCTCGGCGATCACTCGTCCGCGTGGGCTCCTCCGGCGTCGAGCGGGCCGGCCGCGTGTCGATCCGCTACCCCGGCGTCGTGCGGTCTCCGGAAGCATGGCGGTCCCTGCTGGGCGACACCGACTCGTTGAGGGGGAGCGATGCGGGGCCTCGATCCTGGACGGATCCGCAGGCCGTCGGCACCGAGGACGACTGGCGGCGGTGCCTGGGGGATCTGGCCGCGAGTCTGCGCGTGGACCACTCGGTCGACCCGCACGGTGACGGCCTGGCCAGGGCGGTCGAGCGGGCCGCTTACGCCCTGCTGGGGGCTGTGCTCCACGAACCGGAGCACACTGCCGCGCGGCCCACGGGCCGCTTCACCGCAGACGACGCAGGTGGGGCGCAACGATGTCGGGCCTGGTCGGGCTCCGCACGGTGGTTGCGCGCGCAGGAAGGTGTCCGAGCGCCCAGGACGGCTCCGGAACGGCCGTGCGGATGCGACGACGGATCCCCCTGTCTGTGGGCGTGGGCGGACACGCACTATCCCGAGACGATGCCGGCGCAGGACTGGGACACCTTTCGCGTCCTGATCGCCGACTCACCCTTGATGCGGTCGGTTCGGGCTCTCGGCGTCGACGCGCGGGCACGGAACGCCGGCAAGGGCCGACCGCCCAGGGCCGAGGGAGGGCTCTGGGCGCGCGCCGTCCAGGAGTGGGGGTTCCAAGGTGCCATGACATCCCGCGTCTACGCGGTCCCGTCGTTCACCGTCATGCCGGCGTCCAGATGGCTGGTGAACGAGAGCCGACGGGAGAGCGCGCTCACCGAGGTGTTCGGTTATCTGGACGACATACACATCGAGAACCTCGCACTCGCCGGGCCGGATGGCGGAGCCACCGCCACGTCCATCCGCGACAACCTCCGGGCCTGGGCGTCGGTCGAGCCACTTCGCGAGACGGCGGTCATGGTCGCACTGATCGGTGTGTGGAACAGCTTCCTGGAGGTCACGCAGAAGTACCCGGGTGCCCGCAGAGGAGGCCCCGTGGCGATGCCTCGGTACGGGCAACTGAGTTGTGGGGAGCGGAAGCTGATCCTGGCAGTCGACACGTGTCTGCCACACCTCGCCTCGACCTACGACGCCGATGAGCGGTCGCTCGACGATCTGGCGATATCGCAGACGCTCAACGGATACAGCGACCTCAGCAGCGACATGGCGATGGGGGTCGTCAACAACGGGCTCATGCTGGGAGCCGGGCCGGGAGCCGTCCCCGGCAGGGCCGACGCGGAGGACGCCTACCGAGCTCTGTCGAAATCCATGCTGGCCATCGCCAGGTCAGGAGCAAACCGGCCAGGTGCCGAGGCGGTGTCGAACACCGTCATCTGGAACATCATCAACGGTCGCCACAACATCGTCGAACGTGCGGCGGGGGTGCCGTACGAGTGGATGGCCCGCCGGTGGCCCGCACTCGATGAGAACCGCCGGAACTGGGACGCGGTGGAGGAGGAGCTGTGCACGCGGGTGCGCGCAGCTCTCGGGTACGAGTCCCTTCGCGGCTATGGGCGTGGGAAATCCTGCCCCGTGTGCGGCGAACTGCCGCGTTGGAGTGCTCTCATGCACGAGTTGCTGGACGACGTCGCGGGCGCGGCCTGTGCGATGACGAGGTACATACACTGCGAGAGCGTCCATGCCGACGAGTCCGAACGGGTGGACGTCCACGGTACTCCCGCCAGCGACTGCGCCGGAGCGGTCGGCATCCTGATCCGGCGGTTCGAGTCGAGTGGCATCCTCAACGAGCTGAGCTGGATCCTGGCCGGCGCGATCTGGTTCCGAGAGGCCCTGCATCTCCGCGGGAGCCTGGTCGACCTGGCCTATGGAGGGTCCGCCCGGGACACCGAACCGGCCGAGGACGACTGGTAGGCGAACGCACGCTCGTCGGCCCCGCCGGGGGAGACGGCATACCGTCCCTCGTCCACGACCGGGTCCGCCGGCCGGGCACGAGACCGACGGAGACCGGCGTGCTCATGACGGCGTCGTCACGAGCTCCCAAGGACCGACCGATCGAGGTCGTCTCAGGCGGCTCTGTGTCCCGGATATCGGGCAACTCTCCGCGCGCCCGCGCAGGTTCGGGGATCCTGGGTGGTCGTGACTGAAAGTCTGAGCGACACGACTCCCGACAGCGAGGTCAGGGCGCTTCACCGGGTCCTGGTCGGACAGCGGCGGCACGTTCTCGGCATCCTCGACGGGCTCGACCCGAAGGATCTGCGACGGTCCGTGCTGCCTTCCGGATGGCACTGCCTGGGCATGGTCCAGCATCTCGCGCTGGATGTGGAGCGGTTCTGGTTCCGCGCGGTCGTCGCCGGGGACGCGGAGGCCGTCCGCTGCCTGGCGAGCGGAGACGAAGCCTGGAAGGTGCCCCCGGAAGTGCCCGCCACTGACGTGCTCGGCCGATACCGGCGGGAGACGGAACTCGCCGATGCCGTCATCACCGCCACCCCTGCCGACGCAGCGTTGGCCTGGTGGCCCCACGACCTGTTCGGTGAACCGCACCTGCACACCCTGCGCGACGTCCTGCTGCATGTCATCACCGAGACCGCGTGCCACGCCGGCCACCTCGACGCGGCCCGAGAGCTGATCGACGGCCACCGCTGGCTGGTCCTGACCTGAGACCACGGTCCGCTCGCGCCCGCCCGACCTCGGACAGGACCGGGTCACCCGAGGGCGGGCTGGCCGCCCATGGCGCTGAGGGTGGCGCCGTTCACGTAGCTGGCGTCGGGGGAGGCCATGAAGGCGATGGCCCCTGCGATTTCCTCGGGCTCGGCGAGGCGCTGGAGGGCTACGGCTCGTCCTGCGGACCTGAAGGCGTCGCCGTAGGCCGCGGTGCCTTCGGTGCGGGTCGGGCCGGCGGCGACGGCGTTGACGCGGACTCCGGCGGGTCCGTATTCGGCGGCCCAAACGCGGGTGAGGGACTCCAGGGCCGCTTTGGTGGCTCCGTAGATGCCGCTGCCGAGGCCGGGGGCGTCGGCAGCGCCGCTGCTGACGTTGATGACGGCGCCGTGTCCGCGCTCGGCCATTGCGGGGGCGAGTGCCTGGACGAGGAGGTAGGGGGCACGAAGGTTGATGGCGATGTGCGCGTCGAAGGTGGCGGGGGTGGTGTCGGCGGTGCGGGCGAAGTGGAAGATGCCCGCGTTGTTGATCAGGATGTCGACCTGTCCGACGCGTTCGGTCAGCGCGGTGACCTGCGCGGGGTCGGACAGGTCGGCGGGCTCGAAGCGGGCGGTTGCGCCCAGTGCCTCAACGCGGTCGAGGGTGTCGGCGGCACGCTGTTCGTCGCGGCCGTGGACGATGAGGTCGGCGCCGCGGGCGGCCAGGGCCAGGGCGGTGGCTCGTCCGATGCCGGCGGTGGCACCCGTGACCAGGGCGGTCTGCTGGGCGAAATCGTGGTGCACGAAAGTGCTCGTCTCTGTCCGTTATCGGCTGTTGGTGAGTGGGGTTACCGGGTGCGCTGGGCGGTCAGCACGGTGTCGTGGCAGTGCGGGGGCGGGTGGTGCGGGTGACGGTCTCGCGGCCCCTGGCGGGCGCCTGCCACCACAGTCAGGCCGTCCATGACGACACGCAAGGTTCCTTGCTGCCGTGGCAAGGTTGGAGGTATGGACGAGGAAACACAGTCGACGATGGCCGCGGTCGGCCCCCGCCTGAAAGGGCTGCGCACTCAGCGCGGCCTCTCCCTGACAGCCCTGGCCGAGGCCACCGGGATCTCACTCAGCACGCTCTCGCGCCTGGAGTCGGGTCAGCGCCGCCCCACCCTCGAACTGCTCCTGCCCCTGGCCCGGGAGCTACGCGTGGACATCGGCCGGCTCATCGGCGCACCGCAGACGGGTGACCCCCGCCTGCACCTGCGGCCCGTCACCCGCCACGGCATGACCATGCTCCCGCTCACCCGCCGTGCGGGAAGTCTGCAGGCCTATAAATTGATCATCTCGCCGAAGACACGCTCTCCCGAACCGGAGCAGGCCAGCCACGAGGGCTATGAATGGATCTACGTCCTCGACGGCCGTTTGCGCCTGGTGCTGGGCGACAACGACCTGGTGATGGGCCCCGGGGAGGCCGCGGAATTCGACACCCGCACCCCCCACTGGTTCGGCAACGCCGACGCATACCCCGTCGAAATTCTCAGCCTCCTCGGCCACCAAGGAGAACGCGCACACCTCCGGGCCCGCACCACGCCCCGGTAGGTCCGCCGCGGCTGTCTCTGCCGTTCCGCCGTGTCGGCAAAGGCTTGCCCCACGACAACCGGGCCGGCCCGTCGTCGTTCGGGTGACCGCTCCACCATCACCCGCTCGGGCCATCCACGAGGTGCGGCCGGCCGGAGTGCGTCGTCGGTGTCCCGGCCATTCCTGCCGTTTTTTCCGTCTCGTCGTCCGCCGGAGCACGATGGTCGATGGCGATGAGCGGGTCACCGGTGAGGGGGTGGTCGACCACTGCGGCTCGTACGCCGAAGACATCGGCCAGCAACGGGGGTGTGAGGACCTCGCGCGGCGGACCGGAGGCGACCACCGCACCGGCATGCAGCACGTGCAGTCGGTCGCAGACGGAAGCGGCCGCGTTGAGGTCGTGCAGCGAGACCAGGGTCGTCCGGCGCCCGGCGCGCAGCAGGGCGAGGAGTTCGACTTGATGGCGGATGTCGAGGTGGTTGGTGGGTTCGTCCAACACGAGGACATCCGGGTCCTGGGTGAACGCCCGTGCGAGAAGTACGCGTTGACGTTCGCCACCGGACAGCGCCGTGAAGCGGCGTCCGGCGTGACCGTCCATGCCGACGTCGCGAAGGGCCCGCGCGACGATGTCCCGGTCGGTGGCGTCCTCGCCGGCGAAGGCCCGTTTGTAGGGTGTACGGCCCATGGCGACGACCTCACGCACGGTCAGCTCGAAGTCGCTGCCCCGTTCCTGTGGAAGCGCGGCGATGTGCCGAGCCGACCGGCTCGGCGCCATCGTCAGGATGTCGGTCCCGTCCAGCAGTACCCGCCCTTCCACCGGTCTCAGATGACGGTAGACGGTACGCAGCAGCGTGGACTTGCCGCTGCCGTTGGGCCCGATCAGACCCGTGATCTCGCCCGCGGCCGCTATCAGTCGGGCACCGGCCACGACCGTACGGCCCGCGTAGGCGACGTGCAGATCCTCGACCTCGATCCTCAACTGTCACTCCCCAGACGCCTGTCCAGCAGGTAAAGCAGGGTCGGAGCCCCGATCAGCGAGGTGACCACACTGATCGGCAACTCCTGGGTGTCCATGGCCGTACGACAGAGAATGTCGACCACGACCAGCAGCAGTGCCCCGAACAGTGCGGAGAGGGGCAGCAGCCGACGGTGGTCTCCGCCGAGCACCAGGCGGCAGATGTGCGGCACCATCAGCGCGACGAAGGCGATCGCACCGGATACCGCGACCAGGACCCCGGTCAGCATGCTGGTCACCGTGAACAGCTCGCGCCGCAGCCGCGTCACGTCGATCCCGACGCCTGCGGCTGTCTCGTCACCCAGCAGCAGGGCGTTGAGACCGCGGGCCCGAGCCTGCAGCCACAACCCGGCGGCGACCACGGCCACCGCGGGTACCGCCAGCAGCTCCCAGTTGGCTCCGCCGAGGCTGCCCATGAGCCAGAACAGCACACCCTGGGTCTGCTGCTCGTCCCCGGCCTGCAAGACCAGATAACTGGTGAACCCGGACAGGAACTGCCCGATGGCCACCCCCGCCAGCACGAGCCGCAGGGGTGCGAAGCCCCCGCCGCGCCGGGCGACCGCCCATACCAGGGCGAAAGTCGCCAGCGCGCCGACGAAGGCGGCACCGGACAGGCCCAGCCCCAGCGCGCTCCCCGCGCCGAGGCCGAGCACGATCGCCGCGACCGCACCGAGGGAGGCGCCGCTGGAGATGCCCAGCAGGTAGGGGTCGGCCAGCGGGTTGCGGACCAGCGCCTGCACCGCCGTACCGACCAGACCGAGGCCGGCGCCGACGAGGGCGGCCAGCAGGGCGCGGGGGGCACGCAGTTGCCACACGATGAGGTCGTTGGTGCCGGGGCGCGCCGGCTCGCCGGACAGCCGTCGCCACACCACGCCCCACACCTCGCCGGGTGGAATGGTGGTCGAGCCCCAGGCCACCGCGGCGGTCAGCGCGGCCAGCAGCGCTACGCCGAGGACGACTGCCGTCGGGGCGGCCGGCAGGGTGCCGCGGGGCTGCCCGGCCGTGGTGTTCTCGCGTCGTGTCGCGGTCGCGGCCACGGTCAGCGGACCCTTTCCGGGTGGAGGGTCTTGGCGATGATCTCGACCGCGTCGGCGTTCGTGACGCCCGCGATGGTGGTCCTCTCGGAACCGATGCGCAGGAGGTGACCTTCCTGGACGGCCTTCAGGCCCTTGGTGGCGGCGTTCGACCTCAGCCACTTCTCCGCCTCGTCGAACGCCCTGTCGTTCGCCGCCCGGCTGCCCTGGTTGCGGATTCCGAGCTGGATCCAGTCCGGGTTCCTGGAGATCACGTCCTCCCAGCCGACCCGTTGGGTGGTGCCGTCGCAGTCGAAGATGTTTCGGGCACCGGCCAGGGTGATCACGGCGTTGGCGACCTGGCGGTTGCAGACGACGACCGGCTGCTGGGTGCCGGCGTCGTAGTCGAAGAAGAAGTACGTCGGACGGTCGCTCGGCGCCGTACCGCCGACAGCCCTCTGCACCGTGGCCACCTTCTGCCTCATGCCCGCGACGAGTTCCTCGGCCCTCGTGCTCGTCCCGGTGACCGCTCCGAGGGAGATGATGTCGGCCTCGACCTCGGACAAGTCGGTGACCGGGCCCTCGCCGGTCGCGGCGCAGGCGGTGGACTTGAGATAGATGTGCCTGATCCCGGCGGCCTCGTACTCCTTCGCGGTCGGGGCGTCCCCGGCGCCGTTCATCCTCATCGCGCCGAAGGTGTCGAGGTACAGGTCGGCGCCGGAGGCGAGCAGCTTCTCCTTGGGGATCGCCCCCTTGCTGAGCACCTTCACCTTCTGGGCCTCCGCGTCGAGGCCGGCCGGCAAGGTGCCCTTGCCGGGCGGGAAACCCGTACCGATGACCCGGTCACCGACACCGAGGCGCAGGAGCAGCTCCAGGCTGGCGGCGTTGCTTGTGACGATCTTCCTTGGGACGCTGTCGAAGGTGGTCTTGGCCCCCGCGCAATCGGTGACGGACACCGGATAGCCGGAGGCCGCCCCGCCCGCGCCCTTCTCCGCGGCGTCCTTCTGCCCACCGGCGCAACCCACAGCCAGCAGACCGGCCACCGCCACGGCCGCCGCTCCGCCCCACGTACGAGTACGCATCAAGTCTTCTCCCGGATGTGCTCACTGCAGCGGTGAACCTCGTCACCCTGTCCACTGGTCGGAAACACCACGCGGCCGGTTCCCGGCCGCTCCAGATCCACTGGGAACGAACCGCGCTCCGCTCGGTGCGCCCGCTGCTCGCCCCTCCGGGAACTCGATGGCTGTCCGTGGCGACCACGGCCGTGCAGCCAGGGGCGGTCACCGCCGCTTCGCGACGGACGGAGCAGCGGTGCGTGCGCATCGTGGTGTTCGCCGGAGTCGGGGAGTGGGACTGCACAGCGCCTGGCACGGCACGGAACTACGAACCGAACGTTCTGTCTTGACACTTCATGGATGCCCTTGCCATCCTTACGGGAACGAATGTTCTGTCTGGTCGAGTGATGGCCGATGGCCGCTCTCAGCGAGGATCACGTCAGGCGACCCGGTCGGACGCAGACGCGCGTGCGGACGCACCGACATGGACCAGGACCGGCGGCTGTCCGCCGAACCCAGAGGAGATGAGTCCGTGAACTCTGAACTACCCGAGAGGCGGGGCGCTCCTGTGGGGCGGCGCGTCTTCCTGGGCACCCTAGGGCTCGGGGCGTTGGGCGTCGTGGCCGCGCCCAAACTGCAGAGCGGCCTGGAGAGTTTCCTGGGTGTTGCCTCCGATGTGGATCCCACCGGTCTGACCGGACTGCTTCCGAACGGCGGAGGCTTCCGGTACTACTCGGTCACTTCGTCCGTCCCGCGCAGGAACGCCGAGACCTACCGACTCTCTGTGGACGGTCTCGTCGACAGCCCGGCGACGTACACCCTGGGCGACCTCAGGGCCATGCCGCAGACGCGTATGGTGCGCGACATCCAGTGCGTCACCGGCTGGCGTGTTCCCGGCACTCCGCTCGAAGGGGTGCGCCTGTCCCATTTGCTGGACGCGGCAGGGGTGCAACCGTCGGGCAAGGCGGTGCGCTTCACCTGCTTCGACGGCGAGTACTCGGAGAGCCTGACCATGGAGCAGGCGCGCCGGGCGGATGTGCTGGTCGCTCTGCGCATGCAGGACAAGGACCTGGGGCACGCCCACGGCGGACCGGTCCGCCTGTATGTGGCGCCCATGTACTTCTACAAATCCGCGAAGTGGCTCTCCGGTATCACCGTCACGGAGGACGTCCAGCCCGGCTATTGGGAAGAGCGCGGGTACGACATCGACGCCTGGGTGGGCCGCTCGAACGGACGGGCCGATGAGCCTACGACATGATCCCGCGCGGGAGCGGGGAAGCCTGCGGCGATTCAGCAGGGCCGAGCGTTGGGCTCACCGTGCGACGGCTGTACTCATGGGCGTGTGCGTACTCACCGCGGCCGCGCTGTACCTTCCTGTGCTCGCTCAGCTCGTCGGCCGCCGCGCCCTGGTGGTCACCGTGCATGAGTGGTCCGGCATCGCGCTGCCGGTCCCGGTCCTGGTCGCCCTGGGCTCCCGAGCCTTCCGTGCCGACCTGAGCCTGCTGAACCGCTTCGGGCCGCACGACCGCCGTTGGCTGGCCGCCGCTCTGCGGCGGGACAGGCGGCCGGGGTCCCGTCCGGCGCACAAGTTCAACGCCGGTCAGAAGATCTATGCCGCCTGGGCCGCCGGCGCCACGCTCATCATGCTCGGTACCGGGCTGATGATGTGGTGGACGCAGATCGTCCCGCTGGAGTGGCGCACGGCTGCCACGTTCATCCACGACTGGCTGGCGCTGACCCTCGGCATCGTTCTCGCCGGTCATGTCGGCATGGCCATGGCGGACCCCGAGGCCCGTCGCGGTATGCGGACCGGATGGGTCAGCAGGAACTGGGCGAAACAGGAGCATCCGCTGTGGGAGCCGGAACCTGAGCGGCGAGTTCACCAGGGTGCCGAACGCCATGACATGCGGTGAGGTCGCTCCCTCCGCCGAGCCCGGACTGCCGTGCGGATGCGGCAGCACGGCACATGCGGACGACGGCTCGGTGGTGCGGCCCTTTACTCCTGTTGTATAGTGAGCGTTCCACACATTTCTGGAAGTGGCCGTATGTGGGTCTGGGTACTGGAGATGGCATGTCGGCGACCTCAGTAGCGGAAGGATCCGTAATGTCGCCCCCCACGGTCCTCAGTCAAGCACAGTGCCGTTTCGAGGCCGTTATCGACCCGGACCCCGTTCGGGTCTCACATGCTCGACACGCTTGTGCCGCCGTTCTGCGACTGTGGGGCATGAGCGGCTCGCTGGTCGACGACGTTCAGCTGGTCGTGTCCGAACTGGTGACCAACGCGATAGAACACGGCCACGGCCGGATTGCGCTGAGCATCGCTGAGGCAGCGGGCACGGTCAAGATAGAGGTGTCCGATTGCAACCCGGCGCCGGCTCGGGTCCGCAGCGCGCGGCACGACGACCCGGGAGGGCGAGGGCTCATGATCGTCGCCACACTCGCGGACGCCTGGGGAGTGAGTGAGAACGGCTGCACTACGTGGGCGGCGCTTCTGTCGAGCGAGTCCACACGCATGGAGCCGCCGAAGGTCTCGACAGCCCGGTCGGTGATAGCCGCCTCGGTCCCGGCCCTGTAGGCCATGGTGGCCGACCTGATGCGCGCTTTTCCCGGCAGAGCCAGAGGTCCCTGTCGGGCTGGGCGAGGCCGGGTGTCGTCCGGGGGCTTCGGGGGCTGTGTGGTCGGTGTGTGCGAGCGGGGTGGCGGGGCACGGTGCTCGCCCGTCGCGACCTCGGACGGCTGTGACGGCCAGAGGGCTCGGCCGTCGCAGCCGCCTGCCGTGAGGTGCGCCACGGCAGGCGGCTCGATCAGTTGGACCCGCTGGAGCATGTCAACATCGGCCGGTCCACCGGCGATGTGTATCCGACAGCGATAAAGGTTTGTCCAATCCGGGCGGCTCCGCACACTCATCGCCGGTCTCGCACGACTCGCGTCGGCGTTCTCTCCGGGTGTCTCGCGGCAGGCGTGGGAGCGCTGTTGGGTATTCGGCCCCGGCATATTTCCTGCGGCCCGGCTGAGGCGAGCACGTGAGTTCGCCCGCCGGGTGACGCGCGGGCGGCTGCTTGCTGATCCGTTTCGGTGGCCGGGACACCGTCGATCGCGGCCTGGCACTTGGTGACGGGCGCCGCAGTCCCTGGTGTCACCGCGGTGCGTGTTCGGGTGTTCCGACTGAACCCTGAGCGGTGTCCGGTGAGTTCCGGCCACGCGCTGCAGGGTCAGTCGGCGCACCGATCCCAGTGGGCGACGATCACCTCTCCACCAGGACGAGAGGAATCCTCGGACCGACTGCCGGCCTCAGACCGCCTTGACCTCGAAGACGACGGGGATGTTGCCGCGCGTGGCGTTGGAGTAGGGGCACATTGCGTGGGCTGCCTCGACGAGCTTGTCCGCCGCCGACTGCTCGATGTCCGACAGTTCGATGCGCAGCGTGGCGCTGAGGCCGAACCCGCCCTCCGGCGTCCGCTGCACCCCGATCTCGGCGACGACGGTGGAAGAGGCGAGAGTCGTCTTCTGCTGGGCCGCCACAGCCTTGAGGGCCGAGTGGAAGCAGGCGGCCCAGCCCGCGGCGAACAGCTGCTCGGGGTTGGTCGCCCCGCCGGGGCCACCCATCTCCTTCGGGATCGCCAGCGAGAGGTCGAGCAGGCCGTCATCGGTCTGGACGCGGCCTCCGGCCCTGCCGTCGCCGGTGGAGGTCGCGATCCCCGCGTAAATGGTGTCAGTCATCGTGTGTCCTTTATAGGGAAGTGAGTTGGTAAGTCCCCCACTCGCCCGGTTCCTGCGGCGAGTGGGCTCGCGGGGGGCGTCGAGGTGGAGCCCACAGATGCGAGAGAGAACGTTCTGTCTTCCACGAGTGTCGACGTTGCGCCGCGCACTGTCAATACCGAACGTTCTCCATCTCCTTTCGGTGACGAAGACCGCCCGCGGAAGCGGGGTCGGGGTTCCTTCACCCCCCTTTCCTCGCGGGGGAGTGCGAGGCGCATGGCGGGGATCGCGTCCCGTGGGGTGCGGTACCCGTGAAGCAGCGGGCTCGCCCGCGTCGGGTAACATCTGTTACCATGGGGTCATGGCAAAGACACAACTGGGTGCGCGCGTGGACGAAGACGTCGCGGAACTCGCGAAGAAGCGCGCCGCCGACCTGGGACTGAGCGTCGGGGACTACCTCGCCCGCCTGGTGCAGGACGACACCAGCGGCCTGCGCGCCCGAGCGGTGGACGCCGCCGCCCGCTTCCTCGCGGAGCACCAGGCGATCTTCGATTCGGCCGAAGACGCCCAGCGAACGGAAACGGCTCGGGGAGCGCACGCCGCCTGATGGACCTGCACATCGACGTCCCCTGGATCCTGCGGGTCGCCGAGGCCGCCGGCGTGAACGATCCGGCCCCCGACGACTACGGCGTCCCGGTCTCGGCGGTCGAACGCCACCGGGCCGAACTGTTCGAGCAGCCCGTCTACGACGGCCCTTACGCCAAGGCCGCCGCCCTGGTGCACACACTGGGCCGCTGCCGCTGGCTGGAGCGCTCCAACATGGCCGTTGCCGCCGCCACCGGCGTCATGTACCTCGAGGCCGCCGGGATCACCGTCAAACCCGCCCGCGAGGACGCCAACGCCCTCAAGGATTTGCTCCTCGACCCGACGTGCACCGCTGGGAGGATTTCCACCCTGCTGCGCAGCTGGCCCACCGCCACCTGATCCGCAGACAGCGACTACGTACTGCACAATTGCCCCAAGCACCGTCCGGGCAGCGGAGATCCTCAGCGTGGGCTGAGTAGCTGTACTCATGTCCACGCCCGCTGGCCGGCATCACGATGGGGCCGTCGACTCCCGCCTCAAGGAGACCCCATGACGGCCCTGCCCCCCGCCCCGCACACCGAGCCGCGTCGCGTGCCGCCCGCCCTGTTCGCCGGCGTGGCTGCCGTGGGCCTCGCCGTCTCGGCGTGGGACGTGCACGACCGCACGACCTGGCTCTTGGAGACGGTCTGGGTGCTGATCGGGCTGCCCCTGGTGGTGCTGGTCTGGCGGCGCTTCCCGCTGACTGGGCTGTTGTGCGGGTTGTTGGCCGCGCACGCGCTGGTCCTCGTGGTCGGCGGCCACTACACGTACGCGCAGGTGCCGGTCGGCGACTGGGCACGCGACGCCTTCGGTCTGTCCCGCAACCCGTACGACCGGTTCGGGCACCTGGTGCAGGGCTTCGTACCGGCCGTCCTCGTACGCGAACTGCTCAGCCGCACCTCGCCGCTGCGTGGCAGCGGCTGGCTGGCCCCCCTCAGTGTGTGCGCCTGCCTCGCCTTCAGCGCCTCCTTCGAACTGTTGGAGTGGGCCGCTGCCGAGATCGGCGGACACAGCGCGGACGCCTTCCTCGCCACTCAGGGCGATGTCTGGGACACCCAGTGGGACATGTTCTGCGCGCTGATCGGCGCGGTACTGTCGCTGCTGCTGCTCAGCAGGACGCACGACCGTCAGTTGGTGGCTCTCGAGGCACGTACGGCCGCCAGGTACTCCAGTACGGTTTCGTGATTCGCGGCTCTGTCGGTCGCCTGGGCCGCGGTGCAAGCATGTCCGGGCGGCGTCGGTGCCTGCCGGCCCCGGCGACTGTCGGGACCATGTCCAGCAAAGGCGCGAGCTGAGTGACGTCGTTGCGGTTGCCGCCGATCAGCGACACCGTGAGCGGACTCATGAACGCGCACCACGGCCGCCCGCCGAGCACCCGGAGTCCGTCGTCCCCGGCCTCCCGGCAGTCGAGCGACAGGTATCGGACTCCAGCCGCGTTCTTCCGATGGGGCACTGCGGGCGCCCACCGCCACCGGCCACCCCGCTGTGGCTCCACTGCCGGCTCTCTCGGGGGATCCGGTCGACCGCCCGGCACACTTGGTCGGCGCGAGGGCATCCGCTCGGCCCTCGCGACGGTCCCACAGAGACTCTCCCGGACTCCCCGGTGACAGGCGTCACATCCAACCGGAGGAACTCGAGCGCCCGCGGCCCCGACTCCTGTACGGGTACGGCTCGGTCCAGCGGAAGCCGTACGACGTGAGACGTGATCGGGAGAGTCGGCAGATGGCGCAGACATGGCAACCCACTTTCGGCGCGACGGCCGGCCTGCTGCGTCGACTCCTCCCCCCTCCCGCGCTGTTCGGGTTCCTCGTGCTGCTGGTGCTGGTGTTCTCCGTCTCCTACGCGGCAGGCCGGAGCGCCGGCCCCGTCGCGCCCGGGATGCACGGTCCCGGGATCACCCAGGAGGGACCCGGGGGCGGCGGCACGGACACGGTGGACGACGACATGGGCGGCATGAACCACGGGAGCGGACACTGATGCCCGGCGGACCGGCATCCGTGCAGGAGGTGACCGATCTGACGGTCGGCGGCATGACCTGTGCGGCCTGCGTGCAGCGGGTCGAGAGGAAGCTGGCCAGACTGGACGGCGTCACCGCGAGCGTGAACCTGGCCACCGGACGGGCCCGCGTGCACCATCCGCCCGAGGTGCTTCCGAAGCACCTCGTCGCCGTCGTCGAGCAGGCCGGATACACCGCCGCGCTGCCGGAACCGCCTGAGGCGCGACGCCGCCAGGACGGTGACGACGAGGGGACGGAGGCGGAGCAGGAACGCCATCGGCTGACGGTCACCGCCCTGCTCGCCGTCCCCGTGCTGGTTCTGTCGATGGTGCCCGCCTGGCAGTTCCGCAACTGGCAGTGGCTGTGCTTCGTACTCGCCGCGCCTGTCGTGGTCTGGAGCGCCCGGCCCTTCCACCAGCGGGCGGCGCGGGCCCTGCGGCACTCCACCTCGACCATGGACACCCTGGTGTCGCTGGGCGTCGTGGCCTCCTTCGCCTGGTCCTCCTACGCGCTGTTCCTCGGCGGCGCCGGCGACCCGGGCATGCGGATGCCCTTCAGCCTGCTGCCGACGGCGCCGGACGGCGTCGCCCACATCTACCTGGAGGCCGCCGTCGGCGTCCCTCTGTTCGTCCTGGCGGGCCGGTACCTGGAGGCGAGGGCCCGGCGCGGCACCGGAGCGGCCCTGGGCTCACTGGCGGAGTCGGCCGCCAAGGAGGTCGCCGTACGCGATGGCGTGGGCGAGCGGTTGATCGCCGTCGAGGACCTCCGGGTGGGCCAGATCTTCGTCGTACGGCCCGGGGAACGCGTGGCCACCGACGGCACGGTCGTCGAAGGCAGTTCGGCCGTCGACCTCTCCCTGGTCACGGGGGAGAGCGAGCCGGCGGAGGTCGGTCCCGACACGGCCGTGACCGGCGGTTCCGTGAACGTGGGCGGCCTGCTGGCGGTGCGGGCCACCGCGGTCGGCGCCGACACCCGACTGGCCCGCATCACCCACCTGGTCACCGAGGCACAGGCGGGCAAGGCGCGGGCACAGCGCCTCGCCGACAAGGTCGCCGGCGTCTTCGTACCGGTCGTGCTCACCCTGGCCGTCACCGTCCTCGGCTTCTGGCTCGGCGCCGGCGCCGAGCCACAGGCCGCGGTCACCGCCTCCGTGGCCGTCCTGGTCGTGGCCTGCCCCTGTGCCCTCGGCCTCGCCACCCCGACCGCCCTGATGGCCGCCACCGGCCGTGGCGCCCAACTGGGTGTCCTGGTCAGCGGCCCGCGGGCCCTGGAGGGACTGCGGCACATCGACGCCGTGGTCCTCGACAAGACCGGCACCCTGACCTCCGGACACATGAGCGTCGCCAGGGTCACGGCCACACCCGGCGGCATCGGTGAGGAACGGGCGATCAGGCTCGCGGGCGCGGTCGAACAGGGCTCCGAGCACCCACTGGGCCAGGCCGTCGCGGCCTACGCCCGACGCACCGCACCGGGCGGGACGCTGCCGGAGGTGACCGACTTCTCTGCCCTGCCGGGACGCGGCGTGCGCGGGCATGTCGACGGACGGCTTGTGGAGGTACTGGCACCGGACGGCGAACTGTCGGCACCCCTGGAGAAGGCACTGTCCGGCGCCGAAACGGACGCCCGCACGCCCGTCGTGATCCGCGTCGATGGTGTGCCCGAGGCGCTCATCGAGGTCGCGGACGTGCTGCGGCCTGGCAGCTACCGGGCCGTGGACCGGCTGCGGCGCCTGGGCGTACGGCCGGTGCTGGCCACCGGAGACCGTGCGGGACCCGCCCGCGCCGTCGCCACCGCCCTGCGCATCGACGACGTACACGCCCGCTGCACTCCCGAGGACAAGGCCCGGCTCGTCCGCGGACTACGGGAAGAGGGCTACCGGGTCGCCATGGTCGGCGACGGCGTCAATGATGCCGCGGCCCTGGCCGGGGCCGACCTGGGCATCGCCATGAGCACCGGCGCCGACGTGGCGATCGGAGCCGCCGACGTCACGCTGGTCCGCGGCGACATCGACGCCCTCGTGGACGCCGTCCGCCTCTCCCGCAGCACGCTGGCCACGATCCGCGTCAACCTGCTGTGGGCCTTCGGCTACAACGCCGTGACCGTGCCCCTGGCCATGGTCGGCCTGCTCGACCCGATGCCGGCCGCCGTCGCGATGTCCGTCAGCTCACTGCTCGTGGTCGCCAACAGCCTGCGGCTGCGTGCCTGGCGGCCGTCACCGGCCCGCAGCCGTCCGTCCGCGTCGTCGGCCAGGGCCGCGCGGTGACGCCCAACCGCCCGAGCTCCGGATCCGTGTCACCTGCCTGCCACCCGAAGCCGAGCGGAGAGACCTCTCGATGACATCCCCCGCCTGGGTCCCCACCCGTCGCCGACTCGCGGACACCGCCCTGGCCGCCCTGGCACCGGTCTGCGCCTGCGTACTGGCCCTGGGCGCCCTCGCGGTCTGGACCGCCACGGGCAACGCCGGCACACCCGCGCGCATCGGAGTCACCGAGGCACGGCTCTTCCTCCCGTCCCGGGGAGTGCCGGAGACTGCCGCGTTCTTCAAGATCACCAACGCCGGCGGTGCGCAGGACCGGCTGGTCGAGGTGACCTCGTCCGAGATCGCCGAGGACATCGCCTTCAGCAGCCACCGGATGACGGCGGGCGGAGCCGCCTCCCGTTGGCCCGTTGACTCACTGTCCGTCCCTGCCGGCGGCACCCTCGACATGTCCCCCCTCAGCAGCGACGTGACCGTCCCGGCCACGACACGGTGGAAGGTCGGAGACCTGGTGCCGTTCACGCTCCGATTCGAGCACAGCGGGCGGATGGAGGTCCTGGCGGTAGTGGTTCGGCCCGTATCCGAATGACGACGATGTGAGCAGGCACCGGCGGCGCGGCATGACAGGGACGGCCCGGCCGCACAGCCCCCGTGCGCGCGGTGTTCGCCGCGCGCACGGGGGCTGTGCGGCCCACGCCTACGGTGACCTCCTCGGCCACCTCGTAGTCCGCTTCGGTGACGGCCACGCGGAGGAAGTGGCCGGACTGCTGGACGTTCTCGGTTTCGACGCCGTGGACCTCGGCTCGCCGGCCGGGAGTTGGCGCAGCGAACCCAACCCACCGATGTACGCCTTGCCGTATGTCGGGCAGACGCCGTCAGGGCTCACTCTCGAGGACTTCGTGCCCTCGCGTCGCGCCGGCCAAGATGATGCCTCGGGACAGGGATCTCCACCTGTGAGCGAGTGCGCCGGCTCCGGCCGTGTCCTGAGCCAAGCCTTACGCGACCTTGACGGAGCCGGCGTCGATCCCCCAATTCCCCGCAGTCGTGCTGGGCATGGTGGGGGAGGCCAGCAACAGCACGGCGCGGGCGATCTCGTCCGGTTCGATCAGGCTGCCGGTGAGCATGCCGAGGTCCGTCGGAAGGTTCCGCATCACGTCGGCGTGGTCGATGCCGATCGCCCGCGCCACCTGGGACATGTAGCCGTCCTGACCCGCGATCGCGTAGGTCCTGGTCGCGGCCGGCGAAACGGTGTTGACCCGTATCCCTTGAGGGGCCACCCGCTCGGCCAGCTCTCGGGAGAACCTGGTCAACGCCGCCTTGGCCACCGCGTACGGCATCGGCGTGCTGCCGGGAGCCCCGACACGCCGGGCGCTGTCGGAGCTGATGTTGACGATCGCGCCCCGGGCCACGGCCAGCGCGGGCAGTGCGGCGCGGGTGACCCGCACGGGCGTGCTGAAATTGAGATTCAGGGCGTACTGCCAGATGCCGTCGCCGCCGTCGAGGGTGTCGCCGAGTGATCCTTCGGGCAGATCGCCCCCTCCGACGTTGTTGACCAGGATGTCCAGGCGCGGATCAGCCGCGAGGGCCGTTTCGACCACGCGGTCGGGTGCGTCGGCCTCGGACAGGTCGGCCGCCACGAAGGTCGCTCCTGTCTCCTCGAGTTCGGGTGTGCTGCGCCGGGACACGGCGACGACCGATGCCCCTTCGGCAAGGAAGGCCCGTACGATCGCCAGGCCGATGCCCTTGCTGGCACCGGTCACGAGCACGCGCTTGTCGGCGAGTTGCAGATCCATGGTGTTCTACTCCGTGCAGTGCGAGGAGGTACTCGGCAGCCCGATGGGAAGCCGGAGGGCGGGGGATGCGCAGCGTCACGCCCGCATTCGTGTGACGCTGTCATATGAGTGAGGGTAGGGCCTTCATGTGACAGCGTCAACCCAATGGCGTGACGATGTCATCTGTAATATGTGGGCATGGTCAGCCGTGCCGAGTCCGCCGCCTCCACTCGCCGCGCCCTCCTCGACGCGGCCGCCGAGCTGCTCGACGAGGGCGGCCCCGAGGCGGTGACCCTGCGGGATGTGGGAGCGCGGGCTGGTGTGAGCCGCGGCGCTCCCTATGGCCACTTCGCCGACAAGGAGAGCTTGCTCGCAGCCGTTGCCGCAGAGGGCTGGGAGCGTCTCGGTGACGAGATCGCGGCCCAGCGCGGCACTCCTCCCGACAGGCTCCGGGGCGCCCTCTCCAGTCTCGTCACGATCGGCCGCCGCCACCCTCACCGCTACCGGCAGATGTTCGGTCCTCCGGCCGGGGAAGAGCCCGGGAGGATGATCCAGGCCTCCTGCCGCACGCAGGAGGAGTTCCTCGCGATCGTTTCCGAACTCGTCGACGAACGCGACCTTCACCGGTACGGGGCTCTGCTCTTCACCGGTGTCAGCGGCATCATCGCCGCGGAACTGAGTGGCCACTTCGACACCGGCACGTGGCGCACCTCCGCCGACGAGCTCGTCGACACTCTCGTCGCCGTCATCGCCGACGGACGAGGGCGGGCCTGAACACCCCGTTCGTGGGGCGGGGGCGGGGTTTCATCTTCGCGCCGCGACTCGGGCACCAGGTCGTCAACGCGGGCGACTCCTTGCCTGCCTGTGTCGAAGTCGATCGGCGATCGTCGCGGCACGACTCCGGGCGTGCAGGCCCGTCGCCCGTGAAGGGAGCAATTCCCGCACTGTCGCCCACAGTTGGGTCCGCCGCCGCCGGGTCGAAGGCGATGCGGGGCAGGACGAACGCCCCAGCCGGCCTCGGAAGACGTCGCACCGCGGGACCACGACGGACGGCCAGACCGGCAACGGGCACGCACGGTGGTGCCCCGGTCCGTCGGTCTCGTCGGTTCAGTCGCCGGAGTGGTCCGGCAGGAGTTGAGCCGCGAGTGAGCGTGCCGTGGAGGTGAGTGTGGCCGTGTCCAGTCCGGTCCGGCTCATGAACACGATTCCTTGTTGCGCGGCCAGGAGGGCCCGCGCCAGCGTGATCGGATCCGCTCCGGCCGGCACGTCCCCCTCGCGTTGCGCGCGGGTGACGCAGTCGGCGATCAGCGTGGTGGACGTCTCGTAGGTGCGGTGGGCGTGGCGGAGGACCTCGGGATCGGCGTTGCCGAGTTCGCAGGTGCTGTTGGCCATCAGGCAGCCGCGCCGTGCGCCCTCGCCGATCGGTGCCTCGAGAAGCATGCGTAGTGCGTCCACGGCCCGTGGAGCCTCGGCGAGAGCCTTCCGGAGATGGCCGTGGGCGTCATCGGTGTAGCTGTGCAGTGCCCGGAGGAAGAGCTGTCGCTTGCTGCCGAACGCTGCGTAGAGGCTCCCTTTGCCCAGCCCGCTGACCCGCATCAGATCTTCCGTCGAGGTCGCGGCGTAACCGCCGTCCCAGAACTGTTCGCGGACGGCGTTCAGCACCTGCTTCTCGTCGAACGCTCGCGGACGTGCCATGCGGAACAGGATAGGGGTTCTTGACCGTTCGGTCCACCACTCCATATTGTGGACCGCACAGTCAAGAACTCCGTCGCATGGCGCGCTAGGGATGTGTAAGCACATGGGAAAGCTGGACAACAAGGTGGCGATCGTGACCGGAGGGTCGCGGGGAATCGGGGCGGCGTCGGCGCTGGCGCTGGCCGACGAAGGAGCCGACGTAGCGATCAGCTACTCGTCCTCGGCGGATCGGGCCGAGGCCGTGGTCGCCGACCTGAAGGCGAAGGGAGTGCGCGCGGCGGCCTTCCGGGCCGACCAGGCGGATGCGACGCAGGCGGCGGGTCTGATCCAGAGCGTGGTCCAGCATTTCGGGCAGTTGGACATTCTGGTCAACAACGCGGGCGTTACCGTAGCTGCCCCGATCGACAGCGAGCTCGCCGACGAGTCGGCCTTCGACCGTCAGCTCGCCATCAACTACACCAGTGTGGTGGCGGCTGTCCGGGCGGCGTTCCCGCTGCTGCCCGATGGCGGGCGAATCGTCAGCATCAGCTCGGGTGTGGGAACGCGGGTGGGTTTTCCCGGGATGACCGACTACGCGGGCACCAAGTCGGCCCTCGAGGGCTACAGCCGGGGCGCGGCCCGTGATCTGGCGCACCGGAACATCACGGTCAACGTCATCCAGTCCGGGTTCATCGACACCGAGATGAACCCCGCCGACGGCCCGGCCGCATCCACGTTCCTTCCGACAACGGCGATGGGGCGGTACGGCAGGCCGGAGGAGATCGCCGCGGGGGTCGTCTTCCTCGCAAGTCCGCAAGCCTCCTACGTCACCGGCGCAGTGCTGAGGATCGACGGCGGATACGGCGCATAGCCGGTCACCGCTCGGCATCACGGCGGACGAGGGTGCGAACGCGGCCGGCGTTCGTGGCGTCGGCGGCAGCCGACAAGCCAGGTCATGGTCCGTATCATCGGCCGGCGGTGTCGGCCCGGCCGCCGTGACGTTGATCGGGGGCGTTCGCTCTCGCCTCGCACCCACACCATCTCCGTCACCGGCGCCGACGCCGACGCCGACTCGTCGCCCGGCGGGCCTGTGGCCCATCGCGGTCCCGGGCACCGCGGACGACGGCTCCAGCACCCTGGGCACGAAGGCGGCCGACTTCACAGCCGCATGGCCCACGCCCCGCGCCGACCCCCGTACAGCGCGGGGCGTGGCCCGCAGCCCGTCGGGGGTCCGAAGCCGGAGAGAAGGCACCCGGGGGCGCAGTGGGCATCTGGTGCCCGGCGGGCGTGCTGACGCTCTGGTGCGCCCGCCTTCCGCGCGGGCCTGGGCGGTGGCCCCGGCGAGCTGGCGGCGGACGGCCTCGCAGCTGGGCGCGGTCGCTGCCGTAGGGGGAAGAGCCGGCCGGTGGCTCGTCAGGCGTTCCCGTTTCTGTGGGCGGTGCTCATCCCACGCGGGCCGTGGTGTGCGGGTGGGGCGGCCCCGCGCGTGCCCCCCTGGGTCACCCGAGTAGACGTGCGCGCCTCGTACTCCTGCCCCGCCGCCCGTGCCAGCATGGCCGGCATCGCGGCAGTTTTGCCCGCACGGCGATCCTCTAGGCAAGCGGCGGTTCGCATGATCGACCTGTACACGATCGGCTCCCAGCACCCGGGTACCGATCCCACCTGGACCACCATCGATATCCAGGGCACGGTGAAGGACCATCCCATCACCCCGGCGCGCCGGTTGGCGGGGCTGACGTACAAACCGAAGACACGGCTCTACTACACCGTGGCTCCGACCAATCCCGAGGGCCCGCTCCTGTGCAGCATCAGCACGGCAGGAGCGCTGGAGGTCCTGGGCCCGACCGGCCAGAACATGACCGGCGGGATCGCCTACCACGCCGGGGACGACTGCTTCTACGCGCTCTCCAACGAGTTCGACGGATCCGTCAAGATCTACCGCATCACCATGAGCGGCCAGGCCAGCGAACTGTTCACGATCGCCCTCGGCGTGGCCGTCGGCCTGACCTATGTGCCGGCGAGTGACACCTTCTACGCGCTGATCACGCAGGACAACTTCACCTGGTTCTACTCCATCAAGAAGAGCAGCACCGTGACCAAGCTCTTCGGCGCCGGGTTGCGCGTGTTCGGCGGGTTGTGCCACCTCGCCGTCGGAGAACCTCTTCTACTTCGTGGCGAACGAGGAGGACGGTTTCTCCTACCTGTGGACGCTCGCGCTCAGTGGCAGCGTCGTGAAGCGGATGGGCCTCGGGTACAACTTCAATCACGCCGGCATCAGCATGGCTCCGTGGTTCGGCGGGACCATGAACATCAAGAGCCTGCTCGAAGGAGAGCGCTTCGTCCAGGGCGAGACCACAGCACTCGACGCGAACATCCTGAGCGCGACCGGACCGTCCTGGAACAGCGACGGCATCGCCTGGCAGTCGAGCATCGACGGCGCGCTCGGCACGGGCTCTCCGACCGTCACCCTGTCACCCGGTACACATGTGATCACCGCCTCGAAGGAGCGCCTCAAGCAGAGCGTCACCGTACGCGTCTTCGCTGACCTGGGGGAGTTGTACAAGGCGGCACCCTCGCCGGCGGAGATCGGCCGCGTGCTCGGAGACTTCACGTTCCACTGGGTGGACGGCACTTCCGGCGACCCCTCCCAGCAGTGGGACACGTATCCCGGATTTCTCTTCGACCAGACCTCCCCCAACCCGTCGCGCACCGCCGTCATCGCCAAGCTCGATGTCCTACGCCACCAGCGGTTCTCCCAGCCGCTGCCCTACGGGACGGCCGCGACCGCCTACGAACAGGTGCGGCTGAACACGCACACGGTCCGGGTCTCGCTGGACACCGCCCTCAACATGGCCGGCGGCGGAGTGATCAACCTGAACCGCGCGTTCACCACGTGGTGGAACAACCCCGAGACGCCCACCGTGGCCGCCCCCTACGTCCACTCGCTCTACCTGTTCAACCACGAAAGCCGACACAACGAGCCGAGTGACCCCGGCCATGCCACCTGCGCCGCATGGACGGGCGCTCCCACCGTCGACAACGGCATGGACGCGACGTTCGAACCGGGCAGCGGCTTCGTTCGCGCGACGCTCTATACCATGTGGGTCTACAAGTACGCGCGTTACGACCCCCCGGCGATCCGCTCGGAGGCGAAGAACATCACGTTGCAGTTCAAGGACCGCCTCTGCGCGCATCCCACGAGCTCGAACCCCCTCGTGCAGGCGCTGCTCACCGAGCTGTGGAACGCGTGAGCCCTTCTCGCTCGGTCTCTGATCTGCGCGGTGTGGCCGCGGGATTCGTTGATTTCCCATCCGCGGGACGGAGAGCTACTTGACGGGGCCGGCTGCAATCGCGAGATCGACCACGTGACCACGGCCCCGCTGACCGCCGCTGTCACGGATGCCTAGGGGGCATGGCCAAAGCCGAACTACTGCGTGCTGGGATCGACGGAGGGGAACGAGGACACCGACACTCGAACAGCGGCCGTGTGACGACCACCGCGACAAGGCGCTCAGCAGCCAGACGGCTGCCCTGGACCGCCACTTCCTACGAAGCAGCGGCCAGTCTCGCGGCGTTCACACTCTGGGCACGATCTGTTCGGGGAGGAACCTAGTACCAGGCGGTCTCCGCCAGACGCTGGTTGTCGCAGAAGAGGACCGCCTTGCTCAGCCGGCCGTCGAGGTTGTTGATCACCTTGGTATAGGCATAGTTGATCCCCGGGTCGACTGTTTCGAGCACCCACGCGGTGCCGGTGTCCGAGGGGCGGTTGCTGTGTGCGGCGCAGCCCTCGGGCGCGTTCTCGATACGGGCGAACGAGCCGCAACTGGGATGGTAGAAGTATCTCAAAGTGATGGTGTGCCCGGCATAGACTGCCGTCTTCGTCGCCCCGCCGGGCACGTTGGGCTGGTAGTAGCTTCCCGAGCAGGAGGTCTGCTCGGGGTAGAGGCCCTCGTTGGGGAGGTTGCCGTAGGAGACACTCTCCATGGGGGCTGCCTGGGCCTGGAGCGGTGTGATCGCTGCAAGGCCGAGCGCAAAGGCGGCGCCGAGCAGCGCATGCCGCCCCCGGCGGCCGGTGCGGCTGGTTTCCCTCTTCCGCTTCGAGGTCATGTCCTTCGTCCTCCTGAGGTTGCATTCTGTGCGGTGTCGCCGGGCGGAGGAGGCACCTGTGAACAGACGCCTACCGGCACGCCCAGGGCAGCTTCCGAGCTGCCCTGGCCGGGCGGGCCCTGCCGCCGCTGATGTGCGCCCTGCGCTACGCCGGCACTGACGCCCGGCGACCCGCGCCGGCCGCCGGCTGAGGCAACCGGTGGCTTCGGGCAACCGCCTCTGACGTGATGCCAGGGCGGCTGATTCCTGTTGCCTCAGGCTGATCAAGTGCCGGCCGCGTTCACTGTCACATGGTCAGCGCAGGCATGTCAGCAAACGAGGCATGCATGATGTCTGACGATTGATAACGTGTCTGTTATGGCTGCAGGTTGAACGGTGGAGGGAGTCTTCTTCGTGGAGGCGTCCATGTCGAAGGAGCCGAGCATTCATCAGCTCCGGCTCTATGTCACGCTGAGCGAGGAACTCCACTTCGGACGGGCGGCCGCGCGTGCGTTCATCACGCAACCAGCGCTGAGTCAGCAGATCAGAGAGCTGGAGAAGCGCTTGGGGGTACGTGTGGTGGAGCGCTTGGGCCGGACGATCAGTCTGACCGAGGCAGGACATGCCTTGCTTCCTGAAGCCCAGGCGGCGGTCGCGGCTGTCGACCGGCTGCGTCGCGTGGCCGACGCACAGATGCGCCAAGATTCCGCACGACTTGTCGTGGGCACCATGGGAGCCGAGGCTTCCATGGCGCACACCCGTGCCGTACTCGGCCTGCTGCGAGAACGCCACCCGAGGATGACTGTGCAACTCGTCAACCTCGGCTTCGGCGATCACCTGGCCGCGTTGGCACAGCAAGAGGCCGACGTGGTCTTCCTCCGTCCTCCGGTGACGGACGACATCGAGCTGCATCACTTGGCCACCGAGCCGCGCGTGGCCTGTCTCCCCGCCAGTCACCCCCTGGCCACCCTGCCCCGGCTCACCCTGGCTCAGCTTGCCGGTACGCCGGTGGTCGACATGCCTGAGAAGGTTCCGCGGCTGTGGTGGGACTTCTGGGCGGTCGACCCCCGCCCCGATGGCAGCCGTGTTCAGTACGGTCGGGTCGTCACCGACATGGAATCGCTGCTGCACACGGTGGCCGCCGGAGAAGCGATGTGCTTCCTGCCGAGAGCCGCCCGTGAGTACTTTCCACGCCCGGGAATCCGATACGTCGACGTGGTCGATCTCATCCCCTCCACATCCGCCCTCGCCTGGATGCGGCACAGACGCTCTGAAGCCACCATCAAGGCCATCCGACAAGCCGCGCAAGAAGCCACGAGGCCAGGATCTCAGTGATGCATCCAGCGAGCCGTCCTTCGCTGGGGGAGCGGGCGCGAGGTAGGGGCTTTGCCGCCGCGGCCGTTGCGGAGAACGGCACTGCCTCCGTGTCGGCGATCGCTTTCCCCCGGCAGGACAGTGCCGTACCCCCCGACGGCGGCCACCGCGGGAAGACGCGCGGTGCACGGCGGCTTTGGCCTGGCCGCCGTCGGCCCGGAACCGGCGCGGTGAGCGCGATCCGGCGCCCGTGCCCGGCCACCGCCCAGGAAGTGACGCCCACTTCGCGGTGAGGCGGGTGAGGGCGTCGACGATCTGGTCAGCGAACGACGGCCAGAAGGGGCATCGCGACGTCGGTGCGGAGGTCGGCTGCTGCGCCGCGCTGTTCGGTGTCGTGGTGCACGCCGGGGTGGAGTCGACGGGTGAGGACGGGGGGATTCGTCACGGCCAGACGTTTGCCTGCGCCCGGAAGGCATCCGGGTCGCTCTCCACCGGCAGTACGCACGTCACATGTCCGCCGGGCACGCGCAGTACGCGGCATTCCTGCCACTGTGACACCTGCTCGGCGCCCAGAGCGATCAGGCGCGCGGTCTCCGCCTCGATGTCGTCGGTCTCGATGTCCAGGTGGATACGAGGTGGGTCGTCGACCGCTTGAACCGCCATGATCAGACCAGGTAGGGCTTGATGCAGCGTGGTGAACTGCGGTGCCGGCGGAAAGGGCCGGGCAGTGGCACCGAGAGCCGCCGACCAGAAGGTCGCTGCCTCGGCAGCTTCGGCTCCGGGTGTGTCGATCAGAACGGCGTAGACGCGGCTTCTGTGCACGGCGGTTCCTCACTGTTCGGCAGGCTGAGGCGGAAACGCGGTCTTCATGGAGGCGGGCGGAGTCCTTCCCGTGTGATGGTGAGGTACCGATGGGCGACGGCGCAGGTATGCACGTTTCTCGCGGGAGGCGTACGCCTTGTCCGCGCGGACCTTCTCCAGGGCGGGCTCGAACTGTGGCGAGTCGCCGCGCTGGCGGACATGACCACGATCGACATGGGCTGCTGACCTTGCTCGACAGCCAGATGCAGCTTGATCGTGAACCCGCCGCCCGGTGGTTCCCTCTGTTGGGCGCCCTGTTTGCGGGCCCCCGCCGCGTGCTGATGGGCGCGGCACACCGCGGAGTCGACGCTCAGGTCCTACGTGATGGCGCCCCTCGCGTCGGAAAGGGCCTGGAGCCGGGGTGAGGGATGCGGTGCCAGGGCCGTCCCGCTGCCACCGGCGGAACACGTCGTAGCCCCGGCCACACGGTCCGCACTCGACGGGCACGTCCCGCCATGGAATACCGGTACGGACGCGGAACCATATGCCGTCGAGGCGGCCGAACACGACGACCAGTCGGGTGTCCGCGTCAATGACGACCTGGTGGTTGGTGGTCTACCGGCAGTTCTTCGACTGTTCCGCGATGCTGTGGTCGCGAGTGGGGATCAGGGCGCCGTCGGCGATCATCACGGGTGTCCCGGCGGAAGCTCTTGCGTCGCTGGAGGGCGAGCGACGCAAGACGCGGTTGATGATGCCGTCCGCCGCGGACTTTGACGATCGGATTGCCGAACTGACGCGGGCTCAACCCGCTGAACGGTATCGACCGGACGGCTGCGACGCCGTGAACACCCCCGCCTGACGCTTCCTCACCCCTGCTACTTGCGGCAGACCGACAGAGGGGTAGCCGGCCAGGCTGGCGCTCACGGGTTCACAACCTGGTAGGAGCCGGACCGCACGTCGTCCAGCAGGGCGGGACCGCTCGTGCTCCACCCGAACGTCTCTCGCGCCTTCCGAGAAGGCGTGCGAGCCGAGGACTGCACCAGCGCGGCCAGCGGCCCCATGGCGCTCTCCGCCTGTTCGGTGGTGATCGAGGTCGCGGTGGTACCGGTCAGATCCGCGATCGCCTCGGCAAGTTCGCGGAAGGTGAACCGCTGCGGTCCGGCCGCGTTGTAGATGCCCGCCACCGGATGCTCCAGGGCCCTCAGGTACAGGCGGGCGAGATCGTCCGCGTGCACCGAAGACCACTCGTTGTCGCCCGAGCCGATGTAGGTGGCAGCGCCCGACCGGGTCGCGGCGCCGATCAGACTGGTCAGCAGCATGGTGCCGCCCCGACCGTAGACCAGAGTCGCGCGGATGATGATCCCGTTCAGACCCGCCGCCTCGCGCACCAAGCGCTCGCCGACAAGTTTGGACGGCAGCAGACCCGGCTCCGGCAGTTCTGCGTCTTCCTCACGGGAATGGGCGGGGTCGAGCCCGTAGACCAGGTTCGTGCTGGTGTAGATGAACGGTTTGCCAGTACCCGCCTTCGCCGCCCCCCGGGTCAGCGCCGCCACAGCAGCGGCTTCCGCCGTGACCGCATCATCGCCGTCGGCATAGTCGGCTGCGGTGTGCACCACGGCATCGGCTTGCGCGGCAGCCCTTTCCAGGAGCGCGGTGTCGGTCAGACTGCCGAGCAGAGGGCGCGCGCCCGCCCGGGTCGCTTTCGCTGCTGACTCGGGGGACCGGGTCAGCGCCACTACTTCGTGGCCCGCCGCGAGGAAGTGCTCGACGAGCACCGAGCCCAAGTAGCCGGTGCCCCCGGTGATGAGGATGTGCATGTTCTCTCCAGACCCGAACAGCCAGTGAAACGGATGGATCATCCGGTTGCTTCACCCTAGCACTAAACGGATGAGTCATCCGATTCGCTGGCCGGCCCCGACCGTTCGAAGGCCGAGCGGGTGGACGCACCGTGGACGTATGCCTTCATGGCCGCGCAGAGGGCCTGGTCGATGCGTTCGCAGTACCCGTCGCGCCAAGTGGTGCGGTGCCGGGTTCGTGGTGCGCTGGCCGCCCTGGGGGAGGGTTCTGCCGTGTGCTGGGCATGGTTCGGGCGGGTGGTTTGACCCTCACGCCTGCGTGAGGGCTTTACGGTCTCTTCCGAAGCACGGCACGTTCACTATGTGGGGAAGAGATGCAAGAGAAGCTGATGAACGCCGTACGGATCCACGAGTACGGTGACCGGTCGGTACTCCAGTCGGAGTCGGTGGCGCTGCCCACGCTGGAGGGCAACGATGTTCTCGTCCGTGTGCACGCTGCCGCGGTCAACCCGGTCGACTGGCTGGTGCGTTCGGGTGCGTTCGTTCTGGAGGAGCACTCCTTTCCGCTGACGCCGGGCTGGGACTTCGCGGGGACGGTCGTCGACCTGGGGACGGCGCGGACGTCTCTGGCGGTGGGTGACCTCGTCTACGGACGGCCGGCGCTGACGCGTGACGGCTCGTACGCGCAGTATCTCGCGGTGGACGCCGACGAGATCGCGAAGGCCCCGCGGAGCATTCCGCTGGAGCACGCGGCGGGCCTGCCCCTGGTCACACTGACCGCCTGGAAGGCCCTGTTCGACTTCGGTCACCTCGGTGCGGGACAGACCGTGCTGATCCAAGCGGGGGCGGGTGGCGTGGGCTCGGCAGCGGTCCAGTTGGCCAAGCACTTCGGTGCCCGTGTGGTCGCCACCGCCTCGGGCGACGGGATCGAGATCGCCAAGTCGCTGGGCGCTGACGAGGTCATCGACCACAAGCAGGAGGACTTCGCCACGCGGGGGCGTTTCGCGGACGTCGTGCTGGACACCGTGGGCGGCGACACTCTTGAGAGGTCGTACGGTGCCGTGGTGCCCGGCGGCTCCCTGATCACCATCGCGGGTGCGCCGGACGCGGCCAAGGCCGACGAACTGGGTATCACGGTGTCCACGTTCGTCCTGGACTCCAACGGCCCTCGCCTCGCCGAGATCGCTCGCCTGGTCGACGAGGGCACGGTGCGTCCCCTGGTGACCAGGACGCTGAACCTCGACGACGTCGCTGAGGCCCACCGGCTGAGCGAGACCGGACGGACCCGCGGAAAGATCATCCTCCGCGTCCAGTGAGCCCCATGCTGGGCTGCCGAAACCGCGCCGGGCGCGTGCTGCTCCGCCGCACGATCTGCTGAAGCTTGAGGCCGTCATGCTCAGTCGGTCTCCGCACCCTGACCGGTGGTGTCACCGCGTCTTCCTGCTGGTCGGAGCTGCCGTCACCTCCGACCGGGGGGGTGTCCGGCCGATCACGGTTGTGGGCGGTCCGGCATGATGCCCGGGTGAGCGTCATCGTCGAATTCTTCGCGGCCCCGGATGACGCGTCAGCGGCTCTGGTTCTTCAGACCGGGCCGCGACACGCATTCGAGTCGCTCTCCTTCGGCAACTTCGATCCCGAAGAGGCGGTGGTCGAGTGGGAGTGCCTTCTCGCCGGCGGCAGCTTCGAGGAACTCGTCGACGCCGGCGAACCTCGTATCGTCGCCGGCCGGGGCGATGACGGGTGCGTCGTGTTCACGATCTCGCCTCGGCTGTCCGCCGCACTCGCTGAGGCTGAGCGGTCCGAGTTGAAGGACGCCGCTGCCGCTTGGTCGTTGCAGCGCGCGGAGGACGGCGAGGTCATCGACACGGAGATCGCCGAAGTGATCTTGGGTGATCTGGCTGCTCTCGTCGGCAGCGCCCGACGTCAAAGTCAAGGTGTCTACTGCTGGGTCGCATAGGGGACATGCTCGAAGCCAGATCGCGTCGGACGCCGCTGTGCCGGATGCCCCGGCGCCGCAGGTACTCGCGACAGGACCGTCGCTGTATGCCTTGTCGGTCGCGAGGCTGTCCGGCTTCACGCGTGGCCTTCCCGCGCCGGAACTCGGGACGCGGATCTTCTCCAGCACCGTCCGGAACTGGGTGCAGCCCGTCCGCTGTCCTGCGGTGACGACCAGGGACAGCGGGCGGCCCGCCCCGCGAACGGCCCCAGGCCCTCACCTCCATCAGGCGGGCGACGAGGCTCTGCCACGACGTCTCGCCCTGGTGCCTCTCTTCGGCACCCCTTTGAGGCGGGTGCCGACGGTGGCTCGGTGCGGGCGCCAGCCGCATGCCGGCGCGCGCGGACGATGGTGGAGTCGGCCGACATGTCCCAGTCGTTCTCACCCGCCGCCTCGGCCGCGGCCCGGACCTGAACGGCCGCAGCCGTTCCCACTCGGCATCCGTCAGATTATCCCGCCACAACGACCCAGGCACGGGGCGGTCACGTGTTCGGCCGGACCGCTCCTAGCACAACACACGCCCCGGTGACCTCATGCGGTCGCGGCATTGGGTGTGCCGGCTCATGGCTCTGGCTCCTCACCGTCAGGATCGGTGGGCGTACGAGGTGAGGCGCTCGGCCAGCGCGGTGACGAGCTTGCGGAGTTCGTCGGGGCGTTCGATGACGAACGGCCGGTCGAATGAGGCGAGTACGGCGGGCAGCCAGTCGAGTTGTTCGGCCCGCAGTTCGACGCGCAGCCAGCGTTCGGCCGCCTGGTTCTCGTCCGCCGCGGGCTCGTCGTCTTCCAGGCTCGCGACGCTGGCCGGAAGGCGGGCGCGGATCTGCTCGACTGTTCCGTGGATCCGCAACGTCACCTGATGCCGGTACGCCGCCGTGGCGAACCCTGACAACATGCGCTGCGCCGGACCGGGCCCCGCGGGCGCTTCGAATGAGCCGGGCAGGGTCCGGGCATCGGTGATGCGGTCGAGCCGGAAGGTCCGGTCCTCGCCGATCCGGGCGTCCTTGCCCGTGACGTACCACCGGCCCTCATGGGCGACGATCCCGTACGCGTGCAGTGTGCGTTCGCTGCGCCGTCCGTCGCGGTCGGCGTAGCGGATCGAGACCGGTCGGTGGTGGCGCACCCCATCGGCGATGGTGAGCAGGAGCCCGGCGTCCGGGTAGTCCAACGCGCCGGGCCGATCCGTGAAGGCGAGAGCTTCCAGGAGTGTGTCGAGCCGGCGGGCGATGTGCTTGGGCAGTACCCGCCGGATCTTCGCTGACGCCGTCTCGTTCGCCGTGCGTTGCGTCGTCGTCAGCCCTGCCCGGCGGCCGGCGACCAGACCGAGCAGCACGGCCAGCGCCTCGTCGTCGCTGAGCATGAGCGGAGGCAAGCGGTACCCGGGGGTGAGCCGGTAGCCGCCGTAGCGGCCGCGGACCGATTCGACGGGTACGTCGAGGTCGATCAGCTGGGCCACATACCGGCGCACGGTGCGCCCTTCGACGCCGAGCCGGCCGGCGAGTTCGGCGACCGTCCGGGTGCCGCCCGACTGCAGC
Source organism: Streptomyces sp. NPDC048584 (assembly GCF_043199595.1). Lineage (NCBI taxonomy): Bacteria > Bacillati > Actinomycetota > Actinomycetes > Kitasatosporales > Streptomycetaceae > Streptomyces > Streptomyces sp. NPDC048584. The sequence continues at coordinate 410,741 of NZ_JBICWF010000007.1, forward strand.
AGCTCCAGGAGCGTCAGTACGCGGCCGGTGGGTCGAGGCATGTACGCAGCCTAACGCCAATACAGGACCGATTCTGTCCCCTATTTCTCCTAGCCTGCGACGTGCACGCCCCCAGCACAGCCAAGGAGATTGCCATGGACTTCGTCTCGATCCGCATCATCACCAACGACGTAGCGCGTCTCGTCGAGTTCTACGAGCGAGCCACAGGGACGCGGGCTACGTGGGCCACCGAGGACTTCGCCGAACTCAGGACCGCGGGCGCCACCCTCGCGATCGCCGGCACCCGCACAGTCCCGCTGTTCGCCCCGGGCTCCGCCCGCCCGGCGGACAACCACAGCGTCATCACCGAGTTCCTCGTCGACGACGTGGACCGCGTTCACCAGAATCTGACCGGCTTCGTCACCGACTTCGTCTGCAAGCCCACCACGATGCCCTGGGGCAACCGGTCGCTGCTGCTGCGTGACCCCGACGGGAACCTCGTCAACTTCTTCACCCCCGTCACCCCGGCGGCCATCGCGAAGTTCGCACGCTGACGGCACGTACCGCCGTTCATGGGGGAGCCCCGGCGAACCCCGGGGCTCCCCGTGAACGATGCCACCGAGTCCAGGAGCGCCACCAGCGGATGACATCCGCACACCGATGACGTGATAACCCGGATGCGGGACTGCACCGCTTACGGGCGAGTACCGCAACTACCGCACCGCCGCTACAGCCCCCCTCGACCCCGGCAGCCGGCGCCCTTGGCCCGCTGCGCGACCCGGACGCGCCGGAGTTGGACGAAGACGACGGCACTGGAGACCGACAGCAGGCGGCTGCGGGCGGAGCCGGGGCGCTCGCACCGCCGGACGCGCGGGGCGGACGTTGCAGCGGGGTCAGTGGCGGGTGGTGGCGACGGCGAGCCCGAGGCCGATCAGTGCGATGCCGCCCGCGCCGCCGATCATCGACAGGCGCCGGTCGGAGCCGGCGAACCAGGTTCGGGCCGCCGAGGCACCCAGGCCCCAGGCGGTGTCGCAGACCAGGCCGATCCCGGCCGGGATCAGACCAAGGACCATCATCTGCAACGGGATGTTCCCCGCGTCGTGGTCCACGAACTGTGGCAGGACCGCGGCGAAGAAGACCAGGCCCTTGGGGTTCGTGGCGCCCACCAGCAGGCCGTCCAGGACGGTGCGCAGATCACCGCGCCGTTCGCCCTCCCCGGCCGTCAGATCGGCGCGCAGCCGGCCACGGTGGCGGTACGCCTGGACGCCGAGGTAGACGAGGTACACGGCGCCGGCCAGCTTCAGGGCGGTGAACACGGTGGTCGAGCTCTGGACCACGGCGCCGACGCCGAGTGCGACGGCGAGGATGAGGGCGTAGCAGCCCAGGAGGTTTCCCAGGACGGTGGCGAGCGCGGTGCGGCGGCCGTGCGCGAGGGCGCGGCCGACGACGAACAGGACGCTCGGGCCGGGGAGCGCGATCATGACGAGGGACATCGCGGCGAACGCGAGAAGGCTTTCCGTCTTCACCATGAGCTGGGACTTCCTGATCTGTGGTGCGCAACCGGCGAAGGGCGGTGCGGTGGTGTGAGCAGTGACGAGGGGTGGGCCCGGCGCGCAGGTCGGACGGCTACCGAGAGAGGGCGCCCACCTGGGCGCGGGGGAGGCGGGCCAGGTCGGCGGAGTTGATCTGGAGGGTGCGGTCGGCCGATCCGGCACCGCAGTAGACGGGCCGGCCCGGGTTGGCGACCGCGGCATCGATCAGACACGGCACCCCGGGCCGGTGGCTGACCGGAGGCACACCACCGGGCACCAGGCCCTCCGCGGCGAGCAGGCCGGCGTCCGCCGCACGCAGCCGGGAACGACTGGTGCCCGAAAGAGCCGCCAGACGGGCGAAGTCCACCCGATCCTCCGCCAGCAGCACCACGAGCAACAGCGGGACGTCCGACGTGGCGAAGGCGAGCGTTTTCACCGCCTGCGACCAGGGGAAAGGCAGGGCTTGGCGCTCGGCGACACTGTGCGCGGCGGCATGCTGGTGGACGGTGTACGGGCAGCCGTCAGAGTCCAGTACGGCCTGCCAGGGCGCTTCGGGCGTACTCATGGAGTCACCTGCGGCCTTTGCTCGAAAGGGAGGGGAGTCGACCTGCGGCCGGACGGCGCGCGATCCACTCCTGAGCCTGACCGGGACGACCGGTTCCGATCAACTGATTGTGAAATCCTGCAATCGTGATCACCCTGCGCTTCGCCGAGACGGCCGAGGAGGACATCGCCTTCTCCGTCTCCCCCCTGCTCGAAGCCGTCCACTCCTGGCACGTCCTCACCGACCCCGGCCACCACGCCCTGCACGTCCCCTGGGTCAGGCGGTGCCGCCGCCTGCCCGCCGCCCTGCGTCGGCGCATGCGCGAGTACGACTTCGTCGTGGCCGACTACATCCCCGCCCTCTTCGAAAGCCGCACCGGTGATCACGACGCCGACTTCGCGGACCAACTCGCGGCCGTACGGGGCCTGCCGCCCGCTCTGCTGGCCGCCGAACTCGCCCGAACGCTCGTCGACACCACCCGCCACACCGGCGACGACCTCGTCGACGACCGCGCCATCCGCGACGCGGTACTCACCGAGTACCGCAACAGCGACCCAAGCCGGGCGGCACGCCTGGAGGGCATCCTCACCGACCCCCTCCCCGCCCTCGACGACGCGCTCACGGTGCTGGAGGACTACTGGGACGCCGCCTTCGCCCAGGAGTGGGAGCGCATCGAGCCCTCCTTGTACGAGTCGATCACCCGCTCAGGCGCCCGGATCGCCCACCACGGCCTGTTCCCGATGCTCCGCACCCTCGCTCCCCAGATCCGGGTGCACCCCGGCCGCCGAACCCTGCGCCTCGACCGTCCGCACGACCACGACATCTCCGTCACACGCGACCACCCCGTGACGTTCACCGCCAGCCACTACGTCTGGCCCCACGTCCGTGTCACCTGCGACGCCCCCTGGCCCCTGCGGATCACCTATCCCGCGCTGCCCCTCGCGCCCGCCTCGATCGCCCGCCCCGCCAGTCAGGAAGACACCCTCACCGCGCTCCGGGCTCTGGCCGCCGCTCCACGCCTGCGGATCGTCACCCACCTCGCCGCCCAGAGCCGCACCACGCAAGAACTCGCCTCTCTCCTCGGCCTGTCCCCCTCCGTCACCTCCCGTCACCTCCATCAGCTCACCCAGGCAGGACTCACCACCACCCAGCGCGAGGGCTACTACGTTCTCTACGCCCTCGCCCCTGCCCGCCTCGACCAGATCGCCACCGCCCTCATCACCCTCGCCACCAGGCCCGAGGACTGAGCGAACGCTGTCGCAAGCCGCTGCGGCGGCAGAAGCGGGGAACAGCGTGGCGATCTCGTCTGCAAGAGGGTGTCGACCGACCAGCAGTCCACCGCCCGTCAGGACCTCGTCCTCGCCGAGGCGGGAATCGAGGACCCGATCGTCTCGTGCGGAGTTGGAGCGGTACTTCTTCCTGGATGACTCGGATCCGGAGAAAGTGCGGGCCGGCTTCGGCGAAGCCCGTATCCGTAGTGCGCGGGACCGGGGCCGCGGCTCACCTCATCCCGCGCTGATCGGCTGTTCGGCGAGGAAGTTTCGGACGGAGGAGAGGAAGTGCTGCGGTTCCTCCAAGGACGGCAAGTGACCTGAGTGCTCGAAGACTTCGAGCCGGGCGGAGGGCAGGAGGCGGGCGATCCGCTCTCCTTCTGCCGGCGGGTTCAGGATGTCGTGCCGTCCACTGATCAACAGCGTCGGGATGTCCAGGCCGGGCAGTTCGCCGCGGAAGTCGAACCCCACAACGGCTTTGTTGGCCGCCTCGATCTGCTCGGCGCTCATCCCGAGCCCCAGGCTGTAGCGGGAGATGTACCAGTCGCGCACCTGCTGACGGACGGATTCCGGTGTCTCCGGGGCGAACAGACGAGCATTGAGCCACTGCTGCTGCTCCTCAGGCGAGAGATCCCGCAACTCGGAGGCGTGTTCGGCACGTACGCGGGCCGAGGAGGACGTGAGGCCATGGGACGTGGCCACCACGAGGATCATTTTCTGGACGCGCTGCGGCACGGTGAGAGCAAGCGCCTGCGCCACGTAGCTGCCCATCGACCCGCCCAGCACTGCCGTCCGTGCGATCCCCAGCATGTCCAGCAGCGCGATCATGTCGTCAACGTGGTCACGCAGCGTGAAAGTAGTGGGCCGGGTGCTGCGCCCGTGGCCGCGCAGGTCGGGCGCGATGACACGGTAGGAGTCGGCCAGTGTCTCGATCTCGTGCGCTTGTGCGGTCGCGTCCACGGCGAGGCCGTGGAGCATCAGCAACGGCTCGCCCGAGCCGACCTCGGTGACGTGCAGATCGATTCCGTTGACGGACAGGAGCCGCTCGGACAGGTCTAGAGCCATGGGAAGGCGACCTCGCTTTCGCTTGCATGGATCCGGTGTATGAATCCGGACAGTGTTGACGGGGCAAGGGCGTGACGTGGCCCGCAGGGTGGAACTGCGGGTGGGTGGAGCGAACAACGGCTTGGTCCGCCGGAACGAGAGATGTCCATGCCGACATGCGTCGGCGAGACATCGCGGGGCGCCGCGACGCGGCGGCCCCCCATGTACCGGGGGGGGTTATAACATGGTGGCGCCGCGCATGCCCAGGGTGGGTGTGGGGGCCGGGGGCACACAAGGCCGGGGGGCCCGGTG
>NZ_JBICWF010000007.1:415432-433954 GCF_043199595.1 Streptomyces sp. NPDC048584
GGGCCCGGCGGGGTGTAACTGGGGGGGGGGGCCCCCAACACGGGCTGGGGCCGCGGGACCGAGTGAGGCCCGGGGGGGGGGGGGGGGGGCCCGGGGGGGGGGCCCCCCCGCGGGGGCGCCCCGCGATGACCAGGGGGTGTTGATCACATGGTGACGACGAGCTTGCCCAGGGTGTGTGTGCGGACGAGGTCCACACATGCCTGCGGGCCCTGGTCCAGGGTGTACCGGCGGCTGATGGTCGCGGGCAGTCGACCGGCCACCGCGAGTTCGCCGACTTCACGCATGGCGCCGAATTCGCCGCCCAGGTCGAGCACGAAGCGGAGATCCACGTCGTCGCGACCGAGCTGATCCGGCTGGGTCGGCGGGTAGACGATCGTGACCAGGCGACCGCCGGGCCGGAGCGCCCGGGCGATCGAGGTCAGACGATCGCTGGGCAGGGTCAGGTTGAGCGCGGTGTCCACGGACGAGGGATAGTCCGCCTCCGCGTAGCCGATGACCTCCGCCGCACCCAGGCTACGGAGGATGTCGGCGTCCGCGGGGGTACCGGTGGCGATCACTCGCGCACCCGCGGCGGCGAGCAGCGGAACCACAGCGGTGCCGACGCCACCGGACGCGCCCACGACCAGGACACTCTCGCCTTCCTTCACCTCGGCCGTCCCGATCAGCGTCAGCGCGGTCAGACCGGCTGTCGCCAGTGCCGCCGCATCAGGTGCCGACAGCTCTGCCGGGCGGTGCGCGATCAGTGGGGTGTCCGCCTCGAAGACCGCGTATTCGGCAAGCGAGCCGGTGCTCAGCGAGGGGCGGGTGGGACTGGCCACCGCGCGCATCGCACGTGGCACGGCCTCGCCGAAGACCTCGTCACCCACCTGGAAGGCGGTGACACCGGGACCGACCTGGCTGACCGTTCCGGCGAAGTCGTTGCCGGGTATGTGCGGAAACCCCAGTTCCACGGCCCCGCGGTACTCACCACCGGGCAGACGGATGTCCGTCGGATTGAGCGAGGCCGCGGAGATCCGGACCTGGATTTGCCCCGGTCCCGGCTGGGGCGCCGGCACCTCCATCACGGTGAACTGCTCAGGTGTTCCGTAATCGGTCGCGACAACAGCCTTCATGAGTACTGCCCTCCACGTGCACGTTGACAATCACTTAAGCGGACCGTGCGGTCCGCTTGTGGAGCGACAGTAACCACAAGCGGACCGCGCGGTCAACTTTGCTAGTCTGTCGACATGACTTCTCTCCGACCGCTGCGCGCAGACGCCGCTCGTAACCGGAATCTGCTGCTCGCGGCCGCGGCGGACGAGTTCGCCGAGCGGGGGCTGAACGTGTCGGTGGCCGACATCGCCCGGCGTGCCGGCGTCGGGAAGGGCACCGTGTTCCGCCATTTCGCGACCAAGGACGACCTCGTCGCGGCCATCGCCTTGGAGCGGATCGCCGTGCTCACGGAGGTGGGGGAACGACTGCTCGACGCCTCGGACGCGGGGGACGCACTGCTCGAGTTCCTCACCGCCGTCGCGCGAGAGCTCCAACAGTTCGACCTGTCATTCCTGCAACGCGCAGGCAAACTCGACAGCGAGATGTCCCAGGCTCAGGAGCGACTGTTCCAGAACGTCCACGCTCTGGTCGATCGCGCTCGTGAGCACGGTGATGTGCGAGCGGACGTCACCGGAGCGGACGTCGTCGCGCTGATGTGCGCGCCGAACCACGTGGCGAGTTCCCTGTCGGACGCCCCGCCTGACCTCTGGCAACGCTACCTCGCGATCATCTTCGACGGTCTGCGTCCCGAGGGAGCCCACCCGCTACCCCAGCCGCCACCCCTCTCGCTGTGACACGGCGGGCCCTGCCGTGCGGGCTCGTTCCGGTGCGCGAGCCTGATCCGGTGGAGATGGCCAACATCCGCCGGTTGTCCGGCTATCGGCATCCACGCAGCCGGGTCGGCGACGTCGCGAAATGGCTCTTGGACGCTCTCGACGGCCCGTAGTTTCGCGGAGTTCTGCGGGTCGGGGACCGGATCCGGTGCGAGGGCCGGGACCAGCAGGTCATCGGGCTGGAGGGAACGGCCTTGCGGCTGCTCGGCGACGAGGGCGATACCAGCGTCAGGGCCGGCGGCTACGTGATGGCGGCCGCCGATTTCGAGGTGCTGGGCCGGAGGCGGTCCCGGAACGAGTCCTGCCGCCGTTCGCGTTGGTCGACGCGTGGCCGCCGCCGGCCGTCAAGCAGGCCCGGTTCCGGGAACAGCATGTGGTGCACATCCTCACCGGGCTGCCCCCGGACGCTCCGGAGGGCACGACTCCTTGGCCCGAGTACGACCTGGCCGGGCGGACGCTGATGGATCGAGAAGCTGCGAAGGCCGCCGAGCCGGCGGCCGGCGGTCAGCATGCGGAGCGTCTGGACGCAGCACGGTGAACCGTTCGGAGCTCACCACGACGCTCGGACCAGAACGCAACCCGGTGAACCTGTGTGTTCAGAGCGCTAGCAGGTGATCGACTTGGTGGGGCCGGTCCTGCTGTCGGTCTTCTCCCCGTCGATCCATACCCGCCAGGTCTGAGTACCACTGCACCTGGCCGGCAGGGAAACGTTGCCGGAACTGTCGCCGCTGGCGTCCCAGCCGTCGCTGTTCGCGGTGTACCAGATCCCCAGGACCTTGCGCTGAATCTTGATCTTCATGTCACCGCAGCCGCTGCCGGTCCAGGCACCGTATCCGGTCACCCAGGAATCTCCGGTGGAAGCTCCGGTCTTCAGAACAGTGCCGGCCGTTACGCTGCAGGAGGCTGCGGCAGCCGGTGACCCTCCCGCGAGGAGGAGCCCCCCGGCCATGGCAGCACCGAGCACAGCGGACACAGTCCTGTTCTTGAAGTTGCGCATAGCGATTCCCCTAACGAGCAGTGTTGTGAACGGCAGAAAGCAAGACGACTTCATGACACACGCTCCGTCGCCGAAGCTCACGTGGCAGTCTGCAGAGCTTCCGGCCCGGGGTGTACCTGCAACGTTTCAGGTTGCGTCGGACGCCGCCGACAGCTTCGTACGTGACCACAAGAAGCGGACCGGATACGTCAGAGACCGACGCAGTCATCCGGCCGCAGGTTCACCCGCCGAGGTCAGCGTCCGGCGGCCGTGCGGTGGTGTTCCTCGCGGTGGGCGAGTACGTCGGTCATGTGTGTTTCGGCCCATTCCTTGAGGCCGGCCATGACGTGGTTCAGGGACAGACCGAGGGCGGTCAGCTCGTAGGTGACGGTGACGGGAACCGTGGGCGCGACGGTACGGGTGACCAGACCGTCGGCTTCCAGGGAACGCAGGGTCTGGGTGAGCATCTTCTGGCTGGCGCCCGCGAGCCGACGGGACAGTTCGGAAGAGCGCATCGCCCGGGGCCCGTCTTCATGGTCGACCCCGGGGCGGCGCGGGCCGTCGCTGCCGAGCGCCGCGAGGATCAACGCGACCCACTTGTCGGAGATGCGGTCCAACAACTGCCGGCTGGGGCAGCCGTCCATGAACGCGTTGTAGCTCGCCTTCGCCTCTGCCCGCTGCTGAGCCGCCGTCTGTGTCGACATCGATCGCCCCCTCGGTACCTGGAAGCAGGTTACGCACTCTCAAGTGCCCTCTTCCACCGCGAAATCCACAGAACGAGCATGGGGCACGAAGACGATCACCCCACCGCAGAGGAGTAGAACCATGGGCACCCCTAGTTTCCGCGCCGCCGTCGTCCGTGTCCCGAACGGGCCCGATTCGATCGAGGTCATCCACGTGCCCGTCGTCGATCCCGGCCCCGGCCAGATTCGCGTCGCCATCGCCGCTGCGACGGTCAACCCCACCGATATCGGTGTCGCGGCGGGCTTCTTCCACTCGATGGGGCTGGTCAATCAGCCCGAGCACACGGGTCTGGGCTGGGAGTTCGCCGGCGTCGTGGACGCATCCGGGCCGGGCGTCGATCTGACCGTCGGCACCAGGGTGGCCGGTCTGGTGGTCGGCTTCGACCGCGACCACGGCACCTACGCTGAGCAGATCGTGGTCGCAGCGGCCGACGTTGTCCCGGTCCCCGACGAACTGGATCTGCTGGCCGCGGCCACGGTCCCCCTCAACGGGCTGGCCGCTGCGCAGGCCGTCGACCTGCTCGGCGACGCGCCCGCCGGGGCCGCCCGGCTGCTGGTGACCGGCGCCGCGGGGGCGGTCGGGGCGAACGTCTCCGTCCTCGCCCGGGAACGCGGCTGGCAGGTGACGGGGCTCGCCCGCGCCGGCGACGAGGAGTTCGTCCGCGGCCTCGGCGCCGACTTCACCACGCGCGCCGAGCCGGAATGGGACGCAGTCGTCGACCCTGCCCAGTTGAATGGCGAAGCGCTCAAGCTGATCCGCGACGGTGGAGCCTACGTCGGCCTGCGGCCCGGCATGGAACCGCCCATCGAGCGCGGGATCTCGGTCGTCTCCGTGATCACCGATTTTGACAGCACACGACTGGCCGACCTCCTCGCCCGCGCTTCCGCGGGTGAACTTCCGGCTCGCGTCCACGCGGTCGTCCCGCTGCACCAGGCCGCCGAAGCCCACCGGGCCACCGCCACGAGCGGCCTCCGCGGCCGCTACGTCATCTGCCCCTGATCCTCCTACCGGAGCACTACCGGAGCACTGCCGACGTGCTGGAGACTCCTCGGAATACGTCAACACGTCCCGGGCAAGCACCGGTGGAGCCGGCGATGCTCATGTGCGGGGATGTCTTTCAGCTGATGATGGGGGAGGCGATGACGACAGTGACGTCGGCCGGCTCGGCGCCTGTGCGGTAGACGTGCGGGGCATCTCCCGCGAAAGCGAGCAGGTCTCCGGAGCGCAGGTCGGTGGGGGCGTCGGTCGGCCCGGCAATGAGGTGACCGGAGGAGACGAGCAGGTGCTCGATGGTGCCGGTCGCGTGCGGCACGCCGTCCAGGTGTGTTCCGGGGGGCATGCGCAGCCGCCAGATCTCCAGGCTGTTGCCGCCGCTGATACGGCGCAGCAGTTCGCGTCCCACCTCGCCGCCGGTCAGATCGGTGCCGGGTACGAACACCGGACCCGGGTCGGTGTCGCGGGCCAGGAGGTCGGTCAAGGGGATGCGCAGGGCGATCGCGAGCGCGTCCAGGGTTTCGATCGTCGGGTTTCCCCACCCGGCTTCCAGCTTCGACAGCGTCGCCTTGCCCAGGCCCGCTCTGCGGGCCAGTTCGGCACTGCTCAGACCACGCTGCTCTCGGCGGTGGCGGATCTGGGCTCCGATCGCGATCGCAGTGCTGCTGGCGGGTCGGCGCTCTCCTGGCGGCGTCATGAGCGCTCCTGGTGGCCGGCGTTGTAGGAAACGCGGATGCGGCCCTTCTTGACCTTCAGTGTCGGCAGTACGACATCGGCGAGGTCACCGAGGCCGCGCACGTGGGTTCCCCCGCAAGGAGCCGAGTGCAGATGGGCAAGGTGAACGATGCGGCGACCGTCGGCGTCGTTCTCTGCGGTCACGGGCAGGTCTTCGGCAATGGCCTTGGCAACCTCCGTCCGCAAGGCCTCAGTGGCTTCCTCCCGGCCGTCCGGGGCCTCCAGGCGGACGTCGGGCGTCGGTGCGGTGAACTCGATCCGGGCCTGGCCCGGGAAGTGGTTGTTGGCGGCCAGCACCCAGCCCTGTGCCCGCCCGGCCGCCTCGATCAGGTGACCGGCGGTGTGCAGGGCGGCATGCGCGAGGCGCACTGAGAGGTCGATGCGGACGTCGACCGACTGCCCGGCCGAAAAGACCGGCAGCGGCGTCTCGCCGCAGGCCACGGCCACGACCAGGCCGGATGCGTGATCCCGCACGGGGGTGATCTCGTGACCGTCCACCCAACCACGGTCGGCCGGCTGACCACCGCCCTGGGGGTGGAACAGACAGTGCTCCACCGCCACCCACGGTGTGCCGTCGCGCTCTCCTGTGGCGGCGACTCGGGTCCTGGCCCGCTCTTCGTATGTGTCCGCGTAGTAGGCGGGGATCTGCATGACAGCCTCACTCGATTTGACGAACTAAACGTTCACTATACCGAACGCACATGCTGCATCCAGCCCGAGCCGAGGCGAGCGGCAGCAGTCGAAGCGTTCGGTCACGAGCGGCCGTGCTTGCGAGGGGAGCCACCGCGAGGCGTCGGCGCGGCCGAGTCGCCGCTCGCGTTCGCCGGGACCGTCGCTGCCGACCCAGTGGTACGGATACGGAAACAGGTCGGTCGGCCCGTCCACGGTGATTGGTTCCGGTGGTCGGTGGCCGGTCACGACGCTTGTCGTGACGCCACGAGCGGACGTCTCCGTACCGCCGGTCGTCCCTCAGGGATGGCCGGCCCTCTGCTGCATGTGGCAGTGCCCGCAGCCCCGTCGGGACATGCTGATCGCGCCGCCGCGAACCCGCCGCGACGGCGCGCTTTGTACGGCTCTCTCGGTCCGGCGCCCGGGGCACGCGCGGGCCGTCACGCTGTGACCTGGATCGACTCCCGTGCGTACAGGACTGGTTGAAGTACCGGTCCACGCCGTTTAGAGTGCGCAAAGGTCCAGACCACAGAAGAAGTGGGCGGTCGTACCTCGGTGCGTGCCGTCGGCTTCGGAGTGCACGGGGATGGGGGAACGCAGTGGGAGCGGTTGTCAAACGCTCCGGTTGGACAGGACGGCTGATCGTCCTGGACTTCGACGGGGTACTGCTCGACACGGAACGAACAAGCAGCGCAGTCTGGCATCGGCTGCTGAGGGACAAGGCGGTGGAACTGCCCCGCGGAATCACCGTGCGGCCCGACCGCACACTCGACCGGGACATGCTGCGCCGGGATCTGCTCGACACGGTCGGCCGACAGCATACACGGGCATTGTGGGACGAGTTCGAACGGCTCAACCGTGCCGAGGCCGACCTCCTCGACGCCGGCGCCGGGGTCCGTCCCTTCCTGGCCCACTGCCGGGAGCGGGGCCACCGCCTCGCCGTGGCATCGGGGAACTGCCGCGACTGGGTGGAGAGCCACCTGGAACGGCTCGGCATCCGGTCCGCCTTCCGCTCGGTGCACTGTGCGGGCCCGGGAGTGCGGACCAAGCCCGCTCCCGACACCTATCTGGGGGCGTTGCGCGCCTCTCTCACGGCCCCGCACCAGGCCCTCGCGGTCGAGGACTCCTACACCGGGCTGGCCGCGGCACGCGCGGCGGGCCTGGACGCGGTCTGGGTGACCGATGCCCCGGACTCCGCCGTGCCCCCCGGCCCCGTCGCACGTCGCGTACGCACGCTCGACGAGCTGATCGGCGTCCTCTGAGGAACGGGCCCCGCCCGGCGACCGGCGACACACGACCGTAGGCACCGCACGACCAACTTCGGCCCCCGGGGCGACGTCTGAGCCGGCGCAGCCGCCGCTGCCCTCGCCCGGGCCCTCACTTTGGAGACTGCAATTTCCGTGCTGCTCGCTTCATCCATGCGTGACCTGGACTTATCTGTGTCCGGTTGTGATCCATTCGACGCCGCCCGCGATGCCTCGCGGCTGCCGGCCCTCAATCGAGCCGGGGACGTCTCCGGCCTCGACGCAATCGCCCGGCTGTGGACCGGCCGGGTTCCTGACCGTGTTCACGACGCCGTGACCGCCAACGCGGCCCTGCGTGACCTCGGCTTCGTCCTCGCCTCCCTGGAGCGCCACGGGGTCGACTACCGGACCGTTCCGTGCGCGGAGGAGACGCTGCTCAAGCTGGGAGCGCTCGCCGAGGAGGTGCCCCGGGACAGCGTCTACACCTACGCGCTGCGCAACCCTCGGGATGCCATGCGGTCCTTCACCGGACTGCCCGAGGAGGCTCTGTTCATTCAGGAGGTCCGCACGGCCGGCATCGCCCTTCGCCCCGCCGTCGACGCGCTCCTGGAGACGCTCACACTCTCCGTCGACGATCCCGCGCTGGCGGAGCTGCTGGCCGAGGCCACCCGCGGGTTCACCGTCTTCGCGCAGTCGCTGCTGTCGGTGAAGCGGAGCATCACCCCGGAGACGTTCTCCTTCGAGATGCGGCCGTACTTCCCGCCCATGACCGTCGGCGGACAGGTGCTGTACGCACCGGGCGGGGCGCAGATGACTCCGCTGCTCGTGGACATCCTGCTGATCAGACCGGAGCCGGGCGAGCCCCAGGAGGAGTGGTACGAGCAGTACCTGGTCGAGAACCTCCTCTATCTCCCCGCCGCCTACCGAGCGGCGAGCGACCGGGCCCGGCGGCACCGGCCGTTGCTGCCCCGCCTCGTGGACGAGGCCGCCCGGCACCGCGCCCACGGTCCCGAGGTGCGGCGCAATCTGGGCGAACTGCGGTCGCTGTTGCGGGAGGTGCTGCGCTTCCGGCTGCCCCATCTGCAACTGGCCAAGGCCAACATGAACGTGCGTCCGGACGGCTCCCTGGGCAGCGGCGGCTACACCACCGACTCCCTCGACCACCTGGCGGACCTCACCCTCGAAAGGCACCGGCTGCTCTCCGAGGAGCCGGACGACGGAAGGGCACAGCGGTGACCTCCACGACCCCGGAGAACTCGAAGACGTCCCCGCCACCGTCGGCAGAACCCGTCACGCCCGTCGGTTTCGAGCCCTTCGTCCCCGGCACCGTCCACCACCCCCTGGCCACGCCGTCCGGTCCCGTGCCGGCACCCGCCGACGAGGTGCGCGTGCGCTATCCCACCCGGCTCAACGCGATGGCGCTGCAACCGGCGGCGATCGCGGCCGACAACAACCTGATCTACGACGCCGGAGAAGTCGTCCTCTCCGTCGCCCGGTTCCACCACGTCCACGTGCGGAGGCTCGCGCCGGGCACCGGCCTCGTCCTGGACCCGGAGGTACGACGGCCGGAACTGGTCGAGCACGCCGCCCGCATCATGTGCGCGGCCCTGGGTGTGGAGTGCGACCTGGCGATCGGTGCAGAGAGCGACCGGCTGCCCGTGCACGCCGGGTTCGGCTCCAGCAGCAGCCTCATCGCGGCGGTCGCCACGGCGGTCAACCACCTGTACGGCTGTCCGGTGGACCGAGCCGGCCTGCTGCCGTATCTCACCGCCAACCACGGGGAGGAGCACGGCAGTCGGCCAGGTCTGCTGACGCCGGTGCAGTGCATCGGCGGCTCGGCGGCCTCTGGTCTGTATCCGGGAGGCGTACAGGTCGTGGCGGGCCGCAGCACGGTGGTGCTGTCGGTGCCGGTGCCCGATCGTCTGTCGCTGGTGATCGGCGTGCCGCGGTCTCTCGAGGAGCGTCCCACCGACGAGCTGATGGCCGCCGAGGCGGAGCAGTTCGACCGGTTCCGCGCGACCGGTGAACGGTGGGCGCCCACGATCGCGTTCCGGATGCTGCACGAGGCCATGCCGGCCGCGCTGCGCGGTGATCTCGGCCCGCTCGGGTCCCTCGTGTTCGACTACCGGTTCCGGATGGGCAGTATCGAGAACTGCTCCTTCTCGCATCCCGGCCTCGTCGAACTGGCGGGGCAGCTGGAGTCCCTGTGGCACGACAAGGCGGCGACCATGCTCGCCCTGTCCTCCGTCGGCCCGGCCTTCTTCGCCCTCACCGACGACCCCGACCGGTGCGGCGACCGCTTCGCCGAGCTGGACATGGACGTCATACACGCCCGGCCGCACAACGGCACCTACGAGGAAACGGGGCTCGTCCCATGACCGACGTGACCACGGCCGCCGATCTGGCCGCCGCCTACTGGAACTCTCCCGGCGTCGTCACGGAGTTCCGCTCCCTCGACGTACAGCCCTATCTGACCGATCTGCTCGACAGCACAGCCGTCGACGGCCCCGCCCTCGATGTCGGCTGCGGCGGCGGCCGTAACACCCTGGCGCTGCTGGAACGGGGCTTCGACGTCCTCGCCGTCGATCTGCACGCGGGGATGGTGGAGGCGACCCGGGCCAGGACGGCCGCGTATCCGTCCGGCCGTGCCTCGGTCCGGCAGGGCCCCGCGCACGAGATCCCCGCGCAGGACGGGACGTTCGCCCTCGCGGTGTGCTACGGCGTCCTGCACAACGCGGCGGACCGGGCCCAGTGGACGGCTACGGTCACCGAACTGGCCCGGGTGCTGCGACCCGGCGGGCTGCTGGCCCTGAACACCTTCACCTGCGAGACCCTGGATCCCATGCTGCGCGCGGGCACGGAGGACGGCCAGTACCTGCTGCCCGACAACGTCCCCATGGTGCTGCTGCCTGTCGACGAGGTGCTCGCGGCGTTCACCGCGGCCGGACTGGCCGTCCGGGGCGAGGCACATACCTACGTCCGTGACCTGGACGTAGGACCGCGCGCCGTCCTTCGCTGCGTGCTGCGGCGGGAAGGGGACTGACATGGCGGACCTGGACGACGGTTCGACCGAGGCCGATCCCTTCCCGCAGGACCCCTTGCCCGAGCGGGAGTTGGACGCCCTGCTCGACGCCCGCCTCGCGGAGGTGCCCGGCTGGCACTCCCCGGACGACCCGGTGCGGCTCGGCTTCGCCATGACAGCACCGCACGACCTGGCCCTGGAGACCTTCGGCCGCTTCGCCGCACGCAACCCCAACAACGTCGGCCTGCACACCCGCTTCGGCGACGGCGTACGCGGCACCCGACGCCTGGAGCGGGAGGCGGTCCTCGCGCTCGCCGGGCTTCTGCACGCCGACGCCGCCGACGGGTACGTCACCAGCGGGGCCAACGAGGGGACCCTCGCCGGACTGCGCGTCGGCCGTAACGCGCTGCGTGCCGCGGACGCCGGACGGGTCGTCGTCCTCGCGTCGACGCTCACCCACCACTCCGTGGCGAAGGCCGCGGAAATACTCGCCCTTGAGCTGCGGCTCTGCCCCGCGGGCCCGTCCTGGCGGCTGGAGGCCGCGGCGGTGGAGGCCGCGCTGGACGATCTCGCGGCACAGAGCCCGGCGGGCGACCGCACCGGGGTGATCGTGGTGTCCACCGCCGGCTACTACAACACCGGCCTGGTCGACCCGGTGGACGAGATCGCCGACGTGCTCGCACGACGGGCCGCGGACGGCGGCAACCTGAGGCTCTTCCACCATGTGGACGCGGCGCACGGTGGCATGATCCTGCCCTTCACCGCCCCGGAAGTGCCCTTCGACTTCCGCAACCCGCACGTGCACTCGATCGTGCTCGACCCGCACAAGTCCGGCCTCATGCCCTACAGTTGCGGGGTTTTCCTGTGCCGCAAGGGCCTGATGGGCCATGGCGCGGTGCCCGCCCCGATGTCCGGTTTCCTCGACGAGACGATCACCGGGTCACGCTCCGGCGCGATGGCCGCCGCCCTGTGGTCGCTGGTCTTCGGGGTGGCGGCGGACGGCTACCGGCAGGTGTTCCGCCACTGTCTGGCCGTACGCGACCGACTGGCCGACGCGATACGCGCCGCCGATCCCGACGCGGTGGTGCTGCCCTCACCCGGCAACACCGTCGTCGTCGCCGCCTTCTCCCACGAGGGCGGCCGCCTGCCCGCCGAACTCACCGAGCGCTACCGCCTGGTGGGCAACATGCTGCCGTGGAGTGCGCCGGACGGCACGGACGAGGAGCGGCTCTTCTACCACTTCTACGCCATGCCCCACCTGACCCGGGCCCACCTCGACGGCTTCGGCACCGCCCTCGCCGACGCGGTCCGCGCGCCCTCACCGTCGCGGTCCCGGCGTCCCGCCGGGGACACCGCGGCTCCCGGTCCGCCGGGCGAGTTGCGGGAGTTGCGGCGCAGCAGCGTCTGCCTGAGGCACCTCGTGGTCCATCCTCCGCAGCGCCGCGACCCGGACGGCTATCCGCACACGTACTCCTTCCACACCTTCCAGGACCGGGCGGGCCTCGACGAGGACCTGACCGTATGCCCGTGGGACGGCGACGGGGCCCACCAGGGCCTGTACGTCTACGCGCCCGACCTGGACAGCCCCTTCGCCAACGAACTGTTCGGGGTGACCGATCCCCGGCGGTACGCGCTGGAGGTCCTCGACCGCAACCAGCAGAAGCTGTCGCTGGTCGGCGCCGCCCACTTCTCCGTCTTCGGCCCCGAACCCCGGGACACCGACCGGCCCGTGGTCCTCGCCAACTTCCACGCCGACGGGACACTGCGGTCCGTCGAGTACAAGTACGGGGACCGCCGGTACAACGACGAGGTGCAGGTCTTCCACGACATGATCGTGGTCAAGGTCGGCAAGGACGCGCGCAGCGTACACCGCGACGGCGACGACTACTCCTTCTCCCTGGACACCTCGCTGGAGCTGCGGGTGAGGGTGTCCGACGACGACACCGCCCCGCGCATCGACCGGGTGGCCCGGCACGCCGATCCGGCGCTGCCACGGCGGAGGCATCTGCTGCGCGGCCAGTACCGCCGGTTCCCCAACCGGTTCTTCGACACGATCATCGAGATGACCGTGGGGCGACGGCATTCCTCGCCCGGCGCACCACACGTGCCCGCTCTGCCGGGCGGCGACGTACTGGCCCGGTCCGCTGAGCTGGACCTCGTCCGTGTGGTGCCGTCCGTCAGGGAAGGCGATCTGCGGGTGACGCTCACCGCGGTCGACGGAACCGGCGAGGCCGTGTTCTCGGTGCCGCTCGGCCTGGGCGTCCGGCTGTCCGCACTGCTGACGGGCATCCCGGTCGGCGACCCGGAGAGCCTGACGCCCGCCGAAGTGGTGACCTGGGCCGCCGGTCTGTATCCGCCGGTGCGGGCGCTGCGTGAGGCGGCCCGCTCCGAGGGACGGCACCGGCACCTGTCCGCCTTTCCGGACGGCCGGTCCGGACAGGCGGAGCCGTCATGACCACGATCGCACTCGTCGTGCTGTGGGGCGTCCTGTCGTGGGGGGTCCTGCTCAGCGTGCGAGCGGCGTTCGTCGCCCGCGTCCTCGACCGGCGGCGGCACGCCGTGCCTGTCGTCGACGCGGCGCCGCACGTCGTCCTGCTGGTGCCGGCCCTTCGCGAACAGGAGCTGCTGGCCGAGGTGGTGCGGGCGGCGGCCGGGCTGTCATACCCGCCGGGTCTGCTGCATGTCGTCGTGGTGACCACGCAGCGGGAGGAGCGGGAGCGGGATGCCGTGGTGGTGCGGGTGTCCGCTCTGGCGGACGCCGTGGTCAGCGGTGGCGCCGAGGACGCGGCCGCCCGGCTCGCCGGGATCGTGCCGTCCGGCCGGGCCGTGGAGACCGTGCGGCGTACCCGCGCCTCCAGGGACCCGGCCGGTACCCTGCGCGCCGAGATCGGTGCCGTCCCCACCACGCGTGAGGTTGCCGCCGCTCTGCTGCCGGCGATCGCGGCCGACCACCCCGGGGTCGGCCTGCACCACTTGCACTACACGGACGACGGCGCCAAAAGCAGTCAGCTCGTGTACGCCGTCGAGCAACTGCCGGACGTGCTCCCGCCGGACGCCGACCCGGCCTACACCTACGTGGGGCTGTACGACGCCGACTCGCAGCCGGACCTGAGGAGCCTGGAGCAACTGGCGGCCACCGTGTCCCGGGACGACGGACCGGCGCCCGACCTGGTCCAGCAACTCCCGCTCCAGCTGCGCCGACCGCACGCGGCACGACGCGGCGGCACGGACGTGTTGATGCGCGCCCACGCCCTGGCCGATCTGCGCCGCCGGGCGGGCGTGGAGGCGTACCGCATCCTGGCCCGGCGCCGCATCCGGTCCGCGCAGCTGCCCGCGGGACTCACGGCCCTCGCGGAGCCGGTGGTGTACGGGGTCGGTGCCGGGCTGTTCGTCCGCCACGACACCCTGGTGTCCATCGGCATGTACGAGGAACCGGTCGACGATCTGCTCGTCGGCTACAAGCTGTCCACCGCCGGTGCGGTCATGGACGTCCTTCCCGTGTTCAACCTGGTCGACCGTTACCCCCGGCCCGAGGCGCTCGGGAAGGCGTACGCGCTCGTGGCCCATGGCTCGCTCGCCGGGTGTCGGCGGCTGCTGAGAGATCCGGTGCTGCGCGCCTTCCGGCCGCGCAACACCGTCGTGTTCGTCAAGGAGGGCCTCGACACGGCATGGTGGTTCGGCGGTCCCGCCGTGGTGCTGGCCGCGATCGCGGCCCTCGCCGTGGACGGCTCGGGCGGTGCGCTGCTGGTGTGGGCCTCGACAGCCTGCATGTACACGGTGCTGCACGCCATGTGGTGCGTGACGAAGGCGCGTCAGTGGCTGGCCGTCCATCGCGGGGCCGCCGCACGGACCGAGGCGCCCACGTGGCCGTCCGTCCTCGCCCTGGTACCGGCCTTCCTGCTCCAGCCGCTGCTGCACTGGGCAGGCCCGCTCAGACACCTGTACCGGGCCATGCGTGGTGTGCCGCCCGCCTCCGGCAAGACCGAGCGGTGAGCCGAGGGCGGGCGCTCCTCCTGTCGCCGTCCCCTCGTCCCACCTCCCCCGACCCCAGCCTCCGACCCCGCCGCCCACGAGAAAGACCCTGACGATGACACCGCACTCCTCAGATCCGCTCCTGTCCGCAGTGATCATGGCTCACCCGCAACGCATGGCCGAGGCACGGGCGTTGAGCGAGGCCCATCCCACGCTGGCTGCGCGGATCGTGACCGACCCGGAGCCCGGGGGGCCGCCGTCGGCGCTGCGCACCGCCCGCCGCGCCTGGCAGGCGGTGGCACCGGGCGCCACGCACCACCTGGTCGTCCAGGACGACGCGTTGCCGCTCCCGGGGTTCGCGAGCACGGTCGCCGCGCTGGCCGCGGCGCGGCCGGAGGCGTCCCTGAGCCTGTTCACGGAGTGGGGCTCGCGCACCGCGAACGCCGTCCGCGCCGCCGCGCTGCTCGGCCACGCGTGGGCGTCCGTGGTGGACGACTACCTGCCGTCGGTGGCCCTGGTGCTGCCCGCACCACTTGCTCTCAGCTTCGAGGAGCACGCGGCCGCGAAGGCCACGCCCGAGGCGACCGACGACGTCACCCTGCTCGACCACCTGCGGGGGGTGGACAAACTCGTCCCCGTCGCCGGACCGGTCGACCACGCCAATCCGCCCAGTCTCGTGGGCAACGAGGTCATGGGCCCGCGCAGCGCCGCCTGTCTGTCCGCGGCCGCCGACCCGGGCGGCTCCGTCCTCCCGGCGATGACCGCCGTGCCGTACTTCTGCTGGTGGGAGCAGCTCGCCGTGGTCTACCTGCGCGACCCCGCCGCCGCCGACGGCTGGCGCCGGGTGCCGGCGCAGGAGGCCCTGGCGGAGCGGGGCATCGGGCGGGAGCAGATCGTGGAAGCGCTGCGGCAGGCGCTGGAGACCCTCCCGCACCGCGCGTTCGTGCACGACCGGGTCAGTGACGTCCTGCTCGCCGAGGTGTGGACCACCGCCTACACGCTCGGTGTGGTCACCCGGGACCTCGGCGCGCCCGACGGAAAGTTCCCCGACCCCACACGGCCCGCCGCCCGCACGGCCCTGGCCACACTCGTGCCGGGCGCGCTGCGCCGGGTCGTCCCGGTGCGCTGGCTGGCGGCCGTGGGGGAGCTGCTGTACCCGCTGGTGGAGGCCGCGGTGCTGCGGGGCGCCCAGGACGTCACGGCCGGCGGCACCGACCCGGTGCCGTCCGGGGGCGCGTCATGAGCGGTGCCGAGCCGGTGATCGAGGTCACCGGCGTCACCAAGACGTTCCGCACCTGGGGCGCCGCCGGCGCCTGGAGTATCCGCCGCCCCTTCCACCGGCCGACGGAACGCGCGGTCGCACTGGACGACGTCCACCTGCGCATCTCGCGGGGCGAGTTCGTCGGGCTGCTCGGACAGAACGGGGCCGGCAAGTCCACCCTGATCAAACTGATGACGGGCCTGCTGCTGCCGGACACCGGCACGGTCCGGGTCTGCGGGCTCGACCCCTACGCCGACCGGGAGCGCAACGCCCGGAACATGGGCGTCACCTTCGGGCAGCGCACTCAGTTGTGGTGGGACCTGCCCGCACGGGACTCCTTCTCCATCCTCCGCGACGTCTACGGGCTGCCCGACGAAGTCTGGCGGGAGACGCTGACCGAACTCGACGACGTACTCACCCTCTCCGAATTCTGGGACACCCCGGTACGGTTCCTCTCACTGGGCCAGCGAGTGCGGTGCGACCTGGCCGCCGCCCTGCTGCACCGGCCGCGGGTCCTCTTCCTCGACGAACCCACCATCGGCCTGGACGTCATGGTCAAGGACCAGGTGCGGGAGCTGCTGTCACGGCTGGCCGCCACCGGCGACCACTCGGTGGTGCTGACGACTCATGACATGGCGGAGGTCGAGGCACTGTGCCGCCGTATCGTCGTCATCGACCGCGGACGGGTCGTGCACGACGGGCAGCGTGACCGGCTGGCCGTCGCCGCCGACGCCGAGCAGTCGTTCCTCGTCGAGTTCGAGACGCCACCGCCGCCGCTGGACCTGGTCCGGGCCACGGTCGTGTCCGTCAAGGGTGCGACCGCGCGGGTCAGGCCGCTCCCCGGGGCGGACCGGGCGGAGGTCACCGCCGAACTGCTCGCCGCGCACCCGGTCCGCTCGGTGCGCTACGAGGGGGTGACGGCCGAGGACGTCCTGCGTGCCCTGCACCAGCGCGCGCGCCCCGAGCCGGCGACCGGGGCCGCGGGGGTGGTCACATGAGTCTCACCGACCGCTCCGCCCCCGCCCCGCAGTCGGCGGGCGGGCCCGACCCGGTGTCGTGGTCGTTCCCCCGCGCACACCGCCTCATGACTCTGGTGCCGCGCACCGAGTGGGCCTACCGGCCGCGCATCGCCGTGACGGCCTTCGTGATCGTCACCCAGGTCTTCCTGTACGTGCTGCTGTGGCGCGCGCTGTACGGCGAGAGCGGCGAGACGGTCGTCGGCCTCGACATGTCCCAGGCCATCACCTACTCGGTGCTCGCCACGCTCATGGGGACCGGCCGGGTCATCATGGAGGGGGCCTCGCAGGAGACCGCGCAGAGCAAGATCCGTGACGGATCGGTGGTGTTCTGGTTCGTCCGCCCGCTCTCCGCCCGCCGCTACTGCGCCTGGCGTGGCCTGGGCGAGAGCCTGTACGCCACGGCCTGGCTGCTGGTCGGCCTGACAGTGGGCGTGGCCTGCGGGCTGGTCGCGCTGCCACCCTCCCCGGCCGCCGCGGCGGTCACCGTGCTGGCTTACGGACTCGGTCAGATCGTCTTCTACCAGATCGGCCTGCTGGTGGACCTGACCAGCTTCTGGACCATCACCTCCTTCGGTGTGAACCGGCTGGCGGCCTTCGCCCAACTGCTGCTGTCGGGCGGACTGATCCCCCTGTGGTTCTTCCCGGACTGGCTGCGCGCCGTCGCCGTCCACCTGCCGTTCGCGGCGACCATCAACATGCCGGTCTCGCTGTACACGGGGCGTATCCCCGCGGCGGAGTGCTGGCCGTACGTCGCCGAGCAGGCCCTGTGGTGCGTCGTACTGGCCCTGCTGAGCCGCGTGATGTGGCAGCGCGCGGCCCGCCGACTGCTCGTGCTGGGAGGGTGACGCGGATGACGACGACGCTCGGCACCGCCGCGCCCGCCCGCCGGGTGGGCAGGCTGCGGCTGGCCGCCGTGATCATGCGGGCCGGCCTGCGCAGCCAGCTCGCCAACCGGGCGGACTTCGCGATGGCCGTCGCCAACGGTGTGACCTACCAGATCACGGTTCTCCTCTTCGCGACGGTCGTCTTCAGCCGGTTCCCCTCGCTCGGCGGCTGGGGCCTCGGGGAGATCCTGCTGATCAGCAGTATCCGGATGCTCGGACACGGACTGTACATGCTGTTCTTCGGCAATCTCGGGCTGATCCCGCACCTGTTGCGGGAGGGCCGCTTCGAGGCCTTCCGCACGCGTCCGGCGCCGGTGCTGCTCCAGGTGTTCACGTACGAGGCGCCGATCAACGCGCTGGGGGACCTGGTGGTGGCCGGAGCATCGTTGACCGTGTGCCTGTCCCTGCTGGACGTCACCTGGTCGCCGGCCGCGCTGTGCTTCCTGGTGGTCGCGGTCGCCGCCGCCACGGTGATCGAGCTGGGGCTCAACCTGCACATCGCGGGTCTGGTGCTGCGGTTCCGGGGCAGTGAGTCCCTGTTCTTCTGGCTCGACAACACTGCGGGCAACTTCGGCAACTACCCGCTGAGCGTGTTTCCGGCGGTCCTGCAGGGCGCCTTCACGTTCGGCATCCCGATCGCGTTCGCCGGCTACTACCCGGCGGCATGGCTGACCGGTCACGCCGGCACGGTGCCCGTCTCACCCGTACTGGTCCATCTGTCACCGCTGGTCGCCCTGCTGGCCCTGCTGTCCGGCCTTGCGGTGTGGCGCCGCTGCCTGGCGTGGTACTCCCGCAACGGGTGACGTACGAGGGGGCGTCGGTCCGTCTCGCTCAAGGCGGTCCTTCGCGCCGCCGGTATGCGCCGGGGGCCAGTCCGTGCGTGCGTTTGAACGCGTTGGCGAAGGCGAACTCGGAGGTGTAGCCCACCTGCGCGGCGATGGACCGCAGGGGTGCTTCCGTCGCTCGTGACAGGCGGGCTGCCGTGGTCATCCGCCACCAGGTCAGGTAGCCGAGGGGCGGTTGGCCGATCAGCGCGGAGAAGCGCCGGACCGTACAAAGGGTGATTTAAATTGGCATTACTTGGTTGGTCTGTCGTTTCGTGTCGGCCGGATTCTGCTCTTGATATCGATGTTGA
This sequence comes from Streptomyces sp. NPDC048584, assembly GCF_043199595.1. Lineage (NCBI taxonomy): Bacteria > Bacillati > Actinomycetota > Actinomycetes > Kitasatosporales > Streptomycetaceae > Streptomyces > Streptomyces sp. NPDC048584. The sequence goes on from NZ_JBICWF010000007.1 coordinate 433,952, forward strand.
TTG